>CAIOBP010000097.1 GCA_903856295.1 uncultured Rhodospirillales bacterium | reverse complement strand
CTATTGAAATTCGATCAATGGATCAATTTATTATTTCTCCAAACTGAGAGATATCTTCGCCAAACTATAAATAGGTTAGGGGCTTGCTCAAAAGCCCATATCACGGAGGTATATGAAATGAAATATTGGGAAATATTTAGCAATGAAAAACGAGAGTTTTCTGAGGATTTTGAGGCGATGTCTAACGCCGCAGACCGAAATATGAAAGCGGCGAAATGCCAAAAGCAACAAGCCCGTATTCTAAAAACCAAGACATCCCTTACCGATCAACAGAAACGGCTCAGCGATATTAACAGAGAAGGTGTGTGACATGACAGATTTGAGTGAGACATTATATATGGTCATAAACGAAATGAGGGTAATTGGTTATGACATATCTGATAATCGATTTTCTGAATTAATGTTAGCAAAATCAAAGAGATATGTTTCATGGCTTCGTGCTTCTAAGCATGAACCTGGAATTGATGCGCTCGTCAACCTATATGTGAGGCTTGATAATATGGGCGATGAATTTAAACAGACTGGCGATATGGCTTCGGCCAATGAGATTGACGGATTGACCGACCGCCTTTGGGATGCAATCCGACAAGCATCTTTGACCAGTTCGCCAAACCGCCGAAGCGACCGCCGGCATGATGGCGATGCCCGGCAGGGCGAGTTTGCCCTGTGAGGTGTCACCCCATCACCGGAACCACTGGGCGCTACCCGCATTGCCCCTTCCTCGTTTACCGCACCACCCTGACATCCCAGGGCACTGGCCGACAAGCCCTTCATGAGATCGTCGGTGATCGTCTTGCGTAAACAAAGCCGAACCGATGCGCCGGTTTAAAGAGGCGCATTGGTGAAGGGCGTCACGATTGAAACGATCTAAAGTGGTTTGATAAAGATAATTCTATTTTGGAGAAGATTAATAATGAAGTTCAAATCATGGTTTTGTATATTAAGGTTGTTGAAGGGCAAAATCGGAAGTCTTGTTCATCAATAATTTGAGAGATTTGTTAAAAGAGTTTCAAGTCGGTATGGGCAGGCCGACTTGTGGTATCCAAATATAATGCCCAATACATAATCTCTCAAAACCAACCAGTATCCCGAGCCAGACTTCCATTCAATAGGCTCGGGATTTTTTTTGAAGGATAGAGTTATGAGCAAAATATTTAAACCAACTAAAAAATACGAACAAAATATTCCTGAGAGAAATGAA
Organism: uncultured Rhodospirillales bacterium; assembly: GCA_903856295.1. GTDB lineage: Bacteria > Pseudomonadota > Alphaproteobacteria > Azospirillales > Azospirillaceae > BOG-933. The sequence continues at coordinate 63,973 of CAIOBP010000097.1, read as the reverse complement.
GAGGGCTTCAGAGACCTGACTGACTTCGAAGCACTTTCGGTCGCCGCATTCATTATAACGGAATGGAACCATACCCTACATCATAGAGTGCCGCCGGATATATGGAATTTTCCACGCCTCTCTGATTGCGAGGAAGACATAACGGTAAAAATCGCCGATTTTGAGTTGTTTGTGAAATTTGAAGTATCTTGCAAGGGTGACTTTGAATACAGGGTATTTGAGATGGAAATATTTGATTCCATCACTCACGGTAAGTTTGACATGTCTCTCTGTCAAGGTCAGCACGATATTACAGGGACATTGGAAATCACAAATCTAAATGTTCGCCCAAACGCATTTATCAAAACTGTCATTGCCGCAATGCTAAAATACTAATAATTGGCTCCACATAAATTTTGAAAGAAGGAATTTAGAATATGAATGATACTGATTATAGTGAGCATATGGAGGAAGACCCAGCGCATATCACGGCGGCAGAGGTATTTGTTGATGTGTGCGCGGACATTGAAAAGAACGCTTCGAGAAACATCGAGGCTTGCATCGGAAAACATATAAACCGGTGCTGCGATGAGGTGTGTCGGGTATCAAAGGCATTCGCGAACAGCTCATGCAAGGCCGGGTGTTCATTTTGCTGCACTCTTTATGTTGATGTATTTTCCGGTGAGGCGAACTTGATAGCTGCTAATATGAAGGCTATGCCGAACAAGGATTTTGAGGCGGTGAGGCAGCGGATACAGCAAAACTCTGAACTTGAGAACAATGGCATCGATGAATATATTAAGCGCAAAACAAAATGCGCCTTTCTTGCGGATACAAAAAAATGCATGATATATAAATGTAGGCCGCTTGCTTGCCGGCTATATAACAGCCTAAACGTCAAAAAGTGCATGCTTGGCGTTGGAAATCCTGATGCTGGTATTCCGAGGTCAATGGAATTGATTGGCATTCGTAATATTTTGAGTGAAGCAACAGGACTATTATATGGGCACTTTGGGATTGATGCCACAATGACATCTCTCCATCGAGGTGTTCTGGCAGCATTGAACCGGAATGAAGGCCGTTAGACATTCTGTTGATGTTGCTTCTCAGAAACATGGCCGCCCAAAAGTTTGGGCGGCCTGTTTGCTGCCATGATCCCAACCTTGATGGCAATGACAATTGGTGGTACGCCGCTGTTTAAGATAGCCCCATCCCTGGAGAGCGTGATGAGCGAAGCCCTGATCCCTCAACTGACGGCCCAGATAGTGGCGGCCTTTGTCTCCCGAAACAACGTCACCGTCAACGATCTCCCCGGCGTGATCTCCACCGTCCAGCAGGCGTTAAAAGGGCTGGTCAATCCGCCGGCAGTGGTTGAAACTGCGGCCGATCTCAAGCCCGCCGTGCCGGTCAAGAAGTCCGTCACGCCCGACTACATCGTCTGCCTTGAGGACGGGAAGAAGCTGAAGATGCTCAAGCGGCATCTCAACACCTCCTACAACATGACCCCCGATGAGTACCGCGCCAAGTGGGGCCTGCCTACCGATTACCCGATGGTCGCCCCCAACTACGCCAAGGCTCGTTCCGATCTGGCCCTGCAGCTTGGCCTCGGTCGGCGGCCCAAAGACTGATCCCCGATCACGCTTTCTAGGCTTGAGATGCCCGGCAGCTTCAGTGGCTGCCGGGCTTTTCGAGGTGGGATAAACTGCACGTCAGAATTCTGACCAGATCAGTCAATCTTAAGGTGACCGCTATCTACCAATCCATAGGCTCAGGCATCAGAACTTATGGAGAACTTCCCCATGTCCATCCTTTCCTCGCTCACGTTGTCCGATACCGCCAAGCGTGCGGTTTCCGCCGATCCGGTCACCAACCTTCGCAACAAGATGCTGGCGGCACTGGACCACCAGATAGCCGCCTTCAACGCCGACCAGCAGAACCAGCCGTACTTCACCTATACCGAAAAGTGGCAACTGGTGGACGAAGCCACTGGCCGGAAGGAGCGGGTGAAGGTCCAACATCCGATTCGCAAGATGTGGTTCAGCGATGCCGGTGGTCGGATTCTCCTGGAACTCCGATTCGCCAACAAGGCGGTGCAGGTCGGCGGCAAGTCCAGCGTCGTCGTCGGCACCCTCGACAAGTTGGTTCCCACCCTCCAGACCGTCAAGAAGGCGGTGGCGGCGGGTGAACTCGACGCCGTGCTCCAGGGTGTGGTTGAGAGCCGCAAGAAAGCGTTCAAGAAGGCGACTCCGAGCAAGCCCGCGAAGTGATCCTGGAACCTGATGGCCGGCGGCAATGATCGCCGGCCATCGTATTAAAATGGCAAATCTCCGTCATCTTCGAGATTATCTTCATACTCATCGTCCCATTGGTTCAATTCAATGGCTTTAGATATTGCCTCATAAATCGCATTGAGGGTTTCAATCGGCGCTCCAATATTTGTTAGTGGCCGCCTTACTCCTGCTGAAAGGGTAATCGTCACAACATCCATTCCAGACTTGACGGCCATTTTCAACAGAACGACTATCAATGAAATAACGGCAATCGCAAGAAAGCATATCCCAACAAAGCCTGTATCGTAAAGGACGGCCCCAAACCCAACAGCCTGAAACGATATCATGGCGTATGTGTCTATATGCTTAACTTCTGGCGGGCCAAGTGATACCTCTGCGACCTCCGCCATATCGACCATGCACTTCCCATGGCCGTCACTTATTTTAATAAATCTATCTGTAATCATTAATCCATCTCTCTCATACAGCGTCTCGGTCATTTACTTTCCCTCATGCGCTTGAGTTTTTGGAAAACCTTAATGTGCAACTATGATCACGAATGATTGAGCCAACAGCCGTAATGCTGGCATCACCCCTTGCCCTTCTTCGTGAGTTCCTCCGCAGCCATCTCCGGCTTCAAGTGCCCATAATGGCGCTCAATCATCTGAACCGAAGTTCCCATATTCTCGGCCAGGGTGTAAACGGATACACCAGCAATGAGCCGTTCAGTGGCATAATAATGCCTCAAACAGTATGCGTCACGCTGCTTTCCTGTCTCCGGGTCGATGTGCAGTTTTGCCTCTTTCAAAAGACCGGCAAATCCTCTGTTTAAACTCTTTATCGGAGTTCCGTCATAATCACAAAATATCATTTTATCGCCAAGCTCAGTTCGCACATTAATTTTAGGCTCAAGCCTTTTCCAAAGCTGTATTGTGGAATTGATTAAAAACCATGTGGCGTTTCCAAACTCGTCTAATGGGATAAGCCATCGACACTTGCTTTTGCCGCTCGCATAAACCTTGGTATAGCTATCCATTAGCGGCCCTGAAGTGACATCAATATCTTTCATTCTTAACTTCATGCACTCGAATGGCCGCATACCAGTGCAGGCCATCATTCCAACAAAAGTATAGAGCATGAACCGCTGGTGCCTGAGACGTGGGTCTGTGGTATCCGCAAACTTAATACGAGCAAGATCAATAAGTTTCGTTACCTCCTTCTTATCAAGTCCAGGACGGCGGTGGGCATCTCGCCCTTTCTTGGCGTGCGGTATCTTGAGTTCGATGACTGGAACCTGTGCCTTGGTGATCCAGTCATTGGTGGCGGCATAATGAAATACGGCGCGAAGCAGGACATTCTCGCTGTTCTGGGTGCTCAAGGCAGGTTCCTTGGCTTCACGCTTCTGAGATACGACAGTCTTACCCTCACGTTGATAGGTGTAGGTTTCCTCCTTGCTGCCGGGGCCTGTGATCCAATATTTACGACGCCATTCCCTGAATTTGTTTACATCGCCGGTCGTGATGGCGTCGATGTTTTTGCCCTTGAAATATTCAAGGCTATATCGGCTCATTGCGCGATGATCGGCCAACTTCTTGGGTTTGGCGACACCACTCTCGACTTCCTGTGCGAGATAGAGCAGATACTCGTCCAGAACCTCTTCGAACTTTTTGCGACGAAGGGCCAAGCCACGGTCGAAGCGGTATTTGTAGTCGTCGTAGAGTTTCTTGGCGGCCTGTTCGGCTTCTCGTTCATCGGTGGTCGAGAGGCTGTGGCGAATGGCGGGTTGTTTTGGGAAACTGACCCGGCATTGCCAAACGGCGTTTTTGACATCGGTCCGTTGATACAGCATCACACGGCCGCCGCATAATTTGCGTTCGTTCTGGATAAATGAGCCCATGGTGGAAGACCCTCGCGTGATGGATCTGTGACCAATCGAGCAAAAATTGCCTGTGTCGTATCTGTGACGAGAGCACAAAAAGCGTGTGAAATCAAGGGAGAGAATTGCAAAACACGCAATAGTAGCAACGCCCGATATTGTCGGGTTGTGCTTCTAACTTATTGAAACTTGGGGGAAAACTGGCGCGCCCGGAGAGATTCGAACTCCCAGCCTTCTGATCCGTAGTCAGATGCTCTATCCAGTTGAGCTACGGGCGCATTGCCATACAAAGGCTGTCCGGCGAGACGGGAGCCCGTCGGAAGCACGGGGCGGACACTAGCCAAGTCTGGGCGGCTTGGCAACCCCCACAATTGGCCTGAGTGAAAAATACCTCAGCGGTCCGCCCGGGGTGTCACCAAGCGGCGACGGCGCCGTCCGAGCGGGGGTCGCTGGCGCCTTCGAGGGCGGTATCGGGGGTGTAGAGCACGGCGCCGGCATGGCCCATGCGGTCTGAGAACGGTTCGACCAGTTCCAGCTGGTGACCGTTTTGGCGCAGGATTTCGAGCACCTCGGGGGCGAGACGGTTTTCGATCTTGAGGGACGCGGCGCCGACGCCATGACGCCGGCCGAGGAACCAGCGCGGCGCGCTGACGGCCGCCTGCAACCCCTGACCGAGCCGTGCGTAGCGGCTGAAGAAAGCGGCCTGGCTCTGGGGCTGGTTTTCGCCGCTCATGCCGCCGAAGCCCAGCGCCCGGCCGTCGTCGAACACCGCCAGCGCCGGGCACAGGGTGTGACAGGGTTTGCGGCCGCTGATCAGGTGATTGACCGCGCCCGGCTGAAGGCTGAAGCCGACGCCGCAATTGTTCCAGACCACACCGGTGCGCCCCAGCGTGACGCCGGACCCAAAGCCCCAATGCAGACTTTGCATGCAACTGACGACGCGGCCGGCGCCGTCGATCACCCCCAGCCACGCACACTCGCCATGGCCGCCGGCATCCGACCAGGGCTGGGCCTGTTCGGAATCGAGCACCGCCGCGACTTCGTCGAGCACTTCGGGCAGCACGAAATCCTTGGCGTCGACGCTCATGTAAAACGGATCGGTGACATAGAGGTCGCGCACCCGGCAGGCGTGCTTCGACGCCTCGACCAACGCGTGAATATGCTGGGCGCTGTCGGCCTCGCCAACCTTGAGACGATCGAAGATGCCGGGAATCATCAGGGCCGCCAGCCCTTGACTCGGCGGTGGCAGGTTATAGAGCATGGCATCGGCCAGCTTGACCGACAACGGCTCGACCAAGCGCGCCCAATGGTCGGCCAGATCCTCGCGGGTAAGCGGGCTGCCCGATGCCGAGAGTCCGGCCGCGAGCGAAATCGCGAGTTCACCCCGGTAAAAATCATCACAGCCCGCCGCGGCCAAACGGTCCAGCGTCTTGGCCAGCGCGGTCTGAATCATCAGCGTTCCGGGCCGGGGCGGCTGACCGCCGGGCAGGTGAATGCGGCCGAAACCGGGCTGGGGCAGCAGCTCTCTGGCGTCCTGGGCGAGCAGCGCCGCCTGCCCGGCGCTCACCGGCACGCCGTCGCGGGCATGGCCGACCGCCTCCTCGAGCAACCGGGCCAACGGCAGGCGTCCGCCCCAGCCGCGGCTGATGGCCAGCGCCGACGACCAGCCCGAGACCAGGCCGGCAACGGTATTGGCGGCCAGCGGCCCGCGCGGCGGAATCTCGCTCATCCGCTGGCCGCGATAGAGGTCGGGGGAGACCGCCCGCCCGGCGCTCCCGGTGGCCTCGATGGCCATGGGCGGCTTGCCCGGCTCGTAGATCAGCCAGCAGGCATCGCCGCCCAACCCGTTGAGGTGCGGCGCCACCACCGCGCAGGCCGCCGAGGTCGCGACCATCGCCTCGATGGCGTCGCCACCCTCGCGCAGCACCGCGAGCCCCGCCTGAGCCGCCAGATGGTGGGGAGCCACCACCATGCCCCGCCGCGCGTAGGTCGTCTTCAACATCGGTTTCGCTCCTTCTGAATGCCGCAGATTTACGCCCTTTCCCCGCTCGTGGCAATCAGTGGAACCTCGAGACTTTCAAGGCAGATCCTGGCGGAACCACGGTTCTGCGGATATTCGGAAAGTGCTGCGTCGCGCAACGTTTGACCTTCATCACGAATTACATGCCCGGAGCGGAAAGGCGCGGCGCTTGTGCTCCGGCGGCGCCGGGCTGTTTGTCCGGAGCCCCGACTTTAACGGGGCATTTGACAGAACTCCCTGAGAGAGTTACACTTTCCCAGATGTTCGAGGCTGTCGCCCGGCTTGTGCTGGAATGCGGCCGTCACTGGGAATGGTCTCCAGCCAAGGGGCGTTTGTTGACGATGGTGCGGCGTCCCATGGCGCTCATGCTGACGGTTTTCGTGTTGCTGCTGCTCCCGCTGTCCCCGGCACGCGCGCTTGCCGAGGAGAACCAGCTTGAGCAAGTGAATAAGGCTGTTTACGACTTCAATCAGAAGTATATTACCAGCTCCGAGAACAGCGCCTCCCAGTTCTTTTTTCAGGCGGTGCCCGACGGCGTGCGTCAGGGCGTGAGCAATTTCTTCTCCAATCTTGGTGAGCCGGTGATCGCGGTCAGCAGCCTCGCCCTTGGAGACATGGACAATGCCGGCATAGCCGCCCATCGCTTCGTTTATAACCTCGTTTATGGCTATGGCGGCGTCTTTGACCGCGCCACCGAGATCGGGGTCAAGAGCATGCCCCGCGATATGGGGCAGGCGGTCTGCTCGAGCGGCATCCCCGACGGACCCTATCTCGTGCTGCCCTTTTATGGGCCGTCGACGGTGGGAGATTTGTTCGGCTCGGCCCTGCCGGTGCTCGCCGGCTATGTGGCGCTGGGCGAGGCCTACTGGGTCTATCGGGCCAGCAGCAAGGTCGCCGCGACCATGACTGTTCCCGATGGTCCGGGCAAGAGCGGCACCGACGAAGCCTCGCGCCTCGAGGAAACCTACCGTCTCGACAAGGAACGCTATCTCGCGGCCCGCGAGGCCGCGTGCGGCAAGCGCCCGCTGGCCCCAGTCAACGGCGCGGCAGTCAACGGCGCGGCAGCCGCCATCCAGATCGCCCGCTGATCCTCGTCCCATCGCGCCAGGCTTGGGTCGGCCCCGGCCCGCTTTCGCGGCTGAATTTTTTTGAGAGGGTGGGCGCCGGCGACCATGCTCACGCTTGTTTCCAACTTCGGGGTATGGAATATTTCTCGTCATGTACATTAACGTTTCCATGCCCTCCTCGGTAGAAGGCTGCGTGCCGGCAACCGGGGCGTCGCACACCCAGACGTCCCGATGACTGCCCCCGTTGCGAAAATCCTGATCGTTGACGATCAGCGCGCCAATCTGGTCGCTCTGCGGCAGCTCCTTGGCGACTGCGACGCCGAGGTGATCGCGGCGGAATCCGGCAATGAGGCGCTGGCCCTTACCCTCGACCACGAGTTTGCGCTGGCGCTGATCGACGTCAATATGCCGGAGATGAGTGGATACGAAATTGTTGAACTGTTGCAAGGGGATCCGCACACCCGCACCATTCCGGTGATCTTCCTCACCGCCGCTTACGCCGACGAGGCCCATCGTTTGCGCGGCTATCAGGCGGGCGCCGTCGATTACATCGAGAAGCCGATCGAGCCGCTGATCCTGCACACCAAGGTGCGGATATTCCTGGATCTCTATCTTCATCGCCGTCAGCTCCAGCGGGTGACCGCCGCGCTCGCCGAGCAGGCGGTGCGCGAGAGCGAACTCAATCTCCGCGTGGCCATGAGCGTCGGTCAGACCGTCGCCTTCCGCCTCGACTGGGATTTCCGCTGTACCTGGGCCCATGGCGGCCAGATCGAGTCCGGCCTCGCGCCGATGATCGGACTATCGCCGGACGCCTTATTCGATACCGAAACCGCGGAGCATCTGATCGCGATCTATCGGCGGGTGTGGACGACCGCGACGGGCGAGCGCAGCGACGTCACCATCCGCAAACACCACGCCGCCGAAGAGCAGTATTTTGATCTGCTGGTCGAACCGATGCTCACCCCGCGCGGCGAGGTCGAGGAGTTGGCCTGCGCCGCCTACGAGATCACCGCCCGGGTGCGGGCGCAGAGGGAGGCGGAACGGGCCAACGATGCCAAGACGCGCTTCCTCGCCGCCGCCAGCCATGATCTGCGCCAGCCAATCCAGGCGTTGCGGTTGCTGCTCGGGCTGCTCCGCATCCGGGTTGGCGAGCCCTCCGCGATTCAGCTGGTTGACACCATGGGCACGGCTCTCGATTCGACCGAGGGCATGCTGGGCAAGCTGATGGAGTTCGCCGCCCTGGAAAGCGGCCGGGTCACGGTCACCCGCGAGAGCTTTCGGTTGGACGACATGGTCCGCCGGATCGTCGCCGAGGTCGAGCCCCAGGCGGTGGCCAAGGGACTGCGGCTGAACGCCAGGGTGCCGCCCTGCCAGACCGAGTCCGACCCGGTGCTGATGGAACGGATATTGCGCAATCTGGTGTCGAATGCCATCCGCTACACGGAGCGGGGCGGCGTGCTGGTTGGTTTGCGCCGAAGAGGGGATGCGGCGGTCCTGGAAGTTCACGATACCGGGACCGGCATCGCGCCAAGTCTGCAAACGGTGGTGTTCGAGGAATATCGCCAGTTGGGCAACCCGGAGCGCGACCGCGACAAGGGGATCGGGCTTGGCCTCGCCATCGTCGCCCGAACCGCCGATCTGCTCGGCCATCGCCTGACGTTGCGGTCGCGCGAGGGCCGGGGCTCCGTGTTCTCGATCGCCGTGCCCTACCTGTGCCTCCAGTCGCTCGCCGATGACCCGAAACGGCCGGACGTCATAGCCGCCGCCCCGGCTTCTGGCCGCATCCTCCTGGTGGAAGACGATCAGCTCCAGGCCATGGGCCTGTCTCTGGCGCTCCAGGATGCCGGGTTCGAGGTCGCCACGGCACCGGATGCCGCCCGGGCCCTGTCCCTGATCGCCACGGTCGCTCCCGATCTGCTGCTGTCGGACTATCGGCTGCCCGCGGGCGTATCCGGGGTCGCTCTGATCAGGAAGCTGCGCCAGACCCTGGGGCGTTCGACTCCGGCGATCGTGATCACCGGAGATACTCAAGCCACCATTGCCGAGGAGGCCCGGCGGGAAGGCTGCGCGATCATGCACAAGCCCTATTCGCCCCAGACTCTGATCCGGACCATCACACGCATGCTGACCAGCCCCAAACCGACGTAAGGCCGCGCCATGAAGCTGCTCCAGAATTTTCCGATCATGACCCGGCTGGCGGTGGGTTTTTCCCTGGTCGTGGCGTTGTCGGTGACGCTGGGCGTGCTCGCTTACCACGCCGCCGGCTCTTTGTCGGCGATCACCTCCGAACTGGCCCAGCATCCGATGGCGGTTACCAACGCGGCGTTGGCCGCCGAGACCGACATCGTCGGCATCCGCGAGACCATGCTGGAGGTGGTGGTCGCCGATGCGCCCGAAAAGATCGACGGCTACATGAAAACGGTCGCGGACCTGGATGCCAGCATTGGCCGGCACCTGGAGGTCTTGCGGGAGCGCTATCTGGGGCCGCGCGAGGATCTGTTCGAAGTCAGCCGGGCGCTCAAGCGCTGGGCTGCGGTCCGGGAGGAGGTCGCCCGGCTGGCGCGAACCGGCAAACGGGCCGAGGCCGAGGTGATCGTCCGGGGCGGCGGTGCCCGCCAGACCGCCGAGGTTCGGGAGGCGATCGGCAAGGTGATCGAGTTCGCCCGCAACAAGGCCACGGAATTCATCGCGGCGGCCGAGGCCAAGCGCGACTCCACCCTGACCGGAATTCTGCTGGTCGTCGCCGGCGTGGTCGTGCTGTCGGCGCTGATCGCCTTCCTGATCACCCACAGCATCAACGAGCCGCTCAGCCAGCTTCGGAACCGCATGGGCCGTCTGGCCGAGGGCGAGCTGGCCATCGAGGTACCGTATCTCGAGGCGAGGAGCGAAATCGGCGCCATGGCGCGGGCGCTCGAGGTCTTCAAGGTCACGACCCAACGCATGGCCGACCGCAGCTGGGTGAAGTCGAATGCCGCCGACATCACCCAGCGCTGCCTCTCCGTCACTTCGGTGCGCGACCTCGGGCATGAGGTGATTCGGGGGCTGACACCGTTGCTCGGCGGCGGCCACGGGGTGTTCTACCTCGCCGACCAGGGCAAGCAGCGGCTGGAGCTGCTGGCGAGCTACGCCTTCACCGAGCGCAAGCGCTTGGGCGATGTGGTGGCCTTCGGCGAGGGGCTGACCGGTCAGTGCGTGATCGAGCGCACCCCGATCATCCTGACCGAGGTGCCCCCCGATTATGTCCGCATCGGCTCGGCCCTGGGACAGGCTCCGCCAGCGACGATTGCCGCCGTGCCGGTTCTCAATGGCCGGACGGTGGTCGGGGTGATCGAGATCGCCACCTTCAAAGCCTTCACCGAGGCTCAGCGGGCCTTGCTGGAAGAGGTGCTGCCGGCGATCGCCATGCACATCGAGATTCTGGAGCGGCGGCGCCAGATGCAGGAGCTGCTGGAACGCACCCAGCGTCAGGCCGAGGATTTGCGCGCCTCGGAGGAGGAGTTGCAGGCCCAGAGCGAGGAGCTGCGGGCCGGCAACGAGGAACTCCAGGAAAAGACGGTGCTCCTGACCCAGCAGGCCGCCGAACTGCGCGCCTCCGAGGAGGAGCTGCGCGCCCAGCGCGAGGAGTTGCAGGCGACCAACGAGGAGCTGACCGAAAAGGGCCGGGCGCTGGAGGCGGCGCGCGTCGAATCCGAAACCCGCGCCCACCAGCTCGGACAGGCCAGCCGCTACAAGTCGGAATTCCTGGCCAACATGTCCCATGAGCTGCGGACGCCGCTCAACAGTCTGCTGATCCTGTCGCGCACCCTGGCCGACAACCGGGAGGCCACCCTCACCCCCGATCAGGTGGAGTCGGCCCAGGTCATCTACGACAGCGGCAGCCAGTTGCTGCGCCTGATCAACGACATCCTCGACCTCTCCAAGATCGAGTCCGGCCGGGTCGAGCTGACGGTGGAGACGGTGGCGCCGACGGCGCTGATCGAGCCCATCGAGCGCCGGCTGCGCCCGATGGCCGAGGCGAAGGGACTCGGCCTGACGCTCGAACTGGCGCCGACCTTGCCCGAGCGCATTTCAACCGACATCGGCAAGTTCGAGCAGATCGCCGCCAACCTGATTTCGAACGCCGTCAAGTTCACCGAGACCGGGGGCATCACCATCCGTTTCGCCCCGGCCCGGCAGGGCGCCCTCACGCTCACCATCACCGACACGGGCATCGGTATTCCCGACGACAAACGGGAGCACATCTTCCTGCCCTTCGAACAGGTCGACGGCACCACCAGCCGCCGTTATGGCGGCACCGGCCTCGGTCTCGCGATCTCGCAGAAACTGGCGCGCCTGCTCGGCGGCGACATCACGGTGGCCAGCCGCCCCGGCGAGGGCAGCACCTTCACCCTGACCATTCCCGCCCAGTCGTCGCAGCAAGGCCGGCCGGTGGCGGCCGCGCTCGTCCCGGCTCCGGCCGCCACCGGCATGCCGGCCACTGTGGTGGCCCCGGTTGCGCTCGCCGCCGGACGGCCGCTCGGCGACGATCCGGCGACGCTGGCCGCGGGCGAACCGGTGGTCCTGGTGGTCGAGGACGACATCTCCTTCGCCCGCATCCTGGCCGATACCGCCCGGCGGCGCGGTTTCCGCTGTCTGGTGGCGCTGAACGGCGCCATCGGCCTGAAACTCGCGCAGGATCATCTGCCGATCGGGATCATTCTCGACGTCGGCCTGCCCGACATCGATGGCTGGTCGGTGATGGACAAGCTGAAAGAGAATACCGCCACCCGGCACATCCCGGTTCATTTCATGTCGGCCACCGACGGCCGGCCGCGCGGCCTGGGCATGGGGGCGGTCGGCTACCTGACCAAGCCGGTGACCCGCGAGCAGATCGAGAGCGCGCTCGACCGCATCGGCCACTTCTCGCCGCCCGAGCCGCGCCGGCTGCTGGTGGTCGACGACGATCCCGGGTCGCGCCGGGCGATCACCGCCCTGGTCGGCACCGACGCGGTGTCCATCACCACCGCCGACACCGGCCGGGCGGCGCTGGAGCTGCTGCGGCGCGAGACCTTCGACTGCGTCGTGCTCGATCTCGGCCTGCCCGATCTCACCGGCACCCAGCTGCTGGCCGAGGTCGCCGCCGATCCCGGCCTGACCATGCCGCCGGTGGTGATCTACTCGGCCAAGGAGCTGAGCGCCGAGGAAACCCAGGAGCTGCGCCGCTACACCGACAGCATTGTCATCAAGGGCGCCCGCTCGCCCGAACGCCTGCTCGACGAGGTCACGCTGTTCCTGCACAGCGTGCAGTCGAGCCTGCCCGAGGAGGGCCGGCGCATGCTCCAGCGGCTGCACGATCCCGAGCGCTGCTTCGTCGGCAAGACCGTGCTGCTGGTCGAGGACGACATGCGCAACGCCTTCGCGCTGTCGCGGGTGCTGCACGGGCGGGGTCTGACCGTACAAATGGCGGCCGACGGCCGCAAGGCGCTGAAGCACCTGGAAGACAAGTCCGACATCGACATCGTGCTGATGGACATCATGATGCCGGACATGGACGGCTACGAGACCATGCGCGCGATCCGCCAGCAACCGCGCTTCCGCACCCTGCCGATTCTGGCGCTCACCGCCAAGGCGATGGCCGAGGATCGTGAAAAGTGCCTGGAGGCCGGCGCCAACGACTACACGACCAAACCGATCGACATCGATCGCCTGCTGTCCCTGATGCGGGTGTGGCTGCATCGCTAGAAAGACGCGCGCGTCATGAAGGACTTCGAAATTCAGGACATCGAGGTCGACCTGCTGGTGGAAGCGCTCTATCGCCGGCATGGTTACGATTTTCGCAATTACGCCCGCGCTTCCCTCAAGCGCCGGGTCGCCGATCTCGCCCCGGCCTTCGGCTGCGCCACTGTTTCCGAGTTGATCCCCCGCGTGCTGCATGATCCCGAACTCGGCCGGCAAATCGTCCCCAAACTCTCCGTGCCGGTGACCGACATGTTCCGCGATCCTCCGGTATTCCTGAGTTTGCGGCGGCGGGTGCTGCCGCTGCTGGCCTCCTACCCGCGCCTCAACATCTGGCAGGCCGGCTGCGCCAGTGGCGAGGAGGTCTATTCGCTGGCCATTCTGCTGAGGGAAGAGGGGTTGTCCGAGCGCGCCCACATCTACGCCACCGACATCAACGACGTGGCCTTGGCGCGGGCCGAGGAGGGGGTGTTTCCGCTACGCCTGCTCAAGGATTTCTCCACCAACTATCTCAAGGCGGGCGGGCAGCATTCGCTGTCGCATTACTATCATGCCCAGTATGACCATGCCCGGCTGGACCCATCGTTGCGGGAGAACATCACCTTCGCCCGCCATAACCTGGCCTCCGACGGCGTGTTCTGCGAAGCCCACCTGATTCTCTGCCGCAACGTCTTGATCTACTTCGACCATGTCTTGCAGAACCGCGCGCTGCGTTTGTTCCATGACAGCCTGGTCCGTCAGGGCTTTATGTGTCTGGGCAACCGTGAAAGCCTGCAGTTCTCCGAGGTGGTCGAAGATTTCGCCGTCACGGACCATGAGCATCGCATCTTCCGGAAACGCCTGCTCGGCGAGCCCACGCCATGACCGGCGGACCGTGGGATGCCGTGGTCATGGGCTGCTCGGCCGGCGGCCTCGAGGTTTTGCGCGCGATCCTGCCCCGTTTGCCAACCGGCTTCCCGTTGCCGGTGGTGGTGGTGGCCCACACCAGTGCGGATACCGGGAATCTGCTGGCCGAATTGCTCGATCACTGCTGCGCCCTGCCGGTTGCGGTCGCTGAGGACAAGGCACCGATGAACGGTGGCGCCATTCATGTCGCTCCTCCCGGCTATCACCTGCTGATCGAGCGGGATTTGACCTTCGCGCTCAGTCTCGATGCCAAGGTATGCAATGTTCGTCCGGCGATCGACGTCTTGTTCGTGTCCGCCGCTGAAGCGTTCTCCGGCCGGTTGATCGGGGTGCTGCTCACCGGTGCCAATGAGGACGGCCGCGCCGGTCTGGCGTCGATCAAGGCGCTCGGCGGCCTCACCATCGCCCAGGACCCCGACACCGCGGTTGCCGAGACCATGCCGCGCAGCGCCATCGATGCGGGCGTCGTGGACCACGTGCTGGCGCCGAGTGCCATCGCCGGGTTTCTGCTGGCTAATGCCAACTCCCGATGAGCCCGCCCCATCGGGAGTTGAACTGGCATAAGGCGTCAGGGCTCGGACCGGGGGGCGGCACTTATACCATTTTTCGCTGATGAGAACCCATCAGCGAAACCTCACTTGCCGGCGCCGGCATCCGCCGGCTTGGCTCCGCCGCATGGGCGGTGCGGCGGCAGTCGCCGCCGATACCAAATCCCGATGAGTTGAGATCATCGGGATTTGGTATTACGTCCCAAGTATGTTCAAGCCTCGAGGTCAAAGGGTGTCGCGGTCGTCTTTGTGCGATTTTCTGAGCCCCCCGACCGCCCGCTCTGTCTCGCGACTGTTGACAGCGGCGGTTTCCGCCCATATGGTCCGCCGCTTTCATGGGCCGCTGTTCCTCGCGGCCCCGGTATTAGGACCAGGATCATGAAGATCGTCAACTCTCTCAAGTCGATGAAGGCCCGGCACAAGGATTGCCGCATCATCCGCCGTAAGGGCCGGGTGTACGTCATCAACAAGACCAATCCGCGTTTCAAGGCCCGCCAGGGCTGAGAGCGGCGCGGATGGCCGGGCCATCCCTTGCGAAACCCTCTCCCGGCGGTGAGCCCACCGCTGACGGGGAGGCGTTTCGTGTGCCCGAATCCAAAGGCGGTTCCGAATCCTGGGACCAGCCGGTGCGACCCTGCCCGATGTGGCCGCCGGAACTGGCGTTGCCGCAAGGTGATCCGTGCGCGTGCGGCGACGTCGCTGCGACGGAATGATCCTTTAATATCTCTCGCCTCCGCTCGCGCTGGCCGCCATACTGACGGCAATTACCGGGAGGGTTAACCCATGGCCGGCGCCAGGGACATCTTGCGCGGATTGCTGGACGAGGCCTTGACCGCGGTGGCGGTCGAGCACCGGCTTGCCGCCCATCTGCCCGCGCCGCCCCGGGGGCGAACCGTGGTGATCGGCGCCGGCAAGGCGGCGGCGGCAATGGCGCGGGTGGTCGAAGACAACTGGCCGGGACCGCTCTCCGGGCTGGTGGTGACCCGCTACGGGCATGTGCCCGCGGGCATGAGCACCACCGGCCGGATCACGGTCATCGAGGCCAGCCACCCCCTGCCCGACGAACAGGGCGAGGCGGCGGCCCGGCGGATTCTCGATCTTGCCGGCGAGCTCGGGCCGGACGATCTGCTGCTCTGCCTGATTTCCGGCGGCGGCTCGGCGTTGCTGACCTTGCCGGCCCCGGGCCTGACCCTGGCCGACAAGCGGGCGGTGACCGGCTCGCTGCTGGCCTGCGGCGCCTCGATCTCCGAAATCAATTGCGTGCGCAAACACCTGTCGGCGATCAAGGGCGGCCGGCTGGCGGCGATGGCCGCTCCGGCGCGGGTGGTGACGCTGCTGGTCTCCGACGTGCCCGGCGACGATCCGTCGGTGATCGCCTCGGGTCCGACCCTCGCCGATCCGACCACCCACGACGAAGCCATGGCGGTGCTCTCGCGCTATCACGTGACGCCGCCGCTGCCCGTGGCCCTGCATCTGATGCGCCCCGGTTCCGAGACGCCGAAACCGGGCGACCCGGCGCTGGCCGCCTCGGAAATCCGGGTGGTCGCCGCCGCCCAGGACGCCCTTGAGGCCGCCGCCGGCCGCGCCCGCGCCCTTGGTCTGGCGCCGCTGATTCTCAGCGACTGCCTGGAGGGCGAATCGCGCGAGGTGGCCAAGGTTCACGCCGCCATCGTCCGGCAGGTGCTGCGACACGGCCAGCCGTTGCCGCCGCCCTGCGTCATTCTCTCGGGCGGCGAGACCACGGTGACCGTGCGCGGCCAAGGACGCGGCGGGCGCAATTCCGAGTTCGGGCTGGCGCTGGCCCTGGCGCTTGAGGGCGCCCCCGGGGTCTGGGCGCTGGCCTGCGACACCGACGGCTTCGACGGCGGCGGCGATGAGGCCGGAGTCCTGGTGTTTCCCGAAACCCTGCCCCGCGCCGCCGCGCTCGGACTGGACGGCAAGGCCCATCTGGTGAACAATGACGCCGCTGGTTTTTTCGGCCGTCTCGACGATCTGGTCATGACCGGCCCAACCCTGACCAACGTCAATGATTTTCGGGCGATCATCATCGACCCTGAGGGCCGGGTGGTGACCCAGGACGGACGCGGAAGATAACCCATGAAGCCGAGCTACAATCCGTTTCGCCGCTTCCGGCTGACCAAGGTCGTGGCCACCCTCGGGCCGGCGAGTTCGTCGCCCGAGATGATCCATTCGCTGTTCGAGGCCGGGGTCGACGTCTTCCGGCTCAATTTCAGCCATGGCAGCCACGAGGATCACGCCTGGCGCATCGCCGCCATCCGTGCCCTTGAGGACGAGACCGGCCGGCCGATCGCGATCATGGCCGATCTCCAGGGGCCGAAACTGCGACTCGCCACCTTCGCCAATGGTCCGGTGACCCTGGCGGCCGGGCAGAGCTTCCGGCTCGATCTCTCGACCGAGCCCGGCGACGCCACCCGAGTCGGCCTGCCCCATCCCGAGATTTTCGCGGCCCTCGAGGCCGGTACCGACCTGCTGCTCGACGACGGCAAGGTGCGGTTGCGGGTCGAGCGCTGCGGCGCCGATTTCGCCGAAACCACCGTCATCGCCGGCGACAAGCTCTCCAACCGCAAGGGCGTCAACGTTCCCGGCGTGGTGCTGCCGCTGTCGCCGCTGACCGCCAAGGATCAGGCCGATCTCGCCTTCGCGCTCAATCACGGCGTCGACTGGGTGGCGCTGTCCTTCGTGCAGCGGCCCGAAGACGTCGCCGAGGCGCGGCGGCTGATCGCCGGCCGGGCGGCCCTGCTGTCCAAGCTCGAAAAGCCGTCGGCGATCCAGTATCTTGAGGGAATCATCGAACTGTCCGACGGCCTGATGGTCGCGCGCGGCGATCTCGGGGTCGAGGTGCCGGCCGAGGACGTGCCGAGCATGCAGAAGCGGATCATCCGCGAGGCGCGCAAGGCCGGCAAGCCGGTGATCGTGGCCACCCAGATGCTCGAATCGATGATCTCCTCCCCGACGCCCACCCGCGCCGAAGCCTCGGACGTGGCCACCGCGGTCTATGACGGCGCCGACGCCGTGATGCTCTCGGCCGAGACCGCCTCGGGCAGCTATCCGCTGGAAGCGGTGTCGATGATGAGCCGGATCGTCAGCCGGGTCGAGAAGGACCCGATGTATCGCACGATCATGGATGCCCGCCACCCCGATCCGCGCCAGACCGCCGCCGACGCCATCACCGCCGCCGCCCATCAGGTCGCCCACACCATCGGCGCCGCCGCCATCGTCACCTACACCACCTCGGGCTCGACGACGCTGCGCGCCGCCCGCGAACGGCCGGAAGTGCCGATCCTCTGCCTGACCTCGAAAATGGAAACCGCGCGCCGGCTGGTGCTGGCCTACGCCACCCACACCGTTCACACCACCGACGTGGCCAACGTCGCCGAAATGGTCCAGAAAGCCTGCCGCACCGCCTATCTTGATGGTTTCGCCGAGCCTGGCCAGCGGCTGGTGATCACCGCCGGCGTTCCCTTCGGCACCCCCGGCAGCACCAACATGCTGCGCATCGCCTGGGTCGACGGCTAAAAACTCCTGGGGTCCGGGGCGCACGGCCCCAAGGGGTTCCAAGGGACGCAGTCCTTTGGGAGCGTTAATCTGTGGGCTTTTGAAAAGCCGGACACTCGAGCAGATATGCTGGTTATTGTGCGTCGCCGCAGAGAAAAATGGCGTTAACCATTATTTATCAACAATATCATTAACGCGCCAAGACCTAATTACCTAAAATTTGATTAATTATGTAGTATTACCTACTAATTTGGTTGCGCACAGCCAATATTTATTGCATACTCCACAATACGCACCCCATGAGGCTTGGCTTTCCGCCAGATTACAATTGCCTCATTCCGTTAGTTAACGCGGAAAAATCACGACTGCGACCATAGGGAGGCAGCCATGGATTCAGAGGCCGGGACACAATTGGCAAATGGCCGGGAAGCCGTGGCGCAGCTGTTCTGGGTCAATCATTTCAGCATCAAGTGCGAATATAATTGCGCCCGCTGTCCGGTAAAATTCGAAGCCATTGGCCTGGCTCGCAAGCACTCGCGCCTCGACACCCTCAGGACCGCTTTACAGCGGAGCGCCCACGACCATCCCCGCTGCGTCGTCGCGGTCTCCCAGACCTTTCCCCATGCCTGGACGCGCTATGTCTGGCGGTACGTGTTCATGATCGCCACCGACAGGGGAACCTCGGAGATCTTCGTGGTCAAGCGGAACCAGCTGGGCCGGGCGCGGGAAATCGCCGGCAATCTGTGCCGGGCTTCGGCGTCCCTGATGACGCGCTGGCTCAAGCCGCCGAAGTCACAGGATCAGCACGTGACGAGGCGGCGGCTCATGGCCGCGCCGCTTCCGCCGCGAGCGATGGATCGAGCCACTCCATGGCCGGCCGCGGGACCGGGGCACTAGCCGCCCCCGGCAAAGCGGAGAGCCTGCGGGCCAGCGGCGCCTCGTTGCCGCCGCCCAGCAGGGTGGCGTTGTCGGCGGCCTCGAGCAGGTGCAGCGCCTCGAAGTCGCGGCGCCACTCGACGGCCGGGCGGCCGGTGGCCGAAGCCAGCAGCTCCATGCAGTGATCCCTGCCGGCCCGGCAGCTGTGCGCCGTTTGGGACAGCGCGCGCAGCACCATCACCAGCGCCTCGCGCCGGTCGGGAATCCGTCCCTCCTTGACCACCAGGACATGGCTCGAAAGCCCGGCGAAGTCTTCGGTCGACGCCAGCACCGGGCTGTTCAGCGCCGCGCTCAGACTCCGCGCCCGCTCGGGCGAGAGCACCGCCACCGCCGCCACCTGCCCGGCCCGCAACGCCGCCTCGGCCGCCTCGGGCGCCAGGGTCACCAGCGGTGCCGAGCCGGCGTCAAGACCGGCGCGGCTCAGCAGGGTGGCGACCAGGGGATTGCCGGCGCCGCCGAACGTGATGCCGACCGGGCGGGAGCCGATGTCGCCGGCCCGCATCACACCGGGCGCCGCGACCAGCGCCCCGCCGCCAACCACCTCGTCATAGACGTAAATCAGCCGGATTTCGTCGGAGAGCAGTTCGGGCAGGCGCTCCAGGCCGATCAGCACCGCGTCGGCCAGCCCGCTACGGAAGGCCTTGATCGGATCATCCGCCGCCGTCACCGACCGCCGGATCTCGAGATGCACGTGCTGCGCCTCGGGCGCCAGCCCCAACGGCTCGATCAGCGCGAACAGCTGGTCCCCGGGCCAGTCGGACAGCTGGATCGTGAAGGCTTCGGGCGGACGCGGCGGCGCCACGACGCCGAGCGCCGCGAACAGCGCCCCCGAGGCAATCGCCGCCACGGTTATCTTGAGCAAGATCAGGGCGTCCACTTGCGCGCCTCCCCTCCGTACGCTCCCCTATAGTAACAAGGTTGGGTCAAGACCGCCTCGTGAAAAGATTATGAAACCCGGCACCATCAATAAATAGCCAAACACCGTTGCCGATGGTGCGCGGGCGCGATATCGATGTATCCTGCAAGTCAGCCTCACCCGTCTCCTGCTCCGAGAGCCCGCCATGACCTTGCCTCCCACCTCCTCCCAGGCCGCCGCCCTCGAGGCTCTGGTGCGCGCCGAACATGGCGACCCCTTCGCGCTGCTCGGCCCGCACCGTCAGGAGTCCGGCCGGCCGCTGGTGATCCGGGCGTTTCTGCCCCACGCCCGCGAGGTCAAGGTGGTCGACAAGGGCGCGATTGTCGCGACGCTGGAGCGCATCCATCCCGAGGGCGTGTTCGAGGGCGAGGTTCCCGGCCGCTTCGAGCCCTTCGCCTACCGGCTGTGGGCGAATTTCGAGAGCGGCGCCTGCCACGAGTTCGAGGACACCTACCGCTTTCCGCCGGTGCTGGGCGAGTTGGACGTCCATTTGCTCGCCGAGGGCAGCCATCTCGAAGCCTACGAACGGCTCGGCGCCCATGTCCGCGAGATCGCGGGCATCCGGGGCACCGCCTTCGCGGTCTGGGCGCCCAATGCCCGCCGGGTCAGCGTCGTCGGCGATTTCTGCGAATGGGACGGCCGGCGCCTGCCGATGCGCAAGCGGCACGGCTGCGGGGTCTGGGAATTGTTCGTGCCCGGAGTCGGGGCGGGCTCGCGCTACAAATTCGAGATCAAGGCCGCGTCGGGGGCGCTGCTGCCGCTCAAGGCCGACCCCTGCGCCCGCGCCGCCGAGCATCCGCCGCGCACCGCCTCGGTGGTGGCGCCGCCCGAACTGCACCGCTGGCGCGACGGCGACTGGATGACCCGGCGCGCCGAGGCCAACGGCCACAAGGCGCCGATCTCGATCTACGAGGTCCATCTCGGCTCGTGGCAGCGGGTGCCCGAGGAGGGCGGCCGTTACCTGACCTACCGCGAACTGGCCGAGCGGCTGGTGCCTTATGTGGTGGAGATGGGCTTCAGCCACATCGAGCTGTTGCCGATCACCGAGTTTCCCTTCGACGGCTCCTGGGGCTATCAGCCGATCGGGCTCTATGCCCCGACCAGCCGTCACGGCTCGCCCGACGATTTCCGCCACTTCGTCGATAGCTGCCACCGGGCCGGCATCGGCGTGCTGCTCGACTGGGTGCCGGGGCACTTTCCCACCGACCCCCACGGCCTGGGCGGCTTCGACGGCACGCACCTGTACGAACACGCCGACCCGCGCCAGGGCTATCAGCCCGACTGGAACACCCTGGTCTATAATTTCGGCCGGCGCGAGGTCGCGAATTTCCTGCTCGGCTCGGCGCTGTTCTGGCTCGACCACTACCATCTCGACGGCGTGCGCGTCGATGCCGTGGCCTCGATGCTCTATCTCGACTACAGCCGCCAGGACGGTGCATGGATTCCCAACCGCTACGGTGGCAAGGAGAATCTGGAAGCGATCGATTTCCTCAGGCGCTTCAACGAGCTGGCCTATTCCCGCCATCCCGGCATCATGACCGTGGCCGAGGAATCCACCGCTTGGCCCGGGGTCTCGCGGCCGGTCTGGCTCGGCGGGCTCGGCTTCGGTTTCAAGTGGAACATGGGCTGGATGCACGACTCCCTGGCCTATTTCGCCCGCGATCCGCTGTTCCGCGCCTGGCACCACAACGACCTGACCTTCGCCCTGCTCTACCAGTATTCGGAAAACTTCCTGCTGCCGATCAGCCACGACGAGGTGGTTCACGGCAAGGGCTCGCTGCTCGGCCGCATGCCCGGAGACGCGTGGCAGAAGTTCGCCAATCTGCGCGCCTTCCTCGGCTACATGTTCTGCCATCCCGGCAAGAAGCTGCTGTTCATGGGCTGCGAATTCGGTCAGCCCGGCGAGTGGAATCACAACACCAGCCTGGACTGGCATCTGCTGGCCCAGCCCGAGCACCAGGGCATCCGCGATCTGGTGCGCGATCTCAACCATCTGTACCGCGAACAGCCGGCACTGCACCGGGGTGATTGCGACCCCGCCGGTTTCCGCTGGCTGGAAGCCAACGACAGCACCAACAGCGTGCTCGCCTTCCTGCGCCGCTCGCCGGAAAACCAGGGCAAAACCCTGGTCTGCGTCGGCAACTTCACCCCGACCCCGCGCGAGGGCTACCGTCTCGGCGTGCCCGGCCCCGGCTTCTACTCCGAACGGCTCAACACCGACTCGGCCTGCTACGGCGGCGCCAACATCGGCAATGCCGGAGGGGTCACGGCCGAACCGGTGCCCTGGCACGACAACCCTTGGTCGCTGGTGCTCACTCTGCCGCCTCTGGCGGTGTTGGTGCTGGAGAGCGAGGGATGATACCGCATGCATGCGCATGGTGTCCTATCAATATTTGCTGTTTGGGCGACTCTTCGGACTTGCGTCTGGTCATAGGGAGATTTACCTCTGATCGCTCACGCTCGAACTGATCAGGAGCCACCATGTCCGACACGTTATCCCCCGACGCCATCGCGTTGATCAAAAGCTTCGAAGGCTGCTCGCTGCGTCCGGAATGGCCGGGCTTCTCCAGTGGCGTCACGCTCGGCTATGGCGTCGATATCGGCGCCGACCCGGCCGGGCTCGAGGCCTGGAAGCCGTATCTCTCGTCCGACGCTTTCGCCCGGCTGGCCAAGACCAAGGGCGTCACCGGCGAGGCGGCCAAGCCGCTGGCGGCCTCGCTCTCGGACATCACGCTCACCGAAACCGACGCCCTGGCGGTGTTCACCACTTTCACCTTGCCCCGCTTCATCGCCGCCACCGTCAAGGCGTTTCCCGGCGCCGACGCCCTGCCCGCCGACAGCTTCGGCGCCCTGGTCTCGCTGGTGTTCAATCGCGGCGGCAGCACCACCGGCACCAAGCGCGGCGAGATGGCCAACATCAAGGCCGCCCTCGCCGCCGGCCCCGATCACTGGACCAACGTCATTTTGGAAATCGCCAAGATGGTGGTCTACTGGAACGATGGCATTCCCACCGCCAGCAATCTGCCCGGCCGCCGGCTGGCCGAAGCCTCGCTCTATGCCCGCGGCATGCGCGAGGTCGGCAAGCTGCCCGGCGCCCTGATCAAGGGCGACAAGGGCGACAAGACCTCCCGGATCGCCGGGATGCAGAAGGCGCTCAAGGTCGGTGCCGACGGCAGCTTCGGCTCCGGCACCATGCTCGCGGTCTGGAAGTATCAGGTGGCCAGCAAGGAGCTGCCCGACACCGGCGTCGCCGACGCCGGGACTCTGGAAGCGCTGGGGGTTTAACGACTCCTAAGGCGACGCCACCAGCGTCACCTCACCCGAAGCACCGCGCCACCAGCTGACGGAAGGCGTCGGCGCGGTGACTGAGGGCGTGCTTGGTCGCGGCGGACAGTTCTCCGAAGGTCTGGTCGTGACCACAGGGCACGAACATCGGATCGTAGCCGAAGCCGTTGCTGCCGCGCGGCGGCCAGACCAGGGCCCCCGCGACCCGGCCGACGACGGTTTCGCAATGGCCGTCGGGCCAAGCCAGCGCCAGCGCGCAGATGAAAGCGGCCGAGCGGTCGGCGCTGTCGCCCAACTCGTCGTTGACCCGGGTCATGGCCAGCAGGAAGTCGCGGCCGGGACCGCCCCAGCGCGCCGAATAGATGCCGGGCTGTCCGTCCAGGGCCGCCACCGCGAGGCCGCTGTCGTCGGCGAGGGCGACGCTGCCGCTGGCCAGGGCGATGGCGCGGGCCTTGAGTTCGGCGTTGGCGGCGAAGGTCTGGCCGGTTTCCTCGGGCTCGGGCAGGCCGAGGTCACCCGCCGAGCGGAAGGTGCGGGCGTAGGGGCGCAGCAGTTCGGCGATTTCACCGACCTTGCCCGCATTGTGGCTGGCGATTACCAGGGTGTCGCCGGAAAAACGGCGCGGTGCGGCGATGATCATGGCGGTCAGCTCCGTTTCCAGAACGGTTCAACCTGCCGGAAGCGCTTCCAGGCTTCGGGCAGCTGGGCCAGGCCCTCGGCGATCCGGCGTTCCAGCTGGGCCGAGCGGGTGGCGTCGGCGCGGATGCCGGGGGCGCGCAGCAGATCGCGGGTCTGACGCAGATCGTCAACCTCGTCGAGCACGCCGCGCAGCGCCCCGAGCGCGGCCATGAACGGCCGGGCCAGCGAGGGCGGGAACAGGCCCCGGAAGCCGTCGGCGGCATCGAACAGCCGGCGCAGACGGCGGCGCAGGCGCTTCAACTCCTCGTCGTCGCCCTTGTCGTAGCCGTTTTTGCGCAGCTTTTTGTGCAGCTCCTCCAGCCAGGGCGAGACGACCCCGGCGATCGGCTGGTCGAGCAGGCGGCGCTGCGCCTCGTCGGCTTCCTCGCACCAGCGGTCCTGCTCCAGCCACCCGCCGCAGCTCAGCACCAGGGCGGTGAATTCGGGCGCGAGGATGGCCACCCGCGCCACCTCGTTGGCCTCGGCGGCGGCGGCGCAGCCGGTGCCGGGCGCCGGAACCCCCGCCGGCAGTTCGACCCCGGCCACCCGCAAGACCGGCTCGACGATCGACCAGTTGCTGGCCGGGCCGAGCCGCCGGCCGAGCGCGCGGCACTGGTCGGAAAATCCCTCGGCCCGCGCGGCGGCGGCAGCCGAGATCACCGGCTTGAACAGCATGATGCCATGGCGCAGCCGGCGCAGGGCGTGGCGCATGTTGCGCACCGCGGTCAGGTCGGCGGCCCCCGGCGTTTCGCCGAGCGCCAGCAGGGCGCAATCCTCGTTGTGCAGCAGCTGACGCAGGCCGTGGCGCAGGATGTGGCGGAACGCCTCGGCGGCAGAGGTGGCGGGAGACAGCGACGCCGGCTCGGACTGGAAGGGCGCCGGCGGCTTGCCGGTGACCAGCCGGTAGCCGGCCTCGGCCTTGCTTTCCCCGGCGATGCGCAAGGGCACGATGGCCGCCAGCTCCAGGGCGAGATCGAACAAATGCCCGACCTTGCCGCAGCGCAATTCCAGCTCGATCTCGCTGATCGGCACTTGCTTGGCCCCGGCCCGGACGACGCCGATGTCGAACGCCGCTTCAACGGTGGTCAGGGCGTCGGGGCGGATCACCAGCACGGTGCGGCGAATCTCGGTGGCGAACAGCGGCACGAGCAGCGGCAGCAGGTCGGGCGGCACCAGCTGGTCGACCCCGTCGCGGCTCAGTAGGGCGAGATTGGGCTCGTCCTCGGACAGCGGCCATTCCCACTCGCGCCGGATAGCCACCGCGGCGGTGTCGCCGGCGGCCATGCAGTTGAGGGTCTTGACCGCCTGGGTGATCCGGCCGTCATCCTCGACCCGGACCCGCAGGGCGACGCCCCGGGCCGCCAGCCTCAGGTCGGGCGTGTCGTAATAGGTGGTGGTCTGGCGCCGCACCACCGCCGGGCCGATGGCTGCGGCGGTCAGCGCCGGATGCTCGGCCAGCCGGTGGAGATATTGCGGTTCGGCATGGAGCTTCAGCTCGATCTCGCGGCCGGTGACCCCGGCGGCGTGGAGCGATGCGGATTCGGTGGCCACGGCGGGCAAGCCTTTCGGTCGTCGCTGTTGGCATAACTGCGCCTGAATAGCCGATTCTCGCCTGCGGGACTAAGACAAATCTCGCGGCCGCACAAATTCCTCGCCGCGTGGCCGCACGAACTCCTCGAGGCGCGCCGTGCCGGCGCCGGCCTCGACCCAATCGCCGAGAGTGAGCACGGCCAGGGCGGCGGTGGGAAACTTCGCGCGCAGGGCGGCGAGCCGGGCGGGTTCGCCCTCGGCGGCCAGCAGCACCGCCAGCGCGTGCAGGCCAGGATCGTGGGAAATCAGCAAAACCCGCTCGGCCGACACCGGCAACGCCCTCACCGTCTTGAGCAGGGCCTCCCGGCACCCCGGATACAACGCGTCGCGAACCTCGATCGCCGGAGCCACGCCGCCTGCGAAGCCGGCAAGAAGTCGCTCCAGCGTCTGAATGGCGCGCAAGGCCGGTGAGCACAATACAAGCTCCGGCCGGGCATCGACGCAAGCAAGATGACGTCCGATCGCCCGCGCCGCCTTGCGGCCGCGCGGCGCCAGCGGTCTTTCGCGGTCGGCAAGTCCGGGATTTTCCCAGGACGACTTGGCGTGCCGCAGCAAGTAGAGCATTTTCATAGAGTTTGCCTCGCTTGCATTGGAAGATTCAGGCCGATATACTCGGCCGTCGTTAACGTCGCGGGCGGCCTACCGGCGCCCGCGCTGCCGGACTCCTCCCCCATGGTCGAACAAACGGATGAAGAAATCGCCACCATAAGGGAAGAACTGGCGCTGCATGGCAAGTGGGTCCGCAAGACCGGGGGCCGGCGCGCCGATTTCTCCTTCCGCAATCTCGCGGGGCTGCCGCTGAAAAAACTGAAGCTGAGCGGCTGCAAGCTGACCGGCGCCAATCTGTCCAAGGCCAACTTCACCGGCAGCGACCTGACCGGCGCCGACTTCTTCGGGGCCGACCTCGAGGGCGCCGACCTCACAGCGGCCGATCTGACCGGCGCCGACTTCCGGGGCGCCAACCTGCATCAGGCGACGCTGTCCCATTGCACCCTGCGCGGCGCCGATTTCCGGGTCGGCCGGCTTCAGCCGGGCCAGGAGGGCGGCACCCGCCTCACCGAGGCCAAGCTCAACCACGCCGTGATGTGCGAGGCCAACCTCAGCGGTTGCGATATGTCGGGCTCCGATCTCGCCGAGGCGGATTTCAAGGGCGCGGACCTCAGCAACGCCGTGCTGATCGGCGCCGATCTCCATGGCGTCAATTTCGACAATGCCAAATTCGGCGGCACGGTGGTCGAGTTGTCGCGGCTGTCGACGGCGCAACTGGCCCAGGCCAGCGCCAAGGGCGGGGTGGTGGAACGGGAGCATGCCGCGCTGTCCACGGCCCAGATTCTCGCGGCCGTCGAGGCCCACGCGCGCTGGATCGAGAGCGGCGGCCGCTCGGGCAAGCGCCTGGACCTGGAAGCGGTGCGGATCACCGGCGCGGCGTTCTCGGGCCGCGATCTTTCCGGGGCGCGCTTGCGCCGCTGCACCCTCAGGGGCGTCAACATGACCGGCGTGCAGATGAACATGGCGGATCTGTCCTACTGCGATCTGCGCGAGAGCGTGCTGGAAGACGGCTCGTTCCGGGGCACCACCTTCCGCCGCGCCAATCTCGGCCGGGCGTATATGGCCGGAGCCTGCTGCGACGCCATGCCCCTGGACGGCGACCGGAAATGGCCGGCCAATTTCGAGGGCGCGCTGCTCCACGACACCGATCTGACCAATGCCTCGTTCGTCGCGGCGGTGATGCTCAACGCCGATGTCGGCGGCGCGATCATCCAGGGCACCACCCTGCGCGGCGTCGATCTCGGCGCGGTCAAGCGCTCGACTCCGGGCGCGGGCGGTCACGGTCCCAGGGAGCGGCGGCGCATGCGCCGGCACACGACCCCGGCGATTTGCGCGATGACGGCGGCCGGGGCGTTCAGATGCTTCGACTGGAGCTTCGGCGGCGTCTGCCTGCACTGGCCCGAGAGCGTGTCGGCGCCCAAGCGCGGCGACACCATCACCGTCGTGCTCGCCGCCGAAGGAACGGTGAGCCGGCCGTGCCGGGTTTCCTTGATCGCCACCGCGATTCAGCCCCAGCGCAGCACCATCTCCTTCCGCTTCGTCTCCCTGGAAGACGACCTGAAGGACTATCTTAACGCCCTGCTGCCGGTGAAATACCGGAAGAAGTGAGCCGGAGACGACCCCTCCCGCCGTTTCGGGCGAGGGTGGCGGTCGTTATCCGAAACCTACCGGACCAGCCCGAAGAAGTCTCGAATCCGGTCGAGCAGGTGGGAGCCATGGGCGTCCTGGCCGGTTTCCACGTCGTCTTCGACGCGCTTGCGGTTCGCGTTCTGGCGCTGACCGATAATGCTGCCCAATTCATCGGCCAGTGACGGCCGGCGTTGCAGGATCGGCCGGATGTGGTGGTCGGAAATCTCGAACAGCACGGCGTCGGTGGCGGCGGCGACGGTGGCGCTGCGCGGCGCGCCGGTCAGCAGCGACATTTCGCCGAAGACGTCGCCGGCCCCCAGGGTCGCCAGCACCCCCGAGGCGTCGCGCACTTCGAGCAAGCCCTCGACGATCACGAACAGCGAACGCCCGGACGCGCCGGCCTCGACCACCACCGTCTCGGCTCCGACTTGCCGGACGTCGAGAGCCTGGGCCAACTCCTCAAGATCGCCGGTGGTGAGCGCCCGGAACAGGGTGACCTGCCGCAGCACGCCGACCCGCCGGCCGTCAAGCTCCTCGGCCGGCCCGATCTGGTCGAACGGCGATCCCGCCGCCCGGGCCAGCGTCAGGTCGTGCCGGGCGTGGTGCTGGACGATGCCGCCGAGTCGCAGGTGGTTGTGGACGTTGCTCAGAACCGTGTTGCGCACCATGTGCATCGGCTCGTAATCCGCCACCCACAGCCGCAGCATATAACGGACGCCGGTTTCGGCGAACCCGTCGACGATCACGTCGGGCTGGGGATGGGGCAGCACCTGCGGCGACTTGCGCATGGCGGCGCACAGGAGCTTCGAGGCGCGCGGAATCGCGACATCGAAGCCCAGCACCACCGGAATCTGGATGCGGAACGAGCGCCGGGGCGTGCTGTAATTGATGAAGCGGTTGCGGGCCATCATGCCGTTGGGCATGACCACGGTGGTGCCGTTGAGCGTGACCAGCCGGGTGGCGCGCCAGTTGATCTCCACCACCTTGCCGACTCCCTGATGCGGCGGCATCTCGATCCAGTCGCCGAGCGCGTAGGGACGCTCCATGTTGATGCAGATGCCCGCGAAGATGTCGCCGATCAGCTCGCGCAGGGCGAAGCCGAGCACCGCGACCACGACGCTCGAGGTGGTGACCAGCGCTTCGACCGGCTGGTGGAACACGCTGCCGAGCACAAGGATGATGGCCAGGACAAACAGCAGAATGCCGACCATGTCGCTGAGCAGGCGCGGCACCGGACGCTCGCCGCCGCTGACCACCACCCGGAACAATCGGGCGCAGAACCAGGCGGCCGACAGCCAAGCCAGGGTCGCCAGCAGCTCCTGCATGGTCTCATGGGCGCCGGCATGGCCAAACCAGGAGCCTTGCGGCTCGGTCAAAACTGAAGACGCGGGCAGCAGCGTCGCCAGCAGCCAGAGCGCGGCGGGCCAGATCAGGCGTCGGTAGGGTTTCAGGCGGCGTGAGGTCATCGCAATCGTCCGTGTCGGTGCCGGAGCTTTCAGCCGCCATCGCCGCGAGCGCAGACGAACTCGGCGAGTTGGCGCTCGAACACCTGCATATGGTTCGCTGTCCAGCGGTAAATGAAGTCGGCCATTACCGTGCTGGCCTCGATATTCGAATGAACATGGCCGATGATCTTGTCCAGATCGGCCAGCATCTGGTCGTGATCGCTTTTGTGGCTCATCCGCTGGGGATAGCCGATATCCCTCATGAACTCCTCTTCCATCACGAAATGATCGTCACAGTAACTGGAAAATTCCAGCGCCAACCGCAAGACATCTTCCTGATTCCCGGCTTGCCCCGCCGCCTGGACGCTATTTGCCAAGGAGATCAGGCCGCGATGATCGGCGTCCATCTCCTCAACTCCGGTGTTCAGCGACTCGTCCCAGTCAATCGACATTGCGAGAATATCCGCTTCTGCTCATCACATCATGCCGCGGTGGTTTCGACTTTACGGTTCTGTTCGCGGGTCTTCAAGAAACGCAGCGCCGGAAAATCCTCCTGGGTGCGGTTGAGGTGCCAAGCGTTGCGCGCCAGGAAAACCAGCGCGCCGTCATGGTCCTCGGCCAGCGCCGAGCGGTTGCTGTCGATGAAGGTTTTCAGCACCACCGGATCATCGCACTCGATCCAGCGCGCGGCATCGACTCCGGCGCCTTCGAACCGGGCCGACAGGCTGTATTCCGCCTCGATCCGCGCCGCCAGCACCTCGAACTGCAACTGCCCGACCACGCCCACCACCCAGTCGGCGCCCGAGAGCGGCTTGAAGACTTGGCTCGCGCCCTCCTCGGCGAAATGTTCCAGGGCCTTGCGCAGATGCTTGACCCGCATCGGATCGTCGAGCCGCACCCGTTGCAGCATTTCCGGGGCGAAGCTGGGCACGCCGGTATAGCGCAACTCCTCGTTGCCCTCGACCAGGGTGTCGCCGATGCGCAAGCTGCCGTGATTGGGAATGCCGATGATGTCGCCCGGCCACGCGTCTTCGGCCAGTTCGCGGTCGCGGGCCATGAACAGCACGGCATTGTTGACCGCGAGACTCTTGCCCGAGCGGCTGTGCTTGAGCTTGACGCCGCGGCGGAAATGGCCGGAACACAGGCGGAAGAAGGCGATACGGTCGCGGTGGTTGGGGTCCATGTTGGCCTGGACCTTGAACACAAAGCCGCTGACCTTCTCCTCGGTCGGATCGACCAGCCGGCCGTCGGCAGGCTGCGGCCGGGGCGGCGGGGCGTAGGCGGCCAGCCCGTGCAGCAGCTCCTGGACGCCGAAATTGTTGATGGCGCTGCCGAAAAACACTGGCGTCATGTGGCCGGCGCGGTAGGTCTCGAGATCGAAGGGCGGCATCAGGCCGCGCGCCATCTCGACATCTTCGCGCAGCTTGGCCGCGGCGTGGGCGGGCAACAGCTGATCGAGCCGGGGATCGTCGAGCCCTTTACACTCCAGGCCCTCGGAGGCGACGTCGCCCAGGGTGCGGTCCATCAGCACCAGCCGGTCGTTGATCAGATCGTAGCAGCCGAGAAAGTCGCGGCCCATGCCGATCGGCCAACTGCCCGGGGTGACGTGGATTTGCAACCCGTCCTCGATCTCGCTCATCAGATCGAAGGGGTCGCGGGCCTCGCGGTCCATCTTGTTGACGAAGGTGATGATCGGCACGTCGCGCAGCCGGCAGACCTCGAACAGCTTGCGGGTCTGGGTCTCGATGCCCTTGGCGCCGTCGATCACCATCACCGCGCTGTCGACGGCGGTGAGGGTGCGGTAGGTATCCTCGGAGAAATCCTCGTGGCCCGGCGTGTCGAGCAGATTGAAACAGCGATTCTCGTACTCGAAGGTCATCACCGAGGCGGTGACCGAGATGCCGCGCTCGCGCTCGACCTTCATCCAGTCCGACCGCGCCCGCCGCTGCTCGCCCCGCGCCTTGACCGCCCCCGCCATCTGAATCGCGCCGCCGAACAGCAGCAGCTTCTCGGTCAGCGTCGTCTTGCCGGCGTCGGGATGGGCGATGATCGCAAAGGTGCGACGGCGGGAAATTTCATCAAGCATGGGGAGGGATGCGCCTGGAACTGTGAAGCGGGAGAGATAGCAGGATTTTTATCGATTGGCCAATGGTGGGGTTGCGCTCTGCATTCCGGATGCCTGTGGCGCCAAATCGCAAGCGATCGTATGATTTTTTGGAGGGGGCTTGCCGTGGTGGCCGCGCAGTGTATATACAGGTGCATATGCTTGGCCGAGACCCCGCGATACCGGCAAGCGGATCGAAGGCTCGATCCAAGAGGAGGCTTCGGGGTGGAGTTTGAGTGGGATGAGGGCAAGCGACTGAGCAATCTTGAGAAACACGGGATCGATTTCCGGGATGCTGTTCAGATTTGGGCGCGTCACGTTGTGGAACAGCCCGCCGTTCGTGATTTTGGCGAAATGCGGTTCATCGCCCAAGGAATCGTCGATGGCAGTATAATAACCGTCGTTTACACATGGCGCGGTGAGACTCGGCGGCTGATCTCGGCACGAAAGGCACGCAAGCATGAGCAAAGAGGCTATCACGAGAGTTACGCTCGAGACCGCCGGCCGGGGACAAACGGACTGGGCCCGAGTGGACGCCCTCACTGACGAAGACATCGAGGCGGCGATCCGGGACGATCCCGACGCCGCGCCGATCTTGGACGACAACTGGTTCAAGACGGCCCGCGTCGTCATGCCGCCGGGCAAGGAGCCGATCAGCATCCGCATCGACCGCGACGTGCTGGAGTGGTTCCGCAGTTCCGGCGAGCCTTACCAGACCAGGATCAACGCCGTGCTCCGCGCTTACATGGAGCATGAGCGGACCAAGTCGGGGCGGTAGGTCCCCGGCCCCAGGCTGTTCCTTGTTACAGCTTGAACTGCGATCAATCTTGGTTATGGTGGCAGCGTTCCGAAAAGGGAGGATGCCGCCGTGCGGGGATTGTGCGCGCGAGTGATCGTGTCGGTGGGCCGGGGCCATGACTGAAGCGCCGGGAATGACGCTGCCGGCCGCCTTGCGCCGCGAGGTCGCGGGCTGGTCGTGGATCGCGGCGGGGTCGCTGGCGGTGGCCGGGGCGCTGGCTTTGCTGCTGGTGCTGTCGCGGGTGCCCGCGACTCAGGTGCTGCTGCCCTGGTCGTGGCAGAGCTTCTTCTACACCGCCCTGGTGACCCACGTCATTCTGTCGTTCGTGGTCTGGTTCCTGGCGGTGCTGGGCGTGCTGGCGGTGCTGCCGCTGGCCGGCGCCGGGGCCGTCCGGCTCGCGGCGCTGGGGCCGGCCGGGGTTTGGGCCGGAGCGCTGGGCACGGTGCTGCTGGCCATTCCCGCCTTTCTCAATGAGGGCGAGCCCTGCCTCAACAATTACGTGCCGATCGTGGTGCATCCGCTCTACTATCTCGGGCTGGCGCTGGTCGGCGGCGGCGTGGCGCTGCCGGTGGTGCGGCTGCTGGCCAATCCGGCGGCGATCCGGGGCAGCGTCGGCTTCGGCGTCGCGGTCTCGGGGGTGCTGTACCTGATCGCGCTGCTGCTGATCGCCATCGCCTGGGCGGTGCTGCCGGCCGGGCTCGATCTCCAGACCTTCAACGAGCGCCTGTTCTGGGGCGGCGGCCATGTCCTGCAATTCGTCAACACGGCGCTGATGCTCACCGCCTGGGTGATCCTGGCCCAGACCGCGTTCGGCGAGGAGCCGGTGCCGCCGTCGCTGTTCAAACTGGTGCTGGGCTCGATGGTGGTGTTCGTTTTGCCGGGCTTCGCCTTTTACGGGATGTACGACATTCTGAGCCTCCAGCACCGCCTTGCCTTCACCGATCTGCTGTGGTACGGGCTGACCGTGCCGCCGGTGGTGGTCGGGGCCGGGCTGGTCGCCCTGCTCTGGCGGCGGCGGGCCGGACTCAGCTGGGGCGCGGCCGAACTGGCGCTTGGGATTTCGCTGGCGGTGTTTCTGGTCGGCGGCGCCATGGGCTTCTTTCTCGGCGCCTCGGACGCCCGCACGCCCTCGCACTATCATTCGGCGATCGGCGGCGTGAACCTCGCCTTCATGGGGCTGTTCATCGCGGTGGTGCTGCCGGCGCTCGGGCGGGCGGTCAAATCGCGCCGGCTGGTGACCGGGCTGTTCCACTCCTATGGCTGGGGCCAGATGGTGTTCTCGATCGGCATGTTCGTGGCCGGCGCCGCCGGGGTGCCGCGCAAGACCATGGGCGCCGCCGCTCAGGGGCTCGACAGCACGCTCAAGAAGGTCGCGATGGGCGTTTACGGCCTGGGCGGCGCGCTGGCGGTGCTGGGCGGCGTCCTGTTCATCTGGCTGATGATCAACCGTCTGCTGGCGCGCACGGAGACCGACCATGTGTGAGCATTCTCCCGGCGAACGCAAGCTGCTGCTCGGCGTCGGCGCGCTGCTGGCGCTGCTGTTTCTGGCCCAGCCGGCGTGGCGCGGGCTGGCGCGGGCGACCGAGATTCAGACCTACGCCATCGCCGCCGCCGAGTTCGAGGCCAAACTCGCGGCGCAAACCGCCCGCTACAAGGTCGGCGACGAGGAGGGGGTGCCGGTGGTGCGGCCGCCGCCGGGCGATGTCTATGTCGCCGCCGGCCGCTGGCGCTTCCTGCCGGTGCTGGAACTTCAGCCCCATCAGAGCTATCGTTTCCACGTGGCCAGCGAGGATAGTCTGCACGGCGTGGTCATCGGCGGCAAAGAGGCGCTGCTGGTCCCCGGCCGGGCGGCGATCATGCCGGTGACCACCGCCGAACCCGGCAAGGTCTCGATGGTGTGCAGCGAATATTGCGGTCTCGAACACAACAAGATGCGCCACTGGGTGACCGTGATCGCCGCGCCGTGATCACCCACCCCCAACGAGAGTGACGGAACGCTCCATGACCACCGATTCCGAGTCCGTGCCGGCTCCCGAGTCCACCGCCGCGCCCGCCCCCCCGCCTGCGAGCAAGCCGGCCGCGAGCAAACCGGCTGCGCCGCCCCCCGGCCCCGGCGCCGACAAGGCGATCGGTGTCTGGTTGTTGGCCTGCGCGGCCATGGTGTTTTCCATCGTGATCATCGGCGGCATCACCCGGCTGACCCATTCCGGCCTCTCGATGGTCGAGTGGAAGCCGCTGGTCGGCGTGCTGCCGCCCTTGAACGAACTCGAGTGGCAGCGGGTGTTCGGTCTTTACCAGCTCACGCCCGAGTATCTACAAGTCAATCATGGCATGACCCTTGACGCCTTCAAGGAAATCTTCTGGTGGGAGTGGTTCCATCGCCTGTTCGCGCACCTGATCGGCTTCGTATTTCTGCTGCCCTTCCTCTATTTCTGGGCGACCAAGAAAATCCGTCCCGGGCTGATGACCAATCTCGTCAACATCTTCCTGCTCGGCGCCCTTCAGGGCGTGGTCGGCTGGCTGATGGTGGCTAGCGGGCTGGTCGACCGGCCATCGGTCAGCCATTACCGGCTCGCCACCCATCTAACCATGGCGATGCTGATCTTCAGCTTCATCCTGTGGCAGGCGCTGACCCTGCTGCGCCCCGAGCCGCGCTCGGCGCTGGTCGCCCGCAACAAGGGCTGGTCCCTGCGCATGCATCTCCGGCTGGCGCTGCTGCTGGCGGTGACGACGCTGATCTGGGGCGCGATGGTCGCGGGGCTGCATGCCGGGCTGATCTACAACACCTTCCCCTTGATGAACGGCGAGGTCATCGCCAGCGAGGCGTGGGCGCTCGAGCCGAGATGGCTCAACCTCTTCGAGAATGCCCCGGCGGTACAGTTCTGCCACCGCTGGCTGGCCATCACCACCGGTCTGGTAACGCTGTATTACGGCTGGCGCGTCGCCTCGCTCGAGACGCTGGCGCCGGCGACCCGCCGCCTCGGCTTCGTGCTCGGCGTCTGGGTGGTGGTTCAGATCAGCCTTGGAATTACCACACTTGTGCTGTCTGTTCCGGTGGTGACGGCGGTGACTCATCAGGCGGGCGCTTTCGTGCTGCTGTCGTTGATCCTGTTGGCGTTGCACGATCTGCGACGGCGGTAGGTCTGTTCATCTCCGGAGGACCGTCCATGAGCTGGCTGCGCCGCAATGGCTTGTTCCTGATCGCCGTGGTGGCGCTCAGCGCCGGGGCGCTGTGGCTCAAGCAGGGATTGCAACGGGACTCCGGGCAAAGCTCGGCGCCCCAATTCGAACTCGGCGGCCCGTTCGCGCTGACCGCCCACGACGGCCGCGCGGTGACCGAAAACAGCTGGCCGGGCAAGCTGTTGCTGATCAGCTTCGGTTACCGCTTCTGCCCCGACGTCTGCCCGACCAATCTCCAGGCCGGCGCCAGCGCCCTCGAGCTGCTGGGCCAGGATGCCGGCCGGGTGCAGCAGCTGTTCGTCACCATCGATCCCGAGCGCGATTCCAAGGAGGGGCTGGCCCCCTATGTCGCCCAGTTCAGCCCGCGCCTGATCGGCCTGACCGGCACGCCCGAGCAGGTCGCCGCCGCCGCCAAGAGCTTCCGGGTGTATTACCGCAAGGTTCCGGGCTCCACCCCCGACGGGTACACCATGGATCACTCGGCCTTCACCTTTCTGACCGGTGATCGCGGCACCGTGCTCAAGCTGTTCGGCCACGAGACCACCCCGGAGCAGATGGCCGAGGGCATTCGGCAGGTCTTGAAACGCTAGAGCCCAATGCGATCATATGGCGGCGCACCATGCTCTGGATTACCGTTTTAGAGTGGATACTCCCCCTGCGTGACCCGCTCTAAGCACTGCAAAGGCCCGGATTGAGATGTTTCACAGCAAATCGAACTATGTCGAAAGCACCCTGAAGCCGGCCGAGGCGGCCGCCGCCGCCGACGCGGTCCGGCGGCGCGACCTCAAGCCGTTGCGGCGCCTGCTGCCCTATCTCGCGCCCTATCGCTGGCAGATCGCCGGAGCGATGCTGGCGTTGACCGTCTCGGCGGCGACCACCCTCGGTCTCGGCCAGGGCTTGCGGGTGATGATCGACAAGGGCTTCGGGGCCGGCGATCCCGGCATGCTCGATCAGGTCTTACTGGTGATGCTGGTGGTGACGGTGCTGCTCGGCGCCGCCGCCTTTGGCCGCTTCTTTCTGGTCAGCTGGGTCGGCGAGCGGGTGGTGGCGGATTTGCGCCGGGCCGCCCATGCCCACGTGCTGCGGCTCAGCCCGGCCTGGTTCGAACACAAGCGGGTCGGCGACATTCTCTCGGTGCTGACCACCGACACCACGCTGTTGCAGGTGGTGATCGGCTCCTCGGTCTCCATCGCCCTGCGCAACGGCCTGATGCTGATCGGCGGCCTGACCATGCTGCTGATCACCAGCGCCAAGCTGACCGGGCTGGTGTTTCTGGCTCTGCCGCTGGTGGTGGCGCCGATCGTGATGCTCGGGCGCATGGAGCGGCGGCTGTCGCGGGCCAGCCAGGAGCGGGTCGGCGACGTCGGCTCGCACCTGGAGGAAACGCTGTCGGCGATTCGCATCGTCCAGGCCTTCAATCACGAGAGCATCGACCATCGCGGCTTTGTCGACCGGGTCGAAGACGCCCTGAACACCGCCATGAGCCGGGTGCGCATCCGCTCGGTGACCGCGACCACGGTGATCGTGCTGGTGTTCGGCGCCATCGGCGTCGTGCTGTGGATCGGCGGCCACGACGTCATCGCCGGCACCCTGACCGCCGGGCAGCTGTCGGCCTTCGTGATCTACGCGGCGGTGGTCGCCGGCTCCTCGGGCTCGATTTCCGAGGTTTACGGCGATTTGCAGCGCGCCGCCGGGGCCACCGAGCGGTTGTTCGAGCTGCTGACCACCGAGCCCGACATCGTGGCGCCGGCCAATCCCCAGCCATTGCCCGAGACGCCGCGCAGCACGGTGACCTTCGACAGCGTCGGCTTCCATTACCCCGCCCGGCCCGAGCATCCGGCGCTGAGCGGCTTCTCCCTCGAGGTGGCGGCGGGCGAAACCGTGGCGCTGGTCGGGCCGAGCGGCGCCGGCAAGTCGACGGTGTTCCAGTTGCTGCTGCGCTTCTACGATGTTCAGTCGGGTGCGGTGCTGCTCGATGGCGTCGATGTCCGGGCCGCCGATCCCGCCGCGGTGCGCCGCCGGCTCGGATTGGTGCCCCAGGCGCCGGTGATCTTCTCGGGCAACGCCTGGGAGAACATCCGCTACGGCCGGCCCGAGGCCAGCGACGCCGAGGTGCGCGCCGCCGCCGAGGCCGCCCACGCCCTGGAGTTCCTGGAAAAGCTGCCCCAGGGCTTCGACACCTTCCTCGGCGAAAAGGGCGTGCAGCTTTCGGGCGGGCAGCGCCAGCGGGTGGCCATCGCCCGCGCGATTCTGCGCAATCCGCCGGTGCTGCTGCTCGACGAGGCGACCAGCGCCCTCGACGCCGAAAGCGAGCGCGCGGTCCAGGAGGCGCTGGACGAACTGATGAAAGGCCGCACCACCCTGATCATCGCCCACCGCCTCGCCACCGTGATGAATGCCGACCGCATCGTGGTGATGGAGGGTGGCGCGGTGGTGGCCTGCGGCACCCACGCCGATCTCAGCCGCCAGGGCGGGCTCTATGCCCGGTTGGCGGCCTTGCAGTTTAATCTCGATCCGGGGCTCGATTCGCGCGGCGAGCAGGCGGCGGCATGAGCCCGGAGCGGCGAACAGGCGGCGGCATGAGCCCGGAGCGGCGAGCAGGCGGCGGCATGAGCCCGGAGACGATCCGCAAACTGGCCCTGGCCGGCGCGGTCACCGGCTTCGGCATGGCGGCGCTGTCCGCCGCGCTGATGCTGCACCCGCCCGGCGGACCGGAATCGGCACCGGCTGGACACTTCCAGGCGGCGGAGCGCCCGGTCGCCGATTTCGCGTTCACCGACGGCGCGGGCGCGCCGCTACGGCTCGCCGATTTCGCCGGCAAGGTGTTGTTGCTGAACCTGTGGGCGACGTGGTGCGCGCCGTGCGTCAAGGAAATGCCCTCCCTCGACCGGTTGCAATCCGAGTTGGGCGGCCCGGGCTTTCAGGTGCTGGCCCTGGCCGAGGATCGCGGCGGCGCGGCGGTGGTGCTGCCCTTCCTGGAAAAACAGAGGGTGAAAGCGCTGGCGCCCTATCTCGACCCCACCGGGGCCACGAACAGTGTTCTCGGCGTCCGCGGGCTGCCGACTTCGGTGCTGATCGGGCGCGACGGCCGCGAGGTCGCCCGCCTGCTCGGCGGCACCGATTGGGACAATCCGGCGGTGCGGCGGCAGATCACCGACGTCATCGGCAAGAAATAGTCCATCGTTGAAGTCTGGATACCGGTTCGCAATCAAGGACGGCTTATGAGCGATCAATTTCCCGGAGCTGAGGCATCGCCGTCTGGCCGCGATCATCACAGTCGCAGCTCAGGGTCGTTCCGTCGCCGGCTGTGCTCGACCCATCACACGGATATCGGGACACTGTATTTGTGCCTGTCCGTCGTCTCCGGCATCGTCGGCGCGCTGTTTTCCGTGCTGATGCGCTTTGAATTGCAGGCGCCCGGTCTGCAGCTGTTTCCCGATGGGCAGACTTGGAACCTGGTAATGACCGCCCATGGTCTGATCATGGTGTTCTTCATGGTCATGCCGGCCCTGATCGGCGGCTTCGGCAACTGGCTCGTGCCGACCATGATCGGCGCCTCCGGCATGGCCTTTCCGCGGCTGAACATGCTCGGCTTCTGGCTGATGATTCCCTCGCTGGCGCTGCTGCTCGGCTCGACCTTGGTCGGCATGAACACCGGCGAGGGGCGGACGGAGGGGCTGCCGCTGCCCGGCACGGCGCGCGCGCCCGGTCTTTCGCTCGATCTGGCGATTTTGGCGCTGCTGCTCGCCGGCACCTCGCTGGTGACCGGGGCGATCAACTTCATCGCCACCATTTTCAACATGCGCGCGCCGGGCATGACCTTTCATAAGCTGCCCCTGTTCGTTTGGGCGGTGCTGGTGACCGCGTTTTTGCTGGTGCTGACCGTTCCGGTGCTGGCCGGCGCCATCACTCTGCTGGTCATGGGCGGCACCCCCGGCGGCGCGCTCTTCCAGTCCGGGAGTGGCGGCGATCCGCTGCTGTTTCAGCGCGTGCTCTGGTTCTTCGGTCACCCCGAGGCCTACATCATGATCGTGCCGTCTTTCGGCATCGTCAGTCATATTATCGCGACCTTTGCCAGAAGGCCGGTTGTCGGGTACCTGGGCATGGTCTACGCCATGTGCGCGATCGGCCTGATCGGCTTCGTGGTCTGGGCGCAGCAGATGTATACGTCCGGCATGAGCTTCAAGACCGATTCCTACTTCGGCATCGCGATCCTGATCATCTCGATTCCCACCGCCATCATCCTCTTGTCTTGGATCGCGACCATGTGGCGCCGCGCGCCGGCCCTCAAAACCCCGATGCTCTACGCCATCGGGTTCATGGTGATCTTTATTTTCGGCGGCGCGGCCGGCGCGATCATGAGGAGCGGCTCCCCGGACGTCTCGGTTCACGCCACCTATTTCGTCGTCGCCCATTTCCATTTGGTTTTGAGCCTTGGCGCGGTTTTCGCGGCGCTCGGCGGCTGGTATTATTGGATCGGCGCGATGTCCGGTCGGCAATATCCCGAACTCTGGGGCAAGATTCAATTCTGGACGATGTTCGTCGGTGTCAACCTGACCATGATCCCTCAATACGTCTTGGGGCTGGACGGCATGCCCCGCCATACGCCCGATTATCCCGACAGCTTTGCCGGTTTGAACTTCATTTCCTCGATTGGCGCTTATACTGGATTCGCCTCCGGGATGATTTTCTGTGGCATCGCACTCTACACTCTGATAAAGGGCTCAAGAGTCGGGGATGATTATTGGGGCGAGCGGGCGGATGCTCGCTCATGACGACAAAACTGCGGGACACGAGCGCGCGTTGTTCGATTTGTCACCTTTTTCGATTTGTCACCTTTAGAGCCCAGATGAGGCCGGCATGACCGATACCACCATTCAGAAGATGAGCATTGGGACCGATATCGGAGATTTTGTCGCGCTGCTGAAGCCGCGCGTCATGCTGCTGGTGGTGTTCTCCGGCTTTTCCGGGCTGTGCCTCGCCCCCGGACACCTGCATCCGGTCCTGGCCGCGACCGCCGTCCTGTGCATCGCGATCGCCGCCGGCGCCGCCGGCGCCATCAATATGTGGTATGACCGCGATATCGACGAGGTGATGCGGCGGACGCGGACGCGGCCGCTGCCGGCGGGCAAGATGGCGCCCGGCGACGCCCTCGGTTTTGGCGTCATCCTGACCCTGGGCGCGGTCATGGTCATGGGGCTTGCCACCAACTTCGTCGCGGCCGGGCTGCTGTTTCTGGCCTCGGCGTTTTATGTCTTCGTCTATACCATCTGGCTGAAGCGTCGCACGCCCTACAACATCGTCATCGGCGGCGCCTCGGGGGCGTTTCCGCCGATGATCGGCTGGGCGGCGGTGACTGGCGATGTCTCGCTGGCCTCAGTCGTGCTGTTCATGCTGATTTTCATGTGGACGCCGCCGCACTTCTGGGCGCTGGCGCTGTTTTGCAATGACGACTATCAGCGGGCCGGGGTGCCGATGCTGCCCGTGGTCGCGGGCGCGCGGGAAACCAAGCGCCAGATGATCATCTACACGGTGCTGCTGCTGCCCCTGTCGGTCGTGCCCTACAGCATCGGTCTGAGCGGGCTGGTTTACCTTGCCGTCGCCCTCGGGCTGGGGGCGTGGTTCCTGGTTGCCGCGGTTCGGGTCTGGTTCGACGACAGCGACCGCGCTGCCCGGCATATGTTCCGCTTTTCCCTGCTGTATCTGTTCGCACTATTCCTGACGCTGATCGCCGATCGCGTCGGCACACACTGACCCGAGGCACAAAACCGTGGCAGGCGACTCCACTCTTCAGCCGGATGATCAGCGGCGGCTGGCCTCCAAGAACCGGGCCGTCGCGCTTGTCCTGCTCGGGCTGGCCGCTCTCATGTTCGCGATCACCGTCATTCGGATGTCGGGCGGCTAGGCGGCGCGATCAAGCGCGCCCGAAAATCACCCCTTCTTCTGCACCTCCGCCACCCGGCGATCCAGGCGCTGGATCGCCCGCATCAGCTGGCTGCCTTCCCAGCCCAGCCCGCCCAGGGTCGGAGCCAGGGAGAACTTGAACTGGGGCAGGGGCAGAACCCGCATGCTCACGGCATCGACGACAAAGGCGTCGCTCTGATTGATGGCCACCAGCGTGCCGATCGCCGCCCGCTGGGCGTCGCCGATCAGTCCCGGTTCCGTCTTCGACCAGCGCTCGATTTCCCGCTCCATGTAGT
Organism: uncultured Rhodospirillales bacterium; assembly: GCA_903856295.1. GTDB lineage: Bacteria > Pseudomonadota > Alphaproteobacteria > Azospirillales > Azospirillaceae > BOG-933. Next base: position 22,765 of record CAIOBP010000097.1, on the reverse strand, counting down.
CGATATCGGCATCGGACAGATTGCGGATGCGACCGAACTTGATGGTGACGGCCGGCGGCAAACCGACGCCGTTCTCGATTTCCTTGATCTTGTAGCCGGCGTCGCCGATCAGCTGGAAGAAGGTCGATTTCTCGTTGTCATCCTGCCAATTCTTGACCATCGCCGCCGGAGTCGGGGGCGTGACCGCCGAGAACATCGAACCGAGACTGAAAGAGACCGCGCTCCAGAGATCGGCGGCGGCGCCGGCAGCCTGCTCGAAGACCGTCCGGTCGTCGATGGGATCGTCGGCGTCGATGTCGCAGGCGGCGACCGGGGCCGGCACCGCGGGAACGGCCGCAAACATCATCGCCAAGCCGGACTGGTTGACCGAGGGCGCCGCCGGCTGGTTTTGCCCCCAGGCCGGGGCGGCCAGCCCGAGCAACGCTGCTGCGAGCAGGCTGCGGACGCGCCGGAGTGTCCGTGATGGGCGGGTCGTGCGGGGCATGGGCTGTGCTCCTGTGGCCGGGATCATCGGGTGAAGCGCTCCAGGCGCAGGGCGGAGCGGCGTTCGCTGGCGCGCAGGCCGGCCGGCAACGGCACCACACCGAATCCGGCGAGATAACCGCCGGGTCCGCGCGCGGCGTCGCTGGTGGTCTCGACGATGAACTGCCGCAAACCGCGCACCACGCCGTTGCCATGGGCATCGCGCATGTGGGCGCGCTTGACGTAGTAATAGAGGGTGTGCACGCCCTCGTAGCTGTCGTCGGTCATGGTTGCCGGAGTGGGCATGACACCGTTGACCGGCAGCATCTGCAAGGTGTCAAGGTGGGCGATCGCCACGAAATAGGGCAGAATGCCGATGGTCCCCGGCGGGCTTTGCAACAGCGTCTCGGGCAGCGTTTCGTCGTAGTTCACCGGCATTTCGACCAGCCGGCCGTCCTTGCGCGCGGTCACGCACATCCTGACCCGGTCGACGTCGTCATAGATGCTTCGGATCATGGCGAACTTGCGGCAGCCGCCCTGCATGAACATGTCGTCGAAGAAGTTCCGGGTTCCGGCGGCGCTGCCGGGCAGGATCACCCGTATCTCCGCCTTGGGCAGCTTGCCGTCGATCTGGTCCCAGCTCCGATAGGGATTGGTCACCATTTCCTGACCGACCGGAAGCTCGGCGGCGATCGCCTGATAGAGCGTCTTGGGCGTCAGCTTGACCGGGGCGTCCTCCCGGCGCGCGACGAAGACGAGGGCGCTGTAGCCGATCGGAATCTCGATGATGTCGGCGATGGCGTGGGTGATGCAGGTGTCCAACTCGCTCTGGCGCATCCGCCGGGTCGCCGCCACGATGTCGGGAAACTCGGCACCGATGCCGGTGCAGAACTTGAGGAACCCGGCATGAGTTCCGGCCGGCTGACTCTCGGGAGCGGGGATGTGCAGTCCGGGGTTCAGGGCTTGAAATATCCGGGTGGTGAACGGCGTCATCGTCTCCGAACCGGTGACGATGATGCGCGACCGGGCGACCTTGCCGCCCGGCAGCCCGTCCTGCACCAGTTCGGCCGGAACGTCGTCCGCCCCGGCCGGCGAGGCCGCCAACGCGCCGTAGCCGATACTGCCCGACAGCGCGAGGGTGATGAGCGCTCTGATCATGCCGGTCCTCCCCATCGCGGGACGCGCACATCGTCCCGCTTTTAAGTCGGGGAGAATACGACATACAAAATGCGCGGGAAAGCGTCGCCTTAGCCCCGCTCAGGGCGTCAGCCGGATCGGACCGGCCCCGCCGGGCGCCGCTGCCGGCGGCGGCCGTGTCCCCGCCCCCGCCCCCGCCAGAACGGGCGGCACCATCGCCGGAGCGGGCTCGTCCATGTCCATGGGCAGGTTCTCCGGCAGCGGGGGATTGACCCGCTTGGTGCGCAGCACCGTCACCACCGGGGCCGACGGCGCCGAAACTCCGGGCACGATCTGAACCACCGGCGCGCGGGAAACCCCGCGCGAGCCGAAATCGCCGCCATCGCAGCCGGCCAGCCCCGGAAGCGCCGAGACCAGCGCCAGCGCCAGCGCCGCCGGGCGCGGCAGCGCGGTCACCACGACCCCCGGATCGGCAGCTTGACCCGCGTACCCGCCGGCAGCAGCGCTTCGGGTTTCAGGCCGGGATTGAGCCGGACCAGATCCACGAGCTTGGTGCGGGTGCGACGGGCCACCGCCGACAGATGCGCGCCGACCTGAACCGTGTAAACCCCCTGGGCCGGCGGCAGCGACTCAACCGCCATCACCGGATAGACCGGCGGCGGCGGTCCTTCGGGCATGACCGAGGCTCCGGGCACCGCCGGCGCCGGCACGGCGGTGATCGGGAGCGGCGCCCAGGCCGTCCCCATGGCCGAACTGGTGGACACCACCGGCGCCACCATCCCGGGCGGCGCGAAGGGGGAAATATAGTAGGTGTCGGCGAGCGCCCCCGGGCTCCAGAGCGCGGCGGCCAAAATCACCATCCTGGTCAGGTTTCCGTGCATCGCGGGCTTCTCCCTCGGGACGTGGCACCCGACTCGCGAGTCTAATCCCGCGCGGCGGTGTTGTCCACGCCGGCCTCAATCCTCATAGTCGCGGGCGCCGGCAATCCCGAACAGCGGCTCGGGCTGGCCGAAACCGGCGGCGCGCAAGGCCCATTGCGCTCTTCGGTGGGCGTCGCGGGCGGCGGCGGCCTCTTCGACCAGCCCCATCCGCTCGTGCCTGCGGGCGCTTTCCAGGGCATAGGGCATGGTCGCCTTCAGTGCGGCGGTCAGTTGCTCGATCACGGTGGGGCCGGGCTCGGGGGAGACGGGCTCGGGGGAGATGGGCTCGGACATCGGCGGGCGCTCACTCCAGGGCGCCGACCGCGCCGGCCACCGCGGCCGGGGCGACGCCGCGCCGGAGCATCAGCTCGAGGCGCTGAATCGCGGCGACGCTCATGGCGTCGGTGATCTCGCCGGCCCAGACCATGGCGACGGCCTCGCGGAACGGCAGGCGCCGGATCACCAGTTGCTCGACATCCTCGGGGCAGGACTGGCCGGCGCTCAGATCCCAGGCGACGTAGCAGATGCCGGCCTCGTCGCACACGCTGTTGGAGAGGTGCAGGCGCAGCAACTCCTGCCAGCCGGCGGCGGTCAGCCCGGTTTCCTCCAGCAGTTCACGCTGCACCGACTCGAGCGGTGTTTCGCTTGCTGTGCCGCCGCCCTCGGGAATCTCCCAGCTGTAGGCGCCGAGGGCGAAACGGTACTGGCCGACCAGATAGGTCTGGCCCTCGGCATCGATCGGAATCACCCCGGTCGCGAGATGCTTGAAGTGCACGGTGCCATAGATGCCCGGTGCCTTCTTCGGGGTCAGGACCTGATGCTCGACCACCCGGATCCACGGATTGTCGTATTTGACCTCGGCTTCGAGGGTGGTCCAGGGATTGTCGCGGCTGTCCGGCATCAGTCCGTCCGCCAGGTGCGCACCGGCCCGACATCGACATGGACGTGACCGGTGCGGGGGTACCACGCATAGCCGCCCCGGTGCAGAGCGGCGGCGGCGCGGGCGAGCGCCTGGGGGGCGACCCCGGCGATGTGAATGTCGGCGGCCTGCCCTCGGATATGGTAGCTGCGCTCGGCGACGTTGGGATTGGTGCGGGCGAGCGAGGCGTTGGTCAGTTCCGAGCGATAGCCGCTGGTGATCTCGATCGGCGTCGTCTCGGGCAGGCCCAGGCTGAGCGGCAGGTCGTGCAGCAGATCGATCAGCCGCGGGTCCATCTCGGTGATCTGATTGGTATGGCGGTCACGCAGCAGCATCGAGATATCGAACATCGCCTTGTGGTCGTAGACGCCGTTCTGGAAATAGGTGGTGGCCAGCTCCTCGCCGCTCGAGCTGTGGCGCAGCACGATGCTGCGGCCCTCGGGCATGGGCACCGGAGAGGCGCAGGCCGCGAGCAACCCGACCAGCAGCAGCGGCGCCAGACGCCGCCAGAACCGGAATAAGGACGAACCGGACTCGTGCCGAACCATCTGCCACCTCCCGTGAATCACGAGGAACGGGGAGGCTAGCACGAAGACTCTTCAGGGCGTTAGGGGGCTTTTCTATCTTACTGCAAGAGGGTCCCGACCTATGGCATTGGAGTCACAGGAGGGGCTGCGTCATCGCCGCTGGGCGCCGGTTTTGATGAAGTCGGAGATGGTCACCGCCAGCCGGTCCTCGACGATGGTCACCTCGCCGCGCGCCACCAGGATGCCGGCGACATAGACGTCGGAGGGGGCGTTGATCTTGCGGTCGAGCTCGACCACCGCGCCGCGGCCGAGTTTCAGCAGGTCGCGAACGCGGAGCAACGCCGTTCCCAGCACCACCCGCATCTCGACGGGGGCGTCCTGAATGGCGGCCGGTGTGCCGGAGTCTTCCATGAATACCGGAGTCCCGTGGCGATCCTTGAGTCAGCACTTGTCTTTCATATCGCGCCGGTCCCGTCAATCGGCAAGGCCGGACTTGCGCTCAAGACGGTTGACAGCGGCGGCCGGAGGCGCCAAGCGATGGCACCGCTTGCCGTGAGCCCGCCGATGACCATTCTCCCCCGTTTCGACCATCTCAACATCGTCGTCTCCGACATGGCGGAGTCGACCCGGTTCTATCGTGCTCTGTTCGGCATGAGCGTCGCCCTTGATTGCGATCTCTCGGGTCCGTGGTTCGAGGCGGTGACCGGCTATCCGGGCGCCCGCGCCCGGTGCGTGATTCTCGGCGCTGCCGATCCGGGGTTCCGCATCGAGCTGTTGCGCTACCTCTCGCCGCCCGGCCGGACCGAGCCGGCCACCCGCCGTCTGGTCACCGAAGGGCTGCGGCATTTCGCGGTGCGGGTGGCGGACATCGACGCGGCGCTCGCCCTCGCCCGCTCACTGGGCTACGCTGAGGGGGTCGAGCCGGTGCAGGTGCCGTTGTCGATCCTGCCCGCCGGCAAGCGCATGGCCTACATCAGCGACCCGGACGGGGTGGTGCTGGAACTGGCGGAGTATGGCCGGTGCCGGACGGCGGCGGAGAGGGAGTAGGATGACAAGCCAGTCAGTTCGGGAGGAGACCGATTTCTCCGAGGAACAGCGGGCCGGGCTGTACCATGCGATCGTCAATCGCCGGGATGTGCGCGGCCAGTTCGTTGCGGACCCGGTGCCCGACGCGGTGCTGGCGCGGGTGCTGACCGCCGCCCATTTCGCGCCTTCGGTCGGCTTCATGCAGCCCTGGAGCTTTCTGCTGATCAGCGATCCCGCGGTCAAGGCGCGGGTGCATGAGGATTTCACCGCCGCCAACGCCGAGGCGGCGGCGATGTTCGAGGATGACCGTCAGGCGACCTACCGCCGGCTCAAACTCGAGGGCATCCGCGAGGCGCCGCTCAATCTCTGTGTCACCTGCGACCGCGACCGGGCCGGGCCGGTGGTGCTCGGCCGCACCCACATGCCGACCATGGACCTCTACAGCACGGTGTGCGCGGTGCAGAATCTGTGGCTGGCGGCGCGGGCCGAAGGGCTGGGCGTGGGCTGGGTGAGCATTCTCCATCCCGACCGGCTGCGCGACGTGCTGGAGATTCCCGAACGGGTGGTGCCGGTCGCCTATCTTTGCCTCGGCTATGTCAGCCACTTCAACACCAAACCCGATCTCGAGACCGCCGGCTGGCGCGCCCGCCTGCCCCTCGAAGACCTGCTGCACTTCGACCGCTGGGGCGGTGATGGCGACGGCCGCGCCGAGGCGGCCTCGTTGCGGGACGCGGTGCGCAAGAGCATGGCCGGGGTGCGCAACGGCGTCATCTCCTGACCGGCGGACCGGCTACCAACATCGGTTGGACAAAGCGGCTTCGGCGGAAAACGGTATGCAGGCGCGGGATGTGCTGGTGGCGGTGCTGGTCGCCGCCGCCTGGGGTTTCACTTTCGTGGTGATCAAGATCGGACTGCGGGATTTTCCGCCGCTGCTGTTCTCGGCGCTGCGCTTCGCCGTGGCCGCGCTGCCGCTGCTGTGGCTGTGGCGCGCGGGACCGCCGGCACCCCTGCGTTTCATCCTCGGCATCGGACTGGCGCTGGGGGTGGCGATGTTCAGCTTGCTGTTCATCGGCATCGATGTCGGGCTGCCCGCCGGGCTGGCCTCCCTGGTCGCCCAGACCCAGGCGTTTTTCACGGCGCTGCTGGCGGCGCTGCTGCTCGGCGACCGGCCGTCCCGGCGTCAGCTGGCGGGCATGGCTCTGGCCGCGGCCGGCATTCTGGTCATCGCCGGCGACATCGGCGATGGCGGCAGCCTGCTCGGTCTGGTGCTGGTGCTCGGAGCGGCGCTGGCCTGGGCGGTGGCCAACATCCTGACCAAGCAGGCCGGCGCCCGCGATCCGCTCGGACTGATGATCTGGATGAGCGCGGTGGCGGTGGTTCCGCTGCTGCTGCTGTCCTGGGCCTTCGAAGGCGGCGACCGCATGGTGTCGGCGCTGCTGGGCATGAGCTGGCTGGGGGCGGGCGCGGTGGTGTTCCAAAGCCTCGTCGCCACCCTGGCCGCTTTCGGCGCCTGGAGCGTGCTGCTCGTTCGCTATCCGGCCAGTCTGGTGGCGCCATTTTCGCTGCTGGTACCGGTGTTCGGCATGAGTTCGACGGCGCTGCTGCTGGGGGAAACCATCTCCCCGGCAAAACTTGCCGGGGCCGCTCTGGTGATGACCGGGCTGGCGGTTACCGTGATCGGGCCGGCGTTGGCCGGCAAGCGGCCTTGAGGCTTGGTCTTCCCGGGCGTATACTTCCCCTGTCGCCGCCGAATACTTGACCGTCGCGACCGGCGGCGCTGGCATCGCGGTTGCATGGGACGGTGGGACGGGACAGTGGGGCAGGGCGGCCGCACGGCGGCCACAGGCAGGGATCGGGATCATGGACCTCTCTTCGATCGGCGTCTTCAAGCTGATGGCCAAGAAGATGGACTGGTTGAGCCAGCGCCAGACCGTGCTGGCCCAGAACGTCGCCAACGTCGACACGCCGAAATTCAAGCCCGAGGACGTCACCCCCTTCACCTTCCGCACCGCTCTCCAGGAGGGCCACCATCTCGAACCAGCGATGACCAATCCCGCTCACCAGCATCTCGCCCACGCCGCCGACGGCCCCGGCACGGTGCGCAAGGACCGCAAGACCTACGAAACCAAACCCGACGGCAATGCGGTGGATATCGAGGAACAGATGATGAAGCTGTCCCAGACCTCCCAGGATTACAACATGGTGACCAGCCTCTACCGCAAGAACGTCGGCATGATCAAACAGGTGCTCCAGCGCGGCAGCTGAACGGCGGCGCGCTCTAGACTTCAGGAAAGAGGATCGAGGCGATGGATATCACCAAGGCGATGGAGGTTTCGGCCGCCGGCATGAAGGCCCAGAGTTCGCGCATCAAGGTGATTGCGGAAAATCTGGCCAACGCCGACTCCACCGCCGAAGCGCCCGGCGACCTGCCCTACCGGCGCAAGGTCGTGACCTTCAAGAACGAACTCGACCGGCAGGCCGGGGTCAACAAGGTGCGGGTCGCCGCGGTCGGGGTCGACCGCAGCGACTTCACCCGCAAGTACGATCCCGGCAGCCCGGTCGCCGACCAGGATGGCTATGTCATGATGCCCAACGTCAACAGCCTGGTCGAGACCATGGACCTTCAGGAGGCCCAGCGGTCCTACGATGCCAACCTGTCCGTGATCGACGCCGCCAAGACCATGCTGTCCCGCACCGTCGAACTGCTGCGCTGATCCCCTTTTCGTTTTACCGGAGGAGCCCGCCCATGGTCGCCAATGTCAGCGCCGCGCTTAATGCCTACGCCAGCGCCGCCTCGCGGGCGGTGCAGCCGGGCGGCGACGAAACCGAGGACGCTCACGGGCTGAGCTTCGGAGCCGTGCTCGAACAGGCGGCGCACGGCGCCATCGGCAGCCTCAAGGCCGGCGAACAGATGACCGCCAAGGCCGCCGTGGGCAAGGCCGACCTCAACGACGTCGTGACCGCGGTGACCAACGCTGAAATGACCTTGCAGACCGTGACCGCGGTGCGCGACAAGGTGGTCAACGCCTATCAGGAAATTTTGCGCATGCCGATCTGAGGCACAGCGAGGCGAGGTCGCCAGCCCATGACGGAAACCGACGCCATCGACATTTGCCGCGAGGCGATCATGGCCATGATCGTCATCTCCGGCCCGATCATGATCGTGATGCTGGTCGTCGGCGTGATCATCTCGCTGTTCCAGGCCCTGACCCAGATTCAGGAACAGACCCTGACCTTCGTGCCCAAGATGCTGCTGGGGTTCGCCACCGCGATTTTCCTGGCGCCATTCATGCTCTCGCATCTCACCACCTTCACCCTGCACATCGCCGACCGCATCGTCGCCGTCGGCGTGCCGTGAGCGGCTGACCGGTGGCCGCGCTCCAGACCCTGATCGCCGGCAATCTCTTCGCGTGGCTGCTGGTGTTCACGCGGGTCGGCGCGGCGATGATGGTGATGCCGGTGTTCGGCGATCAGTTCGTGCCGACTCAGGTCCGGCTGCTGCTCGCCCTCGCGATCAGCTTGGTCGTGACCCCGGTGCTCCTGCCGGAGCTGCCCCGGGAGCCGGCCTCGGTGCTGGGGCTGTTTCTGCTGCTGGGCGGGGAACTGCTGATCGGCGTGTTCATCGGCTCGCTGGGGCGGCTGATGTTCGGCGCCCTCGAGGTCGCGGGCATGATCATCGCCATGCAGACCGGCCTGTCCAACGCCTTCGTGTTCAATCCGTCGCTGGCCACCCAGGGCTCGCTGCCGGGCTCGCTGCTATCGTGGCTGGCGCTGCTGCTGATCCTGATCACCAATCTTCATCATCTGCTGCTGAGCGCCATCGTGCACAGTTATGAGATGTTTCAGCCGGGGGCGCCGTTGCCGGTGGGCGATTTCACCCAGACGGTGACCCGGCTGGTCGCCGACAGTTTCACCATCGGCGTCCAGATGTCGGCGCCGTTCCTGGCCACCGGTCTGGTGTTCGCGCTGGCGCTCGGGATCATGGCGCGGCTCGCGCCCCAGATGCAGGTGTTTTTCGTCTTCATGTCGGCCCAGATCGCCTATGGCCTGTTCCTGTTCGCCATCACGGTGTCGGCGATGATGATGTTCTGGCTGCGTCACTTCGAGGGTACGCTCGTCCAGTTTCTCGCGCCGGAGTGATCAGCGATGGCGGAAGATGAGGACGAATCATCAAAAACAGAAGAAGCCAGCAGTCGCAAGCTCGACAAGGCCCACGAAGAAGGCCAGTTCGCGATCAGCCGCGAGGTCAACAACCTGATGGCGATGATCGGCATCCTGATCATCGTCGCCTGGATCGCGCCGCCGATCGTCGGCCACATCAAGGACGAGCTGGCGCGGCTGCTCACCGAAACCTATCAATTTCCCACCGATGCCGAGGCGATTCGCCTGATGGTCGGGCGGGCTCTGCTCGACGTGATCTATTATACCGGCTTGCCGCTGGCGCTGCTGATGGTGCTGGGCATCCTGTCGACCGTCTTGCAGATCGGTTTCAAGTTCACCTGGGCCAGCCTGAAGATCGACTTCAACAAGCTCAATCCGATCGCCGGTCTGCAACGGATGTTCAAGCTCAGCCAGCAGGCGCTGGACATGGGCAAGAACCTTCTCAAGCTGTTCGCGATCGGATTCGTGGTCTTTCTGGTGCTCAAACCGGTGGTCATGGGGTTCGAGCATTTCATCGGCATGGATTTTTCGTCGATGCTCTGGGAGGTTCGCTCGACCTCCTACAGAATGATGGTCTGGATCGTGATGGTGGTGCTGATCATCACCGCCGCCGACTTCGCCTATCAGCGCTTCACCTTCGCCAAGAAGATGCGCATGACCAAGCAGGAGGTGAAGGACGAATACAAGCAGACCGAAGGCGATCCGCTGGTCAAGAGCAAGATCCGGGCGATGCGCGTGCAAAAGGCCCGGCAGCGCATGATGGCGGCGGTGCCCCAGGCCGACGTCGTGGTCACCAACCCGACCCATTTCGCCGTGGCCATGAAATACGATGCCGCCAGCGGCCGGGCGCCGGTGGTGGTGGCCAAGGGTGCCGATTTCATCGCCGCCACCATTCGCAAAGTCGCCGAGGAGCACGATATTCCCATCGTGCAGAATCCGCCGCTGGCGCGGGCGCTTTACGACACCGTCGACATCGACCAGGAAATTCCCGCCGAACAATACCGCGCGGTCGCCGAGGTCATCAGCTTCGTTTACAAACTCAAGGGGCGCAAGCTCAATGGCTAAACTCTATCTACCGGGGTCTGGGGCCGCCGGCTCCAGGGGGGGCCAGGGGCAAAGCCCCTTGGTCGCCGAAGGCCAGGCCAGGGCGCTGCCCTGGACCCGCCAAAGGCCGGGGGCCCTTGGAACCCTTGCCTTGGCAGTGGCGATCTTACTGACCGCCGGGAGCGCACGGGCCGAGGTTCGGGCGGCGGCCGATGCCAAATCGTTCATGGTGGTGGCGGCCAGCCCGGTCGCGGCCCGGGCCGGCGCCCAGATCATCCGCGAGGGCGGCAGCGCCGTCGACGCGGCGGTGACGGTTCAGATGGTGCTCAATCTGGTCGAGCCGCAATCCTCGGGCATCGGCGGCGGCGCCTTCCTGATCGGCTATGACCGCGCCGCCGGCGAACTCTACGCCTTCGACGGCCGGGAAACCGCGCCGGCCGCCACCCGCCCCGACCTGTTCCTCGATGGCGCCGGTCAGCCACTGGCCTTCTACGACGCGGTGATCGGCGGCCGCTCGGTCGGGGTGCCGGGCGCGCTGCGGCTGTGGCAGGCCGCGCATCAGCGGGCGGGCAAGCTGCCCTGGGCCAAGCTGTTCCAACCGGCCATCGATCTCGCCGAGCAGGGCTTCGAGATTTCGCCGCGTCTGGCCATGGAGATCGCCCATGACCGCGAGCGGCTGGCCCGCGATCCCACCGCGCGGGCCTATTTCCTCAATGCCGACGGCAGTCCGCGCGCCGCCGGAACCAAGCTCAAGAACCCGGCCTTCGCCGAGACGCTGCGGAAAATCGCCGCAGGCGGCGCCGATGCTTTTTATACCGGACCGATCGCCAAGGAGATCGCGGCCAAGGTCAACGGCTCCGGCGCCAGCCACGGCGCCATGACCGAGGACGACCTCAAAAGCTATGCCGCCCTGCCGCGCGAACCGGCCTGTGCGCCCTATCGCACCTTCCTGGTGTGCGGTCCGCCACCGCCGGCCGGTGGCGCCAGCGTCGCCGAAATACTCGGGCTGCTCAGCCATTTCGATGTCGAACACATCAAGCCTTTGTCCCTGTCCGCCGTGCATTTGTTGGCCGAGGCGAGCAAGCTGACCTATGCCGACCGCGACGCCTACCTCGCCGACCCCGAACTGACCCCGGTGCCGGCCGCCGGGTTGGCGGACCCGCTCTATCTGCTGGTGCGGGCGCAATTGATCGATCGCGACCACGCGCTGCCGGCGCCGGTGCGGGCCGGCAATCCGCCCTGGCGCGATGCCCGCGCCGCACCGCCGGGCGAGTCCTACGAATACCCCTCGACCAGCCATTTCGTGGTGGTCGACAAGGCCGGAAACATCGTGTCGGCCACCACCTCGATCGAGGATGCTTTCGGCTCAAGGTTGATGGTCGATGGTTTTCTACTCAACAATGAGTTGACAGACTTTTCGCTCCGTCCCGAGATCAACGGCCGTCCGGTGGCCAACCGCGCCGAGCCGGGCAAACGGCCGCGCTCGGCGATGTCGCCGACCATCGTGCTCGACGAGGCCAACAAGCCGGTGCTGGCGCTCGGCTCCCCCGGCGGCCCGCGGATCATCGATTATGTCGCCGAGACGCTGGTCGGGGTGCTCGACTGGGGCCTGGATGTCCAGACCGCGATCAACCTGCCCCACGTGGCCAACCGCAACGGCGCCACCGAGCTGGAGCAGGGAACGGTGCTGGCCGCGCTCAAACCGGCCCTCGAGGCTCTCGGTCACACCATTTCCTTGACCGAGATGACCAGCGGCCTGACCGGCATCCAGCTGGGCGAGGGCCACTTGGCCGGTGGCGCCGACCCCCGGCGCGAAGGGGCGGCGGTGGGAGAATAGCGGGCGCCGGCCTGCCGGACTTCGGGGACCTGCCGACCGCGGGACTACGAAAAACCACCTATCGCCACCACGGTGCTTGCGTCGTTCGGGGCGGACGGTTAAGGCTTCGCGGGCGCACACTCCGGGCCGCGTCTGTGAGCGCGGACCGGGGTGTGCGCCTGCGATTCCATGCCGACTCCAAGCGAAAGTCGAACCGGTGAAGCCCTCGCTGCGCCGCCTGTTCACCAATGGCAGCTATCTCTTCGGCGGCAGCGCCGCGGCGATGGCGCTTGCCCTGCTCCAGACCCTGATTCTGGCCCGGACGCTGGGGCCGGCGGATTTCGGCATCTGGAGCGGCGTTCAGGCCTATGTGCTGGTCGCCTACTCGCTGTGCACCTTCCGCACCTCGGAGCCGGTGACGCGCTATCTCGTGGAGTTCCGCGAGCGCAACGCCCAGGACCTGATGGAATTGCTGCTCGGCTCGGCCCTGGCCATCGAGATCGTAACCCGGGTGCTGGCGTTGGTGGTGATCGCCGCCAGCGTGCCCTGGCTGGCCGGCGATCTGCCCGGCGGCACCGCCGCGATTCCGCTCTATCTGCTGATCGGTACCATGCAGGTGTGCGCGGTGTTCGATCAGGTCTGGTTCAGCGTCGCCCGGGACCTCGGACGCTACCGCGCCATCGCGGCGCTCAACACCGTCTTTCCGCTGATGCGGGTCGGCGGGCTGGGGGTGCTGCTGGCGGCGGGACAGCTCGGCTTGGCCAGCGCCGGCTGGCTGATGGCCATCACCGGGGCGCTCCAGGCGATCCTGACCGGCGGCTATCTGTTCGGCGCCATGGCCGAGGGTTATGGCGTCCGTCTCGGCGGGCTGGCGGGCTCACGGGTTTTCCGGCGGCGGCGCGAGCTTTCGGGCTTCTGGGGCTTCATGGGCGCGACCTTCCTGTGGAGCATCTGCTCCTCGGCGATCAAGGAGGCCGACACCCTGGTGCTCGGCTTCTTCCGCTCGGCCGAGGAGGTCGGCTGGTATCGCCTCGCCAAGAGCTTGGCCGCCACCGTGATGCGGGTCGGCGAGATGCTGTCCCAGGTGATCTACCAGGATTTCAGCGAGCTGGTGGTCCGGCGCGATCTCGCCGAGGTTCGCCGCCGGGTGCTGGTGCTGTGCCGCACCTGGCTGCCGCTGGTCGCGGCCGGCACGCTGGTCGGCATTCTGCTCGCCCGGCCGGTGCTGGTGCTGGTGTTCGGCGCCGCCTTCGAGCCCAGCGTGCTGCCGTTCCAGTTGCTGCTGGTGGCCAGCGGCTTCGTGACCATGGTGTTCTGGGTGCGGCCGATCGTGCTGGCGCTGGAACTCTACTGGTATAATTTCCGCATCACCCTGGTGCAGGGCGTGCTGCTGCTGCCGCTCAATGTCCTGATGTGCCAGAGCTACGGCATGCTCGGCGCCACCGCCACCCTGGCGCTGGCCTGGATCGCCGGCTACGCCGCCCTGCTGCTGCCGGCGGCGCGGCGGCTGTCGGTCAAGGCCTGCCAGGACGATGCCCAGGGCCGCTGACCGCCGGCCGCCGCGTTTTGAGCCGGTTTCAGCCCTATTTGAGTTGATACGGCACGACCACCTGGGGCGTCGGCACCGACGACGGGGCCTGCGAATTGCCGTAATTGCCGCTGGTGGTGGCGGGAATGTCGATGGTGCAGGTGCCCTGCTCCAACCCGCAATCCCAGCGATAGCCGGGTGGCAGCCCCTGCATGGCGCTGCCGAAGGCGTTGTAGGTGCATTTGCAGCGGTGCGCGGCCTGACAGGCGGTCTGGCCGATGGTCTTCTGGTTGCACTCGAACAGCGGACTGGATGGATTGGCGTTGTGCAGGAACTGGTGGCTCTCCTGCGCCCGGACGGCCCCGGCGGTCAGGATGATCAGGCTCAGACACAGACCTCGCAGCATGGCGGTTTTCCTCTCATCCAGAGCGCCCTCGTTCGAATCGGCTGCCCGCCGGTTCACACCCCGTAATGCCCCCGGTACCACTCGACGAACTTCGGCACGCCGATGTCGATCGGGGTGGTGGGTTCGTAGCCGAGCAGATCGCGGGTGGCCTCGATGTCGGCGTAGGTCTGCTGCACGTCGCCGGGCTGCATGCCGTCGTAGATCTTGATCGCTTCCTTGCCCAGCGCGGTTTCCAGCAGCCCGACCAGCTTCATCAGCGGCTCCGAGCGGTGGTTGCCGATGTTGAACACGGTGTGCGGCGCCCCGGTCGGCCCCTGGGGCGCGGGCGGGCGGTCGAGGGCGGCGACGACGCCGGTGACGATATCGTCGACATAGGTGAAGTCCCGCCACATCTCGCCATTGTTGTAGATGGTGATCGGCTGGCCCTCGAGGATCGACTTGCAGAACTTGAACAGCGCCATGTCGGGCCGTCCCCATGGCCCGTAGACCGTGAAGAAGCGCATGCCGGTGAGGGGAATCCGGTAGAGATGGGCGTAGGTGTGGCTCATCAGCTCGTCGGCCTTCTTGGTCGCGGCGTAGAGCGAGATCGGGTGGTCGACCCGGTCCTCGACCGAGAACGGCAGCGTGGTGTTGCCGCCATAGACCGAGCTGGAGCTGGCGTAAACCATGTGCTTCAGGCCGGGCTGGTGGCGGCACCATTCCAGCATCACCAGATGTCCGACGATATTGGCGCTGATGTAATCGAAAGGATGCTCGATGGAGTGGCGCACCCCGGCCTGGGCCGCGAGGTGGACGACGCCGTCGATGTCCTTGCCGACCTTGGCCAGGGTGCCGTTGATGCCCTCGCGGTCCGAAATGTCGAGCTTGTGGAAGGAGAAATTCGGATGCTCGAGCAGGCGCGCGAGTCGCGCCTCCTTCAGCCGGACATCGTAATAGCTGTTGAGATTGTCGATGCCCACGACGGTATCGCCGCGCGCCAGCAAACGATGAGCGACATGGGAGCCGATGAAGCCCGCTGCGCCGGTAATCAAGGTCGACATTCGGTATCCAATGGTCGGAGAGAAAAAAGGGGGGGCGTTAGTGGCCGTGACCGGTCTTGGCGCCGGCGCGCAGCACGAAGCTCCGGCTGCAATAGGGGCAGGTGTTGCGCCCGTCGGCGAGCGAGAGCGTGACCCTGGGGTGGCCGAGCGGTCCGCCGCCGCCGTCGCAGGTGACGCTTGCCTTATCGACGGTTAGGGTCTCGGTCTGCTGCATCGCATGGCTCCGTTGCTGAGGTCGGCGTCGCGCCGGTTTGACCGGCGGGCGTGCGAGATGATACCGAATGGCGCGGGGCGATCAATTGTTTTACACCATTGCCCGTGTTGCCGGAGGAGTCGCCGTGTCCACACTGGTTCCGCCCGTCCATGCCGTTGCGGTGCGCGGCCTGACCAAGGTCTACGCGGCGTCGGGCCAGTCGCCGTCGCGCGAGGCGTTGAAGGCGATCGATCTCGCGATTCCGCGCGGTTCGCTGTTCGGTTTGCTCGGCCCCAACGGCGCCGGCAAATCGACCCTGATCAACATCCTGGCCGGGCTGGTCAACAAGACCGCGGGCGAGGCGGCGATCTGGGGGTTCGACATCGACCGTCAGACTCGCCACGCCCGTTCCTCGATCGGCGTCGTGCCCCAGGAACTGAACATCGACCCCTTTTTCACCCCGCGCGAGCTGCTGGACCTCCAGGCCGGCTTCTATGGCGTGCCCGCCGGCCGGCGCCGCACCGCCGAATTGCTCGAGGCGGTCGGGCTGAGCAGCCACGCCAACGCCTACGCCCGCACCCTCTCGGGCGGCATGCGGCGGCGGCTGATGGTGGCCAAGGCGATGGTTCACGCGCCGCCGGTGCTGGTGCTCGACGAGCCGACCGCCGGAGTCGACGTCGAACTGCGCCGCCAGCTCTGGGACCATGTTCGCGAGCTGAACCGCCGGGGCACCACGGTTCTGCTCACGACCCACTATCTGGAGGAGGCCGAGCAGCTCTGCGACACCATCGCGATCATCAATCACGGGCAGGTGGTGGCCTGCGAGTCGACCCGGTCGCTGCTCGGGCAGCTCGACAGCAAGGAGCTGGCGATCGTCGTCGACCGGGATTTGACCGAGGTTCCGGCGGCGCTGGCGGCGCTGGCGGTCGAGGAGGCGGTTAAGCTGGAAATCGGCCGCCGGCTGGTTGTACGCTACCGTCCGAGTCGGGTGCGAATCGACACCATTCTCGCGGCGGTGCAGGCGGCCGGCCTGGGCATCCTCGATCTCACCACCGAGGAGGCCGACCTCGAGGATATCTTCCTCACCCTGACCAGAGGCAGCGATGGCGAAGACCGGGAAGGAAGCGGCGGATCACCCCTCGACACGCCGGCGTCTGGTGCGCCGGGTCTGGGGGGGAGCGCCGGAGGCGGCCAGACCCACCGGCCATGATCACCATCGTCGCCGGCCGCCGCTGGCCGTCGGCTGGTGGCTCGGCCTGCTGGCGGTCGCCGGCTGCGCCTCGGCGACCCAGCCGATGGGACCGGCGCGGCTGGCGCCAACCCTGATTGACGGTTACGCCATCACCGCCGACAGCTACTATCTGCCCATGCGGGCCTGGCGCCCCGAGGGGGCGACGCGGGCGGTGATTGTCGCCCTGCACGGCTTCAACGACTATTCCAACGCCTTTTCCGGAGTCGGTCCGCTGTTTGCCGCCGATGGTGTGGCCACCTACGCCTACGACCAGCGCGGCTTCGGCGCCACCATGCGCCGGGGCGTCTGGCCAGGCGCCGCGACCATGATCGCCGATCTGACCACCGTGGTCGCGCTGGTGTGCGCGCGTCATCCCGGCGTGCCGGTTTATCTGCTCGGCGAGTCCATGGGCGGGGCGGTGGTGATGAGCGCGCTGGCGGCACCGCCGCCGGCCGGTTCGCCGCTGGCCGCCGTGGCGGGGGCGATTCTGGTGGCGCCGGCGGTCTGGGGGCGCGAGGCCATGGGGGCGGTGCCCCGGGCGGCGCTGTGGCTGACCAACGCCCTGGTGCCCGGCCTTGCCATGACCGCGCCCAAAACCCTGAAAATCCGGCCCTCGGACAATGTGGACATGATGAAGGCGCTGAGCCGCGATCCGCTGGTGATCAAGGCGACTCGAGCCGACACCATAAACGGTTTGGTTGAGTTGATGGGCGAGGCGCTGGCGGCAGCGCCCCGGTATCTCACGCCGGGGCTGGTGCTGTATGGCGTCCATGAGCAGGTGCTGCCCTTCGGCGCCATCAATCGCCTGCTGGCCGGCCTGCCCAAGGGGCGTCAGCGGCTGGCCATTTACCAGGATGGCTGGCACATGCTGCTGCGCGACCGGCGCGGCGGCGTGGTGATCGGCGACATATTGTCCTGGCTGCGCGATCCGGCGGCGAGGCTGCCGAGCGGCGCCGAGCAGGTTTCGCGCTCACGGATCATCGAGCCGTAGCGGGCGTTCGGGCAATCCATTGAAAATCCTGTGGCGGCACTGGACAAGTCGTTGCCGCGCCATGGATCGGCCGGCAGATGTTCTGGCCGGTTATTGCGTGTCGACTGGTGCGGATTGTCGGGGGGACTCCGACGGCCTCCAGTTTATATCAATTCTAATTGACCACTCCTGTTGCACAAGTCCACTCCATCGCGTAACATAGCTGCTTGGCTGGTGCCGGGCCGGCTGTTGCGTGGGATAAGCTTGACCCTGCCTTGGGTTGAGTCTGCTGGCGAAATAGCCGATCGATTATTTGGCCATATCCGAAAGATAGGCTTAGTCGCGGTTCACGCTAGCAGAGGGCGATAGGGCAAAATTAAAACGCGCATTCATTGCTTTTTGTGGTATTAGCATATCTATGAATCGCGTACGGCGAGGCGGTGCAGGGTCTCCGGCCATCGCCAGCGCCATGCAGACACGGGGGTTATATGATTAAGAAGGTGGAAGAAAAGGCCAAGCCGGGCCGCAAGGCCAAGCGCTCCATCGCCAAGGACGGGCCGAGCCCGATCGACGTTCATGTCGGTTCTCGCGTGCGTCTGCGCCGGACCCTGCTCGGCATGAGCCAGGAGAAACTGGGCGAGGCGATCGGCTTGACCTTCCAGCAGGTTCAGAAATACGAGCGCGGCATGAACCGCATCAGCGCCTCGAAGCTCTGGAAGCTGTCGAACGTGCTCGATGTGCCTGTGTCCTACTTCTTCGACGACCTCGGGGTTGACGAGGACGGCAAGGTGCCGGTGTCGCTGGGTGGTGAGTCGCCGAGCGTTGACAGTCTGGCCCTGGATCCGATGGCCAAGCGCGAGACTCTCGAGCTGGTGCGCGCCTACTACAAAATTGCGGATCCGCTGGTGCGCCGCCGCTTGTTCGAGTTGACCAAGGCCGCCGCCGGAGCGGGCGACAACACGCCGGCCGAGTAAGGTAAGGCTTGAAAACGAACCGCCGGCCGGGACCTCCTGGCCGGCGGTGTTTTTTTGCCGGTTTTCCGGGCGGTCACGCCCCGGGACAGCGGACGCCGGTGCCGGCGAGACCGCAATATCCGCCGGGATTCCGGGCCAGATACTGCTGGTGATAGGCTTCGGCGTAGTGGAAGGCTGGCGCTTCGGCGATTTCGGTGGTGATCGGCTCGAAGCCGGCCCGGCCCAGAATTTTGTCGTAGCGGTCGCGGGTCTCGAGCGCCGCCGTCCACTGGCCGGGCGTGCGCGGATAAAGACAGGAACGGTATTGGCTGCCGATATCGTTGCCCTGGCGCATGCCCTGGGTCGGATCGTGGCTTTCCCAGAACAGCGTCAGCAGCGCGCCATAGCTGGTCGTTTGCGGGTCGAACACCACCAGAACCACCTCGGCGTGACCGCTGCGGCCCGTGCACACCTCTTCGTAGCTCGGGCTGGGGGTGTGGCCGCCGGCATAGCCGGCCGCGGTGGTGAAAACGCCGGGCTGGCGCCAGAACAGCCGTTCGGCGCCCCAGAAACAGCCCATGCCAACCACCGCGCTTTCCAAGTGTTCAGGAAAAGGCGGCGTCAGCGTCGCCCCAAGAACCAGATGCATGCGCATGAACCCCATCCCGGTTTCCAAAGGCCGCCGGCCTTTGGCGGGGTCCAGGGGCAGAGCCCCTGGCCTCTTCGGCGACCAAGGGGCCTTGCCCCTTGGCCCCCCACTGGGGCCGACGGCCCCAGACCCCTTTAGTGCTTGGAGGCGTCGTCTTCGGGATAGGCGGTGATGCGGTGGATCGACAGATCGGCGCCCCGCTGTTCCTTTTCGGGCTCGAGCCGGATGCCGATGGTCTTCTTCAGGCCGCCGTAAACCAGCAGTCCGGCGGTCAGCGCGAAGACCATGCCGCTCAGGGTGCCGACCACCTGCGAGAGCAACCCGACGCCGCCGATGCCGCCCAGCGCGGTTTGGCCGAAGACGCCGCACAGGATGCCGCCGGTGGCGCCGCACAAGCCGTGGAGCGCCCAGACGCCGAGCACGTCGTCGAGCTTCCAGTCGTACTGGCACCGGTCGAAGGCCCAGACGAAGAGGGCGCCAGCGATGGCGCCGGTGGCCAGGGCGCCGATCGGATGCATGACGTCGGAGCCGGCGCACACCGCGACCAACCCGGCCAGCGCGCCGTTATGGACATAGCCGGGGTCGGTGCGGCTGACCACCAGGGCGCTGAGGATGCCGCCGACCATGGCCATCAGCGAGTTCAGCCCGACCAGACCCGAGGCGGTGTCGAGGGTCTGGGCGCTCATGACGTTGAAGCCGAACCAGCCGACCGAGAGCACCCAGGCGCCGAGCGCCAGGAACGGAATGTTCGAGGGCGGCATGGCGATCAGCGAGCCGTCGCGGCGATAGCGGCCGATGCGGTTGCCCAGCATCAGCACCGCGCCGAGGGCGATCCAGCCGCCGACCGCGTGAACCACCACCGAGCCGGCGAAATCATGGAACTTGAAGCCCAAGCTGGTCGCGAACCAGGTCTGGATGCCGAAGCGCTCGCCCCAGACGAAGGCTTCGAAGGTCGGGTAAACCAGCCCGACCAGGATCGCGGTGGCGACAACCTGCGGCATGAAGCGCGCGCGCTCGGCGATACCGCCGGACACGATCGCCGGCACTGCCGCCGCGAAGGTGGCGAGGAAGAAGAATTTGACCAGATCATAGCCGTGCGGCGCGAAGCTGTGGCCGGGCATGGCAATCTCGCCGGTCAGCACCTTGGCGTTGACGAAAAAATCGACACCGTAGGCAATGCTGTACCCGACGAAAAAATAGGCAATCGTCGACACCGCGAAATCGGTCAGAATTTTGACCAGGGCGTTGACCTGATTCTTCTTCCGGACCGTGCCAACCTCGAGGAAGGCGAAACCGCTATGCATTGCAAGCACCATGATGGCGCCCATCAGAATGAAAAGGACGTCGCCGCCCGTTTTTGTCGCGTCCATAGAACCCCTCGTCTCGTCGGTTGGCCGGCGCTGTCGATCGCCGTGACTGGACGCCTGCTATCAAACCGCGCAACAAGGCTCAAGACGCGGCATTTAAGTGGGCAGAAAATGAGCAAAAAGCTGGCGCTGTTTTGTGCAAATCCCCGCTGCCGGGAAAGCAATAGCCTATAGATCGGGCAGCAACCGACTATTGCCCGGTCTTCGAACCGTGGGGAACACTCCGATTCGGGCTTCAGGCGATTCGCGCCGGCCTCACGCGGCAGGACGCGGCGCCCGCGCCTCACCCGCCCTCTCGATCTTGAATTTGCCGACGGCTTCCTTGGTGGCATCCGAAAGGTCGCGCAACTGCACCAACCGCCGGGAAATCTGTTCACCGGACTCGACATTGTGCTCGCCGATCTCGGCCAGACTGTTGGCGGTGGCGTCGATTTCGATGATCGCCGACTGCTGCGACATCATGGCCTCGGCGATCTGGTGAATCATGCCGTCGGTGTCGGCGACCTGACGCTGAATGTCCTCGATGATCTGCCGGGCGCCGCTGGCGGCTTGCAGGCCGGTTTGCAGGTCCCGGTTCGCGGTCTCGACCAGCTGGGCGATCTTGGTCGAAAACGAGCTGGACAGCTCGGAGAGGTTGCCGATCTGCTGGCCGATGACGGCGAAGCGCCGGCCCTGGTCGCCGCCGAGCCCGGCGGCCTCGATGGCGGCATTGGTGGCGAGGATATCGGTTTTGGTGGCGATCTGGGCCAGCGCCTGGGTGGCGAGGGCGATCTCGCGGCCATTGCGGGCCATGGTTTCCATCAGATCGGTCATGCCGACGATGGCGACCTGGCCGCGATTGACCAGGGCGGTCGCCTGTTCGGCGGCGGAGCTGGCGGTCTTGGCGTTGCCGCTGACCTTGGTGATCGCTTCGGCCGAGGTGCGGATGGCCTCGCGCACCTGCTCCAGCGAGCGCGCCTGCTCGGCGGCGCCGGCATTGACCTCGAGCACGGCGCTGCTGCAATCGCTGGCGGCGAGGGCCACGGTGTTGGCGTCGCGGCTGATGCCGGTGAAGGCCTCGCACATCGAATCGAACAGCCGGTTGACGGCATCGCTGATGGTGGCCACGAACCCGGTGCGGCCCTCGGTGGGGGCGCGGTTGCGGAAGTCGCCGTCATGGGCGGCCATCTTGATCAGTTCGCCGATCTCCTCGGCGACCCGGGCGGCGACGGCCATGGCGGCGATTGGCCGCGAAACGACGGCGCTGATCAGGATGGCGCACAGAATGGCGATGCCGATGGCGATCAGGGTCAGGGTGCCGATGGTGATCTTGGCGTTGAGAACGTAGTTGCCGGCCGCCTCTTCCAGCGCCGTCTGGCGCTTGACCTGGAGGTCGCGCAAGGCCAGCGAGGTGGTGTAGATTTCCTTGCCGATGGTATCCATCGCCTGCTCGGTCAGCTTGTACAAGTCCAGCGACACCGCCATGGTACTTTCCAGGGCGGTCGTGAACCCTTCGGCGAGGGTGGCGAGTTCGGCGAGTTTCGCCCGGCGCTCGGCCGGTTGTCCGGCGGTCATCTCCTTGAGTTCGGCACTGTAGGTCCGGGCGAGTTCGGCCGCGTGCCGGGCGGTTTCCTCATTGAACTCGGCCGTGACCTCCGCCATGTCGAGGCGCGAGCGCATCAGGGTTTGCAGGGGTTGCATCACCGCCGCCTCGGCATGGTTGGCCCGGGCGAACTCGTCGAGGGCGATCCGGCTTTTGGAGCCGAACTCGCTGGCCTCCTTCAGCAGCGCGACCTTCTTCTTGTAGAGCGCCACCGACTGGTCGAAGCGCGAATCGAACGAGCCCAGCAGCTCGAGCACACGCTGGATGCCCTGAAGCTGATCGGCCGACTTGATCAGGGCCCGGGCGTCGTTGAGGCCTTTGATCGCCGAGTCCTTGCGCTCCTGATAGGCTTTCAGCAGCCGTTCGGCGCCGGTCACCAGATAGCGCCGCGAGGCCATCCGCACCGAGGCCATGTCGCGGTCGGCCAGCAGCACCCGGACGGTGGACTGCCCGACGCGGCCGGACTCGCTGAACTTGTCGACCGTGCCCTCGAACGAGACGTAGCTGACGGCGCCGACCGTGGCGAGCAGGAGCAGGACCGACATGAACCCGCCCCAGATCCACAACCGCACCTTGCCTTCTTCGGACATCTGAACTCCCCAGTTCGTTTGCTGTCGGATCGACCGGACCGCCGGGGCACGGGCGCTCACCGGCGGGACGGAACATGACGGAAATCCGGTAGCGAGATCGGCCCCCCGCCCGTCCTCAGTTCTGCGCCATCAGCACCCGTCCGAGGACGATGATGATGAAGCCGACCGGGATGCCCCATTTGAGGTATTCGCGGAATTCCTTGTAGAGGTCGCCGATCGGCGGGGCGTCGGCGGGGCGGAGGCG
>CAIOBP010000096.1 GCA_903856295.1 uncultured Rhodospirillales bacterium | reverse complement strand
TGCCAAGCGGCAGGTCGGCGCCGAGGGATGGTCTCTCCGGTCTCACCAAGGGATAAATGATGGGAGGCCGGCGTCCGGCGTCAGGGGCAGGCAGCTACTTCAACGCGAGTTCTAACCCACGAGTCGCAGCGACGGGCCGCGGGGAAGCGCTGACCGTCGATCTCAATCTGCCGCCTTTTCAGACCTATGAATGCCCGTATCCGCTGGGGGCGACGCTGTTTCGCCGTGAATACTTTGCTGTTGTTCATTCCGGCGAGGGCGATGGCTGGGATATCCGCCGTCCGGCGATGAGTTCGATCGTCGTCTTTCAGGGTAGCATTTATCTGGTCGATGCCGGTCCCAATCTCGGCTACAGCCTGAGCGCGCTGGGCATCGGCATCAACGAGGTCGAGGGGGTTTTTCACACCCACGCCCATGACGATCATTTTGCCGGCCTGACGACGCTGATGCGTTCGGATCGACGGATCAAGTATTTCTCCGTGCCGATGGTGCGCGCCGCCGTCGCGAAGAAGCTTTCATCCTTGCTATCCATTAAAGAGCAGGAGTTTGAGGATTATTTCGACTTAAAAGACCTGGAGATGAATGTCTGGAACGATGTCGGTGGCATGGATGTCAAGCCGGTGTTTTCGCCTCATCCGGTCGAGACCACACTGTTTCACTTCCGGGCATTGGCCGAGGGTGGGTATCGTAGCTACGCGCATTTCGCCGATCTGACCGGGCTGAAGACACTTGAAGGCATGGTCACGGATGATGACAGCAAGCCGGGGCTGTGCCGTGAGCTTTATCAGCGCGTCGTTCGCGACTACAGCGAACCGGCCGACGTCAAAAAGGTCGATGTTGGTGGCGGGTTGGTTCATGGCGAGGCCGCCGACTTCGTTTCGGACCGCTCCCGGAAGATCATTCTCGCCCACACGGCGCAGGCCCTGACCGCCGAACAGAGGCGCATCTGTTCCGGAGCGTCCTTTGGCACGGTCGATGTGCTTATTTCCAGTTACCGGGATTTCCTGGCGCGCGCGGCGTTTTCCTTTCTGCACGACTACTTCCCATCGGTTCCGAATGAGCATTTGTTCGCATTGCTTAATGGGCCAATTCTGACCTTCAACCCCGAGACGATCCTGATCAAGGCCGGGGCGCCTCACCAAAGCATTTATTTGCTTTTGACCGGAACCATTGAGGTTCTCGACAATAACTCTGATTTTCATATCGAGTTGTCGGCCGGGGCGATGCTTGGAGAGATGACGGGGCTGCACAATCTTCCGACCGGAGAAACCTTCCGGGCTGTCAGTTTCGTTCAGGTTCTTGAGATTCCCTGTGACCTCTACACGGCTTTTGTGCTGCGTCATCATCTCTTTGCCGATATCGCGCGCTTGATGGAAGGGCGAGCGTTTCTGTCCCGGACCTGGCTGCTGGGGGGCGTGGTGTCGACCGGCACCCTCAACACCATTGCCACCGACATGCGTCTGCGCACCTTGGCGGTTGGCGACGCGCCCAATGATAGAGTTTCGGCGATCGGGGTGATCCTCAATGGCCGGATTTCGCGGTGCGTCGATGATAAAGTCGTGGAGGAGCTTGGGCCGGGAGACTTCTTCGGAGAGGAGGCCGTCTTCTTCGAAACGCCCTCGATTGCGAGCTTGCGTGTCGATGAGCCGTCGCAAGTCTATATGATTTCTCCAAAACTTCTAGCCGGCATCCCGAATGTCCGCTGGAAGCTCTTCGAAACCTTCGGCCGCCGAAACAATCGATAATATTCCACGGTTTCCAAAGGCCCCCAGCCTTTGGCGGGTCCAGGGCAGAGCCCTGGCCTTGCCTTCGGCGATCAGAGGCTTTGCCCCTGAACCCCACTGGGGCCTTGAGGCTCCAGACCCCATGAAAAAAAACGGCGGATCCGCGAGGACCCGCCGTTTTCAACTCCGCGAATGGACTTCAGGGATTTAGAAATCCATGTCGCCCATACCGCCCATGCCGCCCGGAGGACCGCCCGCCGGGGCCTTCTTCTCGGGCTTCTCGGCGACCATCGCCTCGGTGGTGATCAGCAGGCCGGCGACCGAGGCCGCGTCCTGTAGGGCGGTGCGAACCACCTTCACCGGGTCGATGATGCCGGCCTTGAACATGTCGACATAGCTGCCGGTCTGGGCGTCGTAGCCATAGGCCGGGTCGTTGGCGTCGTTGAGCTTGCCCACCACGATCGAGCCGTCGCCGCCGGCATTGCTGACGATCTGGCGAACCGGGGACTGCAACGCGCGGCGTACGATGTCGATGCCGTAGCGCTGTTCGTCGTTGGCCGGCTTCAGGGCGTCGAGAGCCTTGGCCGCGAAGAGCAGGGCGACGCCGCCGCCGGCGACGATGCCCTCTTCGACCGCGGCGCGGGTGGCGTGCATGGCATCGTCAACCCGGTCCTTACGCTCTTTCACCTCGACCTCGGTGGCTCCGCCGACGCGCAGCACCGCGACGCCGCCGGCCAGCTTCGCCAGACGCTCCTGGAGCTTCTCGCGATCGTAGTCGGAGGTGGTGTCCTCGATCTGCTGACGAATCTGGGCGATCCGGCCCTCGATGTCCTTCTTGGCGCCGGCGCCATCGACGATCGTGGTGTTGTCCTTGGTGATCTGGACCTTCTTGGCGGTGCCGAGCATGTCGAGGGTGACATTCTCGAGCTTGATGCCCAGGTCTTCGCTGATCACCTGACCGCCGGTCAGGATGGCCATGTCTTCCAGCATCGCCTTGCGACGATCGCCGAAGCCGGGGGCCTTCACCGCCGCGACCTTCAGGCCGCCGCGCAGCTTGTTGACCACCAGGGTGGCCAGGGCCTCGCCTTCGACGTCCTCGGAGATGATCAGCAGCGGACGGCTGGACTGAACCACCGCTTCCAGCACCGGCAGCAGGGCCTGCAACGCGCCGAGCTTCTTCTCGTGGAAGAGAATGAAGGGGTTCTCAAGCTCGCAGGTCATCTTGTCGGCGTTGGTGACGAAGTACGGCGACAGGTAGCCACGGTCGAACTGCATGCCTTCGACGACATCGAGTTCGGTGTCGAGGCTCTTGCTTTCTTCGACGGTGATCACGCCTTCATTGCCGACCTTGCCCATGGCTTCGGCGATCTTGTTGCCGATGTCGGTTTCGCCGTTGGCGGAGATGGTGCCGACCTGGGCGATTTCGGCGTTGGTCGAAACCTTCTTGGCCCGGCTCTTGATGTCGGCGACCACGGCTTCCACCGCGATGTCGATGCCGCGCTTCAGGTCCATCGGGTTGAGGCCGGCGGCAACCGCCTTGACGCCTTCGCGCACGATGGCCTGGGCCAGCACGGTGGCGGTGGTGGTGCCGTCGCCGGCCAGATCGTTGGTCTTCGAGGCCACTTCGCGCACCATCTGGGCGCCCATGTTCTCGAACTTGTCGGCCAGCTCGATCTCCTTGGCGACGGTGACGCCGTCCTTGGTGATCCGGGGAGCGCCGAAAGACTTATCGAGCACGACGTTGCGGCCCTTGGGGCCGAGAGTGACCTTCACGGCATCGGCCAGGATGTCGACGCCACGCAGCATGCGGGTCCGCGCGTCAACACCAAACTTAACTTCCTTGGCAGCCATTTTT
The DNA here is from genome assembly GCA_903856295.1 of uncultured Rhodospirillales bacterium. Classification (GTDB taxonomy): domain Bacteria; phylum Pseudomonadota; class Alphaproteobacteria; order Azospirillales; family Azospirillaceae; genus BOG-933. The sequence continues at coordinate 17,226 of CAIOBP010000096.1, read as the reverse complement.
CTTACCTTCTGAAAATCATGGTCGAACGGAGGATCATAAAAGAGAGCAAGCGCCCAAGCGCTTTACTTCTCGATGATGCCCATGATGTCGGATTCCTTCATGATCAGGAATTCCTCACCATCGATCTTGACTTCGGTGCCCGACCACTTGCCGAACAGAATCCGATCACCAGCCTTGACATCGAGAGCAATGATCTTGCCGCTCTCGTCGCGGGCGCCGGGGCCGACGGCGATGATTTCGCCTTCCTGCGGCTTTTCCTTGGCGGTATCAGGGATGATGATGCCACCCTTGGTCTTCTGGTCGGATTCAATGCGCTTTACCACAACGCGGTCATGCAACGGACGAAACTTCATTCGAAAGGCCTCCCAATTAAAAGGCACATATTCAGTGATATGCCGGTTTCGGCGATATGTCGGAACTGGCCGACGCTGTTAGCAGTCGACCCCGACGAGTGCCAGATACCTAGTCAGTGGGGGGCGTCAGTTCAAGGACCTTTTTCTGATGGTGTCCAAAAAACAGGGCGGCGCCCGGGTGAGCCCCAGGCACCGCCTTGAAATCGTGGATATGTCACGGAGTTCCGGAAAACTCAGTGGCCGCAGCCGCAGCCGCCCGAACCGCATCCGCCGCCGGGGTTCTGCTTTTCCATGACGATATTGGTGGCGTCGCAGGTGCTGACGCCAAGCAGGCGATAGGCCGGGCAGTAGGAAAAGGTGCCGGTCACCAGCATCACCAGCCCGATCAGTCCGAGCCAGTGCGCCGGACCGGTTAAAAAATACAGCAGGGACAGCAGGGCCAACCCCACCACCACCCGGACCATCCGGTCGGTCGTCCCAACATTCGCCACCATCGCATATCTCCCATGTCTGTGCCGCTCACGGCGAGCCTGTTGACACTCTATCGAAACCTTCGTAGCATCGCAACTACGATGACTTTACCGGCCCGCGCATCGGACGTGCCGCCACGGGAGGGGTTCTTGGACGACGAGTCTAGCGAGTTTCAAGCGCTCGACAAGGCCGCAAACGCGGCTTGCGATCTTTTGAAGGCTCTGGCCAGCACGAACCGGCTGAAAATCCTCTGTCATTTGATCGGGGGGGAGAAGTCGGTGGGGCAGGTGGCGGCGCTGGTCGGCATTCGCGAGAGCACGGCGTCCCAGCATTTGGCGCTGCTGCGCAAGGACCGGTTGGTCGACAGCCGGCGCGCGGGGCAGACCATCTATTACCGCATGGTGAGCCCGGTCGCCGAACGGGTGATCGGGGTTTTGCACGAGGCGTTCTGTTCCGGGGCACCGCCTGAATCCGAATGACCGACTAAATGATCGAAGACTAAATGAACGAAGAGAGGAGCGTTTCGATGCACAAGAACTGGCCTGCCATCGCCAAGGATCTCTCGGGCCTGATGACCGAGGCGCGCAAGGGGTCGCCCGAGACCTGGACGGCGTTTTCCGGTCTGGCCAAGGCCGCGACCGCGCCCGGCGCCCTCGACGCCAAGACCAAGGAACTGATCGCCCTCGCGCTCGGCATCGCCGCCCGCTGCGACGGCTGTCTCGCTTTTCATGCCAAGGCGGTGCACGCGCTGGGCGGCAGCCGCGCCGAGGTGCTCGATGTCATCGCCATGTCGGTCTACATGGGCGGCGGCCCCTCGGCGATTTACGGCGCCCAGGCGCTGGAAGCGTTCGACCAGTTCAACGCCAAGGCGGCTTGACCCATGGCATGGCAGCTTCCTCTGTTCGGCGGTGGCTTGATCGGGCTTGGCTCGGTGCTGCTGATGATCGGTGCCGGCCGGGTCGCCGGGATCAGCGGCATTCTCGGCGGGCTGCTGCCGCCGGCCGATAATCAGGGCTGGGGCTGGCGGGGGGCGTTCCTCGCCGGGTTGGCTTTGGGGCCGCTGCTGGTCGGGCTGGCGCTCGGAGCCGACCCGGTGGTGCCGCCGCGCGCGGCGCCGCTGGTGCTGGCGGTGGCCGGGTTGCTGGTCGGGCTTGGCACCGGCCTCGGACGCGGTTGCACCAGTGGTCACGGCGTGTGCGGGCTGGCGCGGTTGTCGCCGCGGTCGCTGGCGGCCACCGGGGTGTTCATGGCGGTGGCCGGGGGCACGGTTTTCATTCTTCGGCACGTGGCGGGGTAGGGGCATGGGCGAAATCGTCGTGGCCGGACTGGCCGGAGTGCTGTTCGGGGCCGGGTTAGCGCTCTCGGGCATGACCAATCCCGAGGTGGTGCTGGGGTTTCTCGATGTCGCGGGCGCCTGGAACCCGGCCCTGCTGTTCGTGATGGCCGGGGCGGTGCCGGTGACCTTCCTCGGCTACCGGCTGGCCTTCGGGCGCGGCCGGCCGTGGCTGGCCGCCAGTTTCGATCTGCCGAAAAACCGCGCCGTCGACCGGCCGCTGCTGCTGGGCGCGGCGCTGTTCGGAGCCGGCTGGGGGCTGAGCGGCTATTGTCCGGGGCCGGCGCTGGCCTCGCTGCCGTCGCTGCTGCCGGGCACGCTGACCTTTCTGCTACCGATGCTCTGTGGACTGTGGCTGGTCAGGGGGCGGCGAGGCGGATAGGATAGGGCCGAAACTCAATAGTCCGGGGAGACCGCCGCCATGACATCCGCTTTGCCGCTGAAAGACGCCGGGCTCCACCGCGATCTCGCCCATATCGACGGTGCCTGGGTGGCGGCGGAGGATGGGCGGCGCTTCGCGGTTACCGATCCCGCCGGGGGGACGCTGCTGGGCGAGGTCGCCGATCTCGGCGCGGCCGAGACCCGGCGGGCGATCGCGGCGGCGGCGGCGGCGTGGCCGGCATGGCGCGCCCGCACCGCCAAGGACCGCGCCGCGCTGCTGCGGCGCTGGCACGATCTCATCCTCCAGCACACCGACGATCTGGCGGTGCTGCTGACCCTCGAATGCGGCAAGCCGCTGGCCGAGGCGCGGGGCGAGATCGTCTATGGCGCCTCGTTCATCGAGTGGTTCGCCGAGGAGGGCAAGCGGGCCTATGGCGATGTCATTCCCGCCACCGCCACCGACCGCCGGTTTCTGGCCATCAAGCAACCGGTCGGGGTGGTGGCGGCGCTGACGCCCTGGAATTTCCCCAACGCCATGATCACCCGCAAGGTCGCGCCGGCCCTGGCCGCCGGCTGTCCGGTGGTGGTCAAGCCGGCCGAGGGCACGCCCTTTTCCGCCCTGGCCCTGGCCGAGTTGGCGGTGCGCGCCGGCTTTCCGCCCGGCCTGTTCAACGTCGTGACCACCGGCCGGCCGGCCGGGGTCGGCGAGGAGTTGTGCGCCAATCCGACCGTGCGCAAGCTCTCCTTCACCGGCTCCACCGGGACCGGCCGGTTGCTGATGCGCCAGTGCGCCGGCACGGTGAAGAAGCTGTCGCTGGAACTGGGGGGCAACGCGCCGTTCATCGTGTTCGACGATGCCGACATCGAGGCGGCCGTGAAGGGCGCCATGGCCTCGAAGTTCCGCAATTCCGGCCAGACCTGCGTCTGCGCCAACCGCTTTCTGGTCCAGGACGGCGTTCACGACCGCTTCGTCGCCGCGTTCGCCGAGGCCATCGGCGGCTTGAAGGTCGCGCCCGGGTTGGCGCCCGGATGCCAGCAGGGGCCGCTGATCAACGAGGCCGGCATCGCCAAGGTCGAGGCGCTGGTGGCCGACGCCGTGGCCCTGGGCGCGAGCGTGGTTCTCGGCGGCGGCCGTCACGCCCTGGGCGGCACGTTTTATCAGCCGACCCTGCTGACCGGCGTCACGCCGGCGATGCGGCTGGCGCGGGAGGAAATTTTCGGCCCGGTCGCGGCGGTGTTCCGCTTCGCCGCCGAGGAGGAGGCGGTCCGCCTCGCCAACGACACCGAATACGGTCTGGCTTCCTATTTCTATGCCCGCGACATCGGCCGGGTCTGGCGGGTCGCCGAGGCGCTGGACTACGGCATGGTCGGGATCAACGAGGGCATCATCTCGACCGAGGTCGCGCCCTTCGGCGGCGTCAAGAATTCCGGCATCGGCCGCGAGGGCTCGAAATATGGCATCGAGGAATATTTGGAGATCAAATATCTCTGTCTCGGCGGGTTGTGAGCCGTCGCCGGGAGGCGGGAGGGCGGCAGCCGGGAGGCGGGTGGGGCGGCATGCCGGGAAGGCGGGAGGGGCGGCATGATTGAGACGCTGTTGCGGCGCTTCGGCCCGCCGGCTGAACTCTACGATCTGGACCGCCAGGGGCGGCTGCGTCTTCTCGGGGCCAATTCGGAGGCGTCGGCGTTCTCGCCGCTCGATGCCGATCAGGCGCTGAAGCTGGAGGCGGTGGTCGGGCGCTGTCTGCTCGATGGCGGTGTCCGCGAGATCGAACTCGTCCGGGGGAATTCGGGCACGGCCCGGCCGTTGCGCATGAGCCTGACGCCGCTGGTCGACGGGGCCGGCCAGGCGGACTCGGTGCTGTGCCTGATGCTGGAAGGGACGCCGGTCCGCACCAGACAGGGGGATCGGCTGCGCGCGCTGCTGGAGTTGACCTCCGACGATATCTGGGAGTGCGACGCCGAGTTGCGGCTGTCGCGGGTTCATGGCCGCAATGCCTCCCAGCGGCCCCGGCTGTCGGTGTTTCTGGGCTGGAGCCACGACGAGGCGCTGGACCCCTCGATGCCACCCGAGGATTTCGCGCGCATCAAGCTGGCGATGGCGGCGCGCCTGCCCTTCCGCAACCTGATCTTTCCGGCGCGCCTGCCGACCGGCGAGAAGGAATGGTTACGGCTGAGCGGCTTTCCGCTTTTCGGCGACGGCGAGTTCACCGGTTATATCGGCACCTCCAGCCGGGTGACCGAGGAGCGCCAGCGTCTGGCCGCCGAGCGCCGCCGTCAGCAGCTGGAGAGTTTGGGACAACTCGCGGGCGGCGTCGCCCACGAGTTCAACAATCTTCTGGTGCCGATCACCATGCTCTCGAAGATGGCGCTGCCCCGGGCCGGCGACGACGAGACCCTGCGCCTCTTCCTTACCACCATTCACGAAAGCGGCTGGAAGGCGGCGGCGATCGTGCGCTCGGTTCTGACCTATGCCCGCCAGATGACTCCGACCGCCGGTCCGATCCGCTGCGGCGAGGTGGTGGCCGAACGCATTCATCTGTTGCGTCAGGCGCTGCCGCCCTCGGTGATCTTCGAAATCACCATCGAGGACCGGGACAGTCTGGTGCTCGGCAATGCCGGCGAGTTGTCCCAGATCATCGTCAATCTGTTCACCAATGCCTGCGAGGCGATGAACGAGTACGGCACCATCCGCTGCTCGGTGGCGCGGGTGCCGCTGGCCGCGGCCGGGACGCGCGCCATCGGATTCGCCGGCTCCGAGGCGATGAGCATCGTCGTTTCCGACAGCGGCGGCGGTATTCCGCCCGAAATTCGCGATCGCATCTTCGAGCCGTTCTTCACCACCAAGCCGGTCGGCCGGGGCACGGGGCTGGGGTTGAGCGTGGTCGAGGGCATCGTCAAGGATTGGGGCGGGCACATCGAGGTGGCCAGCGGCCCCGCTGGCGGAGCAGACTTCACCATCCTGCTGCCGGTGGTCGATGAGGGGAGCGGAGATGCCGCCACGGCGGCTCCGGGTTGACGGGCGGCCCGCGGAAGTGGCTTCATGGGGCGGCGGCTTCGGGACGCGTCATGCGCGGGCGGAAGGGTGCTGGTCGTTCAAGTCAATCCGGTGGCACCACCACCGATCACCGATGGCGTGTTTCATGACTCACCCCAGTTCGTCCGGCAGCCGACGTTTGGAGATCGCTCCGGCGGGAGACGGGCTGCGCATCACCGTCGGCGGTCTCTGGAGATTCGCCGAGGGGCTGGCCGGCCTTGCCGGGGTCGAGCGCGAACTCGATGCCGGGACCTTTCCGAAGGTGGTGGTGACGGCCGAGGGGCTGGAGTACGCCGACAGCTCGCTCCCGGTCTGGCTGGCCGGGCTGCACGATCTGTGCGAGGCGCGGGGTGTGCCGCTCGACCTGTCCGGGCTTGGCGCCGGGCTGGCCCATCTGGTGGCGCTGTCCCGGGGCGTCCCCGAACGCAAGGGCACCGAGCGGGAGATCATCCGCTTGCCGAAGCTGGACAAGGTCGGGCACAGGGTGATCGGCCGCTTGCGCCGCGCCGACGACCAGCTTCAGTTCGTCGGCGAACTCGGGCTGTCGGTGGGGCGGCTTTTGTGCGGCCGGGCGCGGCTGCGCTGGCGCGATGTCGTCGAGGCCATCGCCGACAGCGGCCCCAACTCGCTGATGATCGTCACCGTGATTTCGGCGCTGATCGGCATGATCCTCGCCTTCATCGGCGCCATGGAGTTGCGCAAGTTCGGCGCCGAAATCTATGTGGCCAATCTGGTCGGCCTGGCGGTGGTGCGGGAGATGGCGGCGGTGATGACCGGCATCGTGATCGCCGGCAAGACCGGGGCCGCCTTCGCCGCCCGCATCGGCACCATGCAGGCCCAGGAGGAAATCGACGCCCTGACCACCCTCGGCGTCTCGTGTTTCGATTTTCTGGTGCTGCCGCGGGTGATCGCGCTGACCCTGATGATGCCCTTGCTCTACCTCTATTCCTGCGCGATCGGGTTGGGCGGCGGCATGCTGATCGCCACCGTTTCCCTCGGAATTCCGGTGGAGCAGTATTGGGCCTGGATGGTCTGGGCGTTGCCGCTTTATCAGTTCGGCGTCGGTTTTCTCAAAAGCGCGGTGTTCGGAGCGCTGGTGGCGGGGGTGGGCTGCCTGCGCGGCCTGCAGTGCGGGCGCAGCGCCGCCGCCGTCGGCAAGGCCACCACCTCGGCGGTGGTCACCGGGATTCTCTACATCATCATCGCCGATTCGGTGTTCGCGATCCTGCTGGAGGTTTACCATTTATGAGCGGGCAGCTATGACCGGGCCGGCGCGCATCGTGGTTCGCGAACTCGACATGGCCTTCGGCAGCTATGTCGTGCAGCAGAGCGTCAATTTCGAGGTCAGGTCCGGTGAGATTTTCGTGGTCATGGGTGCGAGCGGCTGCGGCAAGAGCACCCTGATGCGCCACATGGTCGGGCTGGAAGAGCCGGTGGGCGGAGAAATCCGCTACGACGACGAAAGCTATTGGGATGTCCCGGAGGAGCGGCGGACGGTGATCAATCGCCGTTTCGGCATTCTGTTCCAGAGCGGCGCGTTGTGGAGTTCCATGACCCTGGCCGAGAATGTCGCCCTGCCGCTCTCGCTCTATTCCGGTCTTTCCCAGGCGGAAATCGCCGAGGTGGTGTCGTTCAAGCTGGCGCTGGTGGGGTTGCGCGGGTTCGAGGCGTTTTATCCCTCGGAGCTGTCCGGCGGCATGCGGAAGCGCGCCGGGCTGGCGCGGGCGATGGCGTTGGATCCCGACATCCTGTTTTTCGACGAGCCCTCGGCCGGCCTCGACCCGGTCAGTTCCCACCGGCTCGACCGCCTGCTGCTGGAACTGCGCGACAGCCTCGGCGCCACCATCGTCATGGTCACCCATGAGCTGTCCAGCATCTTCGCGGTCGCCGACACCAGCGTCTTCCTGGATGCCGAGACCCGCACCGCCATCGCCTGGGGGGCGCCGGCCGAGCTGAGAGACCACTGCGAACACCCGGCGGTGCGCGCCTTCCTCTCGCCGGGATGAGGCGGGACCCGCCGCCCTTGACCTTATCGCCGGGGGTAACTAGGGTCCGGGAGCGTCGCTTCTGACGCGAGGCAGGCGGTCATGTCCCTGAAACCCCCAAGTGCCCGCAGCATCGGCCTGTTCGTTGTCGGCGCCCTGGCGCTGGCGGTGGCCGGGCTGGTCGCGTTCGGAGCCACCAGCTATTTCGAGAACCGGCCGCGGGCGGTGACGTTCTTTCACGGTTCGGTCGCCGGGTTGGCGGCGGGGGCGCCGGTGACCTTTCGCGGCGTGCCGGTGGGCAAGGTTATCGACATCGCCCTGCAGATCAATTCCGGGACCGGCGCCGCGCACATTCCGGTGATCATGGAGTTCGAGCCGGGTCGCATCACCCTGACCGGCGACAAGGCCGGTCATGGCCTGGGGGTGCTGTCGCGGAACATGCTGGCGGCGGGGCTGGCGGCCTCGCTGGTCATGCAGAGTTACATCACCGGCCAGTTGTCCATCGAGCTTGATTATCACAAGACGGATGAACGGACGCTGACCGGCATCAAGCTGGGGTTGACCGAAATTCCCGAGGCGCGCAGCGGCTTCAGCGCCATGAAGGACACCATCGCCAAGTTGCCGTTGCAGCAACTGGCCGACGACGCCGTGACCACCCTGCACTCGGTCAAGGAACTGGTGTCCGCGCCCGAGGTCACCGAGATTCTGAAGTCGGTGGCGGCGGCGGCCAAATCGGCGGCGGCGGTGGCGGCGGTGGCCGAAGCCCAGGCCGGGGGGCTGAGCAAGGATGCCCGCGACGCCGCCGGAGCCGCCGCTCGCGCCGCCGGCCGGGTGGACTCGCTGGTGAGCGAGTTGCAGCCCAAACTGTCGGCGGCGGCGACCGGTCTCGATCACCTGCTGGGCGCCGACGGTGCCGGCCGGGTGGTCGCCGACGTCCACGCCATTCTGGCGCCGCGCTCGCCGTTGCTGCTCGATATCCAGTCGCTGGTGCATAATCTCGCTGCCGCTTCCGGTGCGCTGCGTTCGTTCGCCGACCAGATCGACCGCAATCCCAACGCTCTCGTGGTCGGAGGGAGCAAGAGATGAAAGTTTCGGGCGCGCTCGCGCTGCTGTTCGGTCTCGCCACGGTTTCCGCGTGTTCCTCGGTGCCGCCGCCGACCCTGTACGTGCTGGAGGCGCCGGTCGCCTCTTCGCTGGAGAAGACGGCGCCGACCGCCTCCGCGCTGGAAAAGGCGGCGCCGGCCGGCTCCCGCCAGCGGCTGGCGGTGGCGCTGGGGCCGGTGACCGTCCCCGATTATCTCGACCGCACCGATATCATGCGGCGGAGTTCCGACAATCGTCTGGAATTCGGCGCCGATGAGCGCTGGGCCGAGCCCTTGCGTTCCGGGTTGCAACGGCTGCTGGTGGCGGTGCTGGCCGACCGGCTGGGGCCGGGCTACTGGGTCACCGGCGGCTCCGGACGGTCGGGGCAGATCGATGTCGAGGTGCCGGTGGATATCGACACCTTCGAGAAGGACGCCGCCGGACGGGTGGTGCTGACCGCGACCTGGGAAGTCCGCGCCGACGGGCGGGTGGTGCGCGAACGCACCGGCTACCGCCGGACCGTGACGTCGTCAGGGGTCGAGGATCAGGTGCGCGCCCTCTCGGCCGATGCCGCCGACCTCGCCGCCGATCTTGCCGCCGCGATCAAGGCCCAGCGGCCGTAGAGACATATGGGGATGTGGTGTGTCCGCCGCTTCCCAATGGCTGCGCGGGGAGCTTATAGTGGGGCGTCGTCGGTCGGTCGGGAAGGGGTGCGATGCAGGAAGTTCTGATGCTGCTGGCCGCGGCGGTCATCGGCTTGTCGGTGTATGAGACGCCGATGCTCGAGCGGTCGACGGCCTCCCACTTCGAGGCGGCGCTGGTGGCGCAGGGCATCAACACCGAGGCGGCGGCCACCGCCCGCGCGCTGCTGCTCGACGCGCTGGGGCCGGCCGGCGGTCATGGCGTGCGCACTCACAAATGCCTGAGTTTCGAGATTTCCGTCGCGATGCCCGATCGCTTCCAGTGCCGGCCGTTTCACCTCGCGATCGAGGGGATCACCGAGGCCGCGCTCGAGGGCACCCTGTGCCCGCGTGACGGCGCGTGGACGGAGGCTCGGGGCCTTGGCATGATCTCCAGCACCCCCCTTGACCTGCGCTGGCGCGATGCCACTCTCAAGAAAGGCGCCGCGCTCTATGGCGAGCCTCAGGTCCGGAGCTTTCTCGGCAGTTATGAGTGGCCGAACGCCAAGGTCCAGATGGGGGGCTACAGTTATCGCGAGGCTCTGACCTTCGCCCACATCCGGTTACCCGATGGCGACACTCGTTATGTGCTGAAAGACGATCTGGTGCTCGAGCCGTCCCGGCGTTGATCCGGGCGCGCGTTATCCTTGTGCCGACTCGAGAACCTTGTGTTGGCACAGGGGGAGACTGTATAGTCCTGGCCATGCCATGGCAGTTTTGCTTGGGTGATTGGGGGACTGTTCGTTGACCCGTCGGATCCTCGTTGTCGATCCTGAATCCAGAGTCAGACTCGCGCAAAAAAATGCCGAGACTGCCAAGCTACTGTTCAATACCATGCAGGATATGCTGGTGCGCGCCTTTACAGGTCGCGAGACGATTACTTTGGCAGATATGCGAATTGTCTTGAACAGGTTCGAGGAGCGCTGGGCGACCATTCAGTCTCTGTTTGACCGGGCCGCCGGCGAGAGCATCGATGATCTGTCATTTGTTCAAAACGATCGGCGGAAAGATCATCTGACCCGGCTGTTGTTTGCAAAAGTCTTAATGAAGGTGACGGAGCGGCCGATCGGGAAACTCGCGATCGGCTACCCGCGCATCATCGTCAGCGGTTTTCAGGCCGCCGTGGTCGCGATGTTCAGCGAGCACGAATTCGATCTGCTCAACCAGAACGCCAAGTGGGCCTTCGAGTTCATGGGCAGCGATTCGGACCCGGTGATCTCATCGCAATTGGGCGTCAACGAGGCGATCCAACAATTCGTCGAGCCGTTATTCGTCATGGTGCTCTTGCGGTTTTACCGTTTCACCGTTCGCCGGTCGGAATTTGTCCGGTTGATCAACGAGACCGTGCCCGAGATCGCGCCGAAGGTCGGCGATGCCGAGTTCTGCGAGATTTTCGAGGCGCTGTTCGACGGCTATTTCGCCATGCTGCAAACCCAGAAGGGCATGCTGCGGATCGAGATGTCCCAGGGCGACGATTTTCTGGTCCGGGTTCGCAGCGTGCAGGACCAGTACCGCCGCTGGAAGGAAGGGCTGACGCCGCCGAACACCAAGCGCCGAACGGCAGGCTGATCCCAGCGCGGGCGGCATGGGAGCCAGACCCATTCGGCATGCCTTTCGGGTGATCCAAAACAAACACCCCCACCGTTGAACGCGTTAGCCTATGTCCGAGTGGATTGCTGGGGCATGGGGGCGAAATTCGTCGTTCTTCGCCCGTTTTCTCCGACAGAAACCTGCATCTGGCGGTGATCCGTTCGACTGTTTCCCAGCGTATCAGGCTTAGACAGAGCGGATGTTTTCTGAACCGCCGAGCCGGATGGCAGCATCTCAGGATGGGGAAACCGACATGGCCTATATCGACGATCCAGAAACCCAGCGGGCCAATATGAAATACATCAAGGTCTCGATGCGCGAGCCCTTGCTGACCCGGGATCACGAGTTCGAGCTGGCCGTGGCTTGGCGCGAGCAGAGCGACGAGAAGGCGCTTCACGAACTGATCCGCTCCTACACCCGGCTGGTGGTGGCGACGGCGTCGCGCTTCCGCAATTATGGCCTGCCGATGGGTGATCTGGTTCAGGAGGGCAATGTCGGCCTGATGCAGGCGGCGGCGCGCTTCGAGCCGGGGCGCGAGGTGCGGTTCTCGACCTATGCCGCTTGGTGGATACGCTCGGCGATGCAGGACTACATCCTGCGCAACTGGTCGATCGTGCGCACCGGCACCACGGCGGCTCAGAAGTCGCTGTTCTTCAATCTCCGGCGCCTGCGCGCCAAGATCGCCGACGGTTCGGGCGGCAGCCTGACCCCCGCCAATCTCAAATGGATCGCCGAGGAACTCCAGGTCGGGGTTTCGGATGTCGAGATGATGGAGATGCGCCTCTCGGCCGCGGACCAGTCGCTCAACGCGCCGGTCAGCGAGTCCGGAGACGATGACTGGCAGGAGTTCTTGGCCGACAATCGTCCGAACCCGGAAGATGTGGTGATCGGCATGCGCGACGGCGAGACCCGGTCGCGCTGGCTGGCCGAGGCGCTGGGCGAGCTTTCGCCACGGGAGCGCACCATCATCAATCATCGCCGCCTGCGCGAGGACGGCGCCACTCTCGAGGAACTGGGGCGGGAGCTTGGCGTGAGCAAGGAGCGGGTGCGCCAGCTCGAACACCGGGCCATGGGCAAGCTGCGCGAGTCCATGCTGCGCCGGGTCGAAACCAGCGACGACCTGTTCTCGTGATTATCGCATGATTATCGCAAGGCCCGGTTTCCAAAGGCCTCCGGCCTTTGGCGGGTCCGGGGCGGAGCCCTGGCCTTCGTCGTTCCAGCTACCTCAGCAACGTCCAGAACATCCGGGCCGAGGTCAGCATCAGGAAGAGGGCGAAGGCCCGGCGCAGCCACGCCGGGCTGATGATGTGGGCGAGGCGGGTGCCGTAGGGAGCGGTCACCATGGCGGTAGGCGCGGTCAGGGCCAAGCCGAGCAGGCTGACGAAGCCCACCGACAGCGGCGGCCGTCCCGGCAGGTCCCAGCCCGCGATCATGAAGCCCAGGGTGCCGGGAATGGCGATGATCATGCCCACCGCCGAGGAGGTGCCGACCGCCCGCCGGATCGGGTAGTCGCACAGCACCAGCGACGGGACCGTGAGGGTGCCGCCGCCGATGCCCATCATCGCGGAAAAGCAGCCGATCACCGCCGCGATCAGCCGCTGCATCCACAGGCCGGGCAGGCTCCGGCGCAGGCGCACGCCGTCGGGCACCAGCATCATGTAGAGCGCCACCAGCGCGGCCACGGTTCCGAACACGCCGGTGAGCAGGCTGCCGCGGGCGATGCTGGCCAGGGCCGATCCGGCGAACACGCCGGCCACCACTCCCGGCGCCCAGTTGCGCAGCAGTGCGAAATCCACGGCGTCGCGCCGTATGTGGGCGCGCACCGCCGCAATCGAGGTCGGCACGATCGAGGCCAGGGAGGTGCCGACCGCCAGATGCATGGTCACCGCGGGATCGATGCCGAGCATGGTAAACAGCTGGAACAGCACCGGCACGATGACGATGCCGCCACCGACCCCGAGCAGTCCGGCGATCAGGCCGGCGGCCAGACCCGCCGCCACCAGGGCGGCGGCGAGGGAAAGCAGGGAGGCCGTGTCCGGCATGGCGATATCCGCGCTGGTGCGAAGGGGCCGACAAACCTATTGCGGTTATCCCTAACAAAGCCTTACCATCGGCGTGTGATCATTCGATTGTTTTCGTTGCGCATCGCCGCGATGGGAGGGGCATGATCGACGCGCTTTCGAACCTGCTGGACACCTCCGAATTCCTTCCGCACGGGCATTGCTTCCTGTGGACGCCAGCGCTGCTGTGGTCTTACGTCGTTTCTGAAACGATCATAGCGGCCTCGTATTTTTCGATTCCGTTCTGCCTTTGGTATTTTGCCAAGAAACGCCCGGATATTCCCTTCCGTGGCTTTTTTCTGATTTCTGGCATGTTTGTCATGTCTTGCGGGGCCACGCATTTTTTCTCTATTCTGAATATTTGGTATCCGGAATACTGGATCGATGCCGGACTAAAGCTGGTCACCGCCGTGATTTCGCTGGTTGCCGCGATCGTGCTGTGGCAATTGGTGCCACTGGCTCTGGCCATGCCCAGCCAGAGCCAGCTCGCCGATGCCAACCGGGAGTTGAGCGCAGAAAACGCCCGGCGGCGCGGCGCCGAGGACGAATTGCTGAAGGCCAATGCCACGCTGGTTCGGCGCACCACCGAACTGGAGGCGGCCAACCGGGAGCTGGACAGTTTCGCCTATGCGGTTTCCCACGATCTGCGGGCGCCGCTGCGCGCCCTGACCGGCTTCAGCCGGGCATTGCTCGAGGATTACGGCGGGCGTCTGGAGGGTGATGGCAGCGTCTATCTGGGGCACATCGAGACCGCCAGCGCGCACATGAATCAACTGGTGGAGGGGCTGCTCACCTTGTCGCGCAGCACGCGCGGGGGCATCTCCTTCGATACCGTGGATGTTTCGGCGCTGGTCGAAACCATTCGCGACGAGCTGTGCGCGGCGCAGCCGTCGCATCCGGTGCGTTGGGAGATCGAGCCCGGTCTTGCGGTCACGGGCGATCGCCGGTTGGTCGAGCTGGTGCTGCGCAATCTGCTGGCCAACGCCTGGAAGTACACCGGCGGCGTCGCCGAACCGGTGATTCGCTTCTTCGCCCGCGAGGATCAGGGGCGGCGCTGGTTATGCATCGCCGACAATGGCGCCGGGTTCGACATGGCCTATGCCGACAAGCTGTTCGTGCCGTTCCAGCGTCTGCACCGTCAGGACGAGTTCCTCGGCATCGGCATTGGCCTCGCGACGGTGGAGCGGATCGTCATTCGCCATGGCGGCGCCATCCGGGCTGAAGGCAAGGTCGGGCAGGGTGCGGTTTTCGAATTCTTTCTGCCGGACGTCGTGGCATGATAGGGCGTCTTGTCCTGAAGGGAGGTGCGTCATGAGCAACCGGACAATCTTGCTGGTCGAGGACAACCCTCAGGACGAGATGCTGACCCTGCGGGCCTTGCGCAAGGTCAATCTGGCCAACTGTGTGCACGTAGTCCGGGATGGCCAGCAGGCGCTCGACTATCTGTTTCGTCAGGGCGAGTTCGCCGACCGGCCCGATACCGGACTGCCGGCGGTGATTTTGCTCGACATCAATCTGCCGCGGGTGAGCGGTCTCGATGTTCTGGTCCGGTTGCGCCAGGCGCCCGAGACCCGGCTGCAACCGGTGGTGATGCTCACCTCCTCGGATGAGGACCGGGACCGGGTGCTCAGCTACGAGGGCGGCGCCAACAGCTTCGTGCGCAAGCCCCTGGATTTCGCCGAGTTCGCCGAGACCGTGGCCCGACTCGGCATGTACTGGTATGTGGTCAACAAGCCGCCTTTCGAGTGAGGCTCCGCAAGGCCGGGGGTTTTGCCCCTCGACCCCACCTAAGGCCGCCGGCCTTTGGAAACCGGGCCTTGATCAGGGGGCGTTGCCCGTGACTGGGGAGGGCAGGGAGAAGCGGAAGGTCGCGCCCCGGCCGACGGCGCCCTCGCCGATGATGGTGCCGCCGTGGCGGTGGACGATCCGCTGCACCGTGGCGAGGCCGATGCCGATGCCGGGGAATTCGTCCTCCCGGTGCAGGCGCTGAAAGGGTTTGAACAGCTTGCCGGCATGGGCCATGTCGAAGCCGGCGCCGTTGTCGGCGACGCAAATCCACTCCTGGTCATCCTGGTTGGAGCGGTAGACCCTGACGACCGGGGCGGCGGTGTGTCTGGTGTATTTCCAGGCATTCGACAGCAGGTTGCGCAGCACGACGTCGATCATCCGGGCGTCCCCCCGCACCTGAAGGCCGGGTTCGATCCGGCATTCCACCGCGCGGCCGGGGGCGGTGCGAGTCAGTTCGAGTTGGATGGCGGCGGCAAGGGCGGAGACATCGACCCGGTCGCGCTGAAGTTCCCCCCGGGTGCTGCGTGACAGCACCAGCAACCCTTCGACCAGTTCGCCCATTTTGCGGCTGGCGGTTATGATGTTTCCGAGGTGGCTTCGCGCCTCGTCATTCAAATGTTCGGTGTGATCCTCGATCAGGGCGGCGCTGAAGCCGCCCATGGCGCGCAGAGGCGCGCGCAGATCATGGGAGACGGCGTAAGCGAAGCTGTCGAGTTCCCGGTTGGCGCCGACCAGTTCGGCGGTGCGCTCGTCGACCCGGCGTTCAAGGTCGGCGTTAAGCGCCTGAATCTGGGCTTCGGCTTGCTTGCGTTCGGTGATGTCCTGGGAGAAGCCGATGAAGCGGGTCTCGGAAATCTTGACCGCGCGCACCAAGATGTAGAGCGGGGAACCGTCGGGGGTCAGCACCTGATATTCGGCCTCCATGACCCCGGTTCGGGCGAGGTCGGCAAAATCCGAGCGCGCCCGCTCCCGGTCTTCTTCGATGAGGATGTCGGTGATGGTCATGGTCCGGAGCGTGGCGGCGTCGTGGCCGGCCAGCGCGAGACCGGCGGGATTGGTTTCGACGAACCGTCCGTCCTCGTCGACCACATAGACCGCGAGCGGCGAATGCTCGATGTAGGAGCGGAACTTCGCCTCCGAGGAGGCCACCCGCTGGCTCTGGGCGAGCTTGTCGTAAGCCCAGCGCAGGCGTTGGCGCTGCCACAGCAGAATGAGCACCGCCGCGCTCACGCACAGGCTGGCCGCGATCAGAATCCCGGTCACCGCCAACAGGCGCCGGGTGCCGGTCAGGGCCTCCTCCTCATCCATTTTCGAGAGCAGCATCCAGGGCGTGCCGGGGACCGGCAGCGCCGTCTCCAGCACCGGAACCTGACGGTAGTCGCGCCCTTCGATCACCGGTCCCTCAAGCAGGAGCGCGCGGGCGACCGGCAGGTCCGGAGACGTCAGGGGCAGGCTCAGGGTGAGGGCGGCATCGGGCCGGTACCGCAAGGGCGAAAGGTAAAGCACGGTGTCGCCGTCCCGGCGCGCCAGAAAGGATTCGCCGGTGGTGCTTTTCAGCGGCCATGAGGCGAGGAACGGATAGAGAAACGAATCAGGGCGAATGTTGAACCGGATGGCGCCGAGGGGCTGCCGCGGGGTGCTCCCGGTTTCAGGCTGATACAGCGGAGCGACGAATCCCATGCCAATCGCGCCGTCTTTCGGCCGGCGTTCGAGGTCGATGAACTGTGGCTGGTTGCTCGCGAGGGCCTCGCTCACGATTCTGGCCGGGGTGACCGCGGCGGCGCTCCCCATGGTATCGCCGAGGTTATCGCCGAGGAGCGGCCGGCCGGTGAGGTCGAGGAGCACCACGTCCGCGAAGCCGTAATTTTCCCGGATCGTCCGCAGGGTATCGAGCAGTTGCCGGCGGTCGTCGTCACCGTTGTTTTTGAGCCAGCGCGCTACCGCCGCCCCGATCACCGGCCCGCCCGAGAGGGAGCGGGCGTTGGCCCGGCGCTCGGCCAGCCAGCGGGTAATGCCCTCGACCTTGAGTTCGGCCACGGCGTTCAGGCCGTTCAGGTCATTGTTCTTCAGGGCGCTTGATTGCGCTCGGAACACCACGAAACCGATGGTGCCGATCACCAGCGACAGCAACAGGAAAACCACCGGCAGTGGCCAGGATTTGCTGCCGGATTCCGGGGGCAGGGGCGCCCCGAGCGTGGTGGCGGTGCCGAGGGCGAGATAGAGCAGCGTGGAGGTGATGACGACAAAGGCCAAGCCCTTGCCGGTGCTGAGTTCCCGAACCGTCTCGAAGTCGGTGAGGTAGGTCAGCCATTGGTCGGAAAAAAATAGGCTCTGACGGCGTTGGTTGTTGACGGTCAGGCCAGCGCTGCGGCCATGACCTGAAACGGAGACACCTCGTCGCCCTGCCGCTCGACCATCCGGCGCCAGCCGAGATAATTGGACAGGTACTTGGTGGCGATCCCGCG
>CAIOBP010000095.1 GCA_903856295.1 uncultured Rhodospirillales bacterium | reverse complement strand
GCGATTGTCTCCACTACCAACATCCCCTGTCACCACCCTCGTCGCCCAACCGAAGGTGGAAGATTGCCACAACAGGGGTGGCCTAATTTTGGACGCCGATCACCCCCTCAGGTGGCCGACTTTTCCACGCCGCCGCACATAAATAACTACTGCGCCACGGCGGTGAAGTTCACGCTCCCGTTGTCGCTGGCCTGGGGCGACGTGCCGCGCAACCGCCGGCTCTCGCTGCACCGCTGGCTGCTCACCGCCGATCCCGATAAGACGGCGCAGACCATCAACCGGAGGCTTGCCCTCGCGTCTATGAGCCATGGCCGCCGGCCCCGGCAAGCCAGGCAGATAGCGCCATGGCCACCGTCTCGCTGATCGTCGTCCCGTCGGCAGTGGCTCGGGCGCGGATGGCGCTCACCAAGCTGGGTGGCAACTTGAACGTGATCGCCGTGGCCGGCTCCATCACCGGAAGAGGCGCTACCAGCGACTGCGCTTCCTGGACATACCGGTAAGCCTGGCGCCGGGACATGGCGAACTGACCTGACAGCGACACACAAGCCTCCGCGACGCTGAGCCCGCGCACGAGCAACCCATGAGCAGCGTTGAGGCGTTCGGTCTTCTGCGTATCGGTCGATCGCGGCATGCGCCATTTAAATATTACCGTTTATGGCGCATGTCAAGCACGGAAAGCGAACGGTCGAGCACCGCCGTGCGCTCAAACACGAAGTTACCTTTTGCGTTCAGGGAGCCACCGCGCCGCCCTTGGCCGCAATACCGCTTGGAAGGCATGACGCGGCCGTGATCCCTCTTGCCATTGCGTCTCCCATGGGATACAATTTGCCATGATCGAAGTTCGCCAGACTGACGAGTTTTCCAAATGGCTGAACGGCCTGGGCGACCGTCAAGCCAGGGTACGGATAGATATGCGTATCTACCGCCTTTCACTCGGGAACCCTGGAGACACCAAGCCAGTCCGTGAAGGAATCAGCGAACTGCGGATCGACTACGGGCCTGGGTATCGGGTCTATTTCGTGCGGCGCGGCCAGACGCTGGTTATCTTGCTGGCCGGCGGAGATAAACGCACTCAGGACCGCGACATTAGCGCGGCGATTGCCCTGGCCAAGAACCTCTAGGAGTGCCCGCTATGGAACGCACCGAAACCTTCCCCTGGGATCCCGCCGAGCGCATGAAAACCCCGGAGGATATCGCCGCCTATCTCGATGCGGCGCTCGAAGACGGCGATCCGGCCGTTGTGTCCGCTGTCCTTGGGGATATCGCCCGCGCGAAGGGTATGACCGACATCGCCAAGTCGACCGGCCTTGGACGGGCCAGCCTTTACAAGGCCCTGTCTCCGGACGGGCACCCCGAACTCGCCACCGTCCTCAAGGTCGTTCATGCCTTGGGATTGCGGTTGACCACGGCACCGGTCACCCCCCAGGGTCTATAAGACGACGGCTTCCGCGACGATCTTCGCAAGAGCCCGATGGTGGTTTTCCTCGAGGAACTGGTAGGCCACCCACGGCGCCCATGATGCTGTGTCGTGGCTACGGTTGGATGGGCAGCCGGCGGCCCTCGCCCGGTTAAACCAGACGACGTTCCGGGTGATGGGGTCGAGCTGATCGATGTATCTCACCGCCAGTCGCTCCACCTCCAAATCTGCCGCCGATTTCAGAGCTCGAGTTAATGAAGCTAACGGCTGTTTAGCTTCGTGAGCGTCGTGTCTGGTGGCCCCGTTTTGGGGAGTTGATGCCAGCATCGGCGCAGGCCCGGCAACGTTGCCGCGAGCCGCTGCCAGGCTCTCCGTCCCTGTCATGGCCTTCGGGGGCCGGATCGCCTCCAGACGTGCCGCGATCTCCCACGGGGGCAATCCGGCGCCGATCAGGTCCTCTTCGGCCACGTGCCTCACAGCGTCGATTCCGGCCCTGGCGACCGCCTCCTCGACCACCCTGCTCGCTGTCGCCAGTCTCCAAGGCTTTGAACTCGATCGTTGAAGGCGCTTGGCGAGGGCCGCCGTTTCGAGGTCGACGACCGTGGCCCCCTTCTCGTGAGTCGCGCGCGTTGACCGACCGGTCGACAAGAATTTTCTCTTCTCCTTTATATCGTCGGAAAATCCGACATGGACGTCCATGTCGGAAATGCCCGATTCCGACATGGGCCGTGTTGGCGCTTCCGACACGGCGGCAGCGTCGGGCGCGTGGATGCGGGCGGGCTGGCGCATGTCGAGCGCCGGAAAATGCCACACAAGCGTCGAAAATTTCCCGTCCGCGTGACTTTTGCTGCGCGTGACAGTGGCGATGCCGGCGGCCTCGATGCGCCGCGTCGCGATCCCGACCCACTCGCGCCCCCGGTCGAGCTCGCCGCATAGCGCCTCCTGCCCGACCTTTGAGTGGCCTGTGCCGTCGCAGCGGTAAGCCACTGCCTCGACCAGCGCGAGCTCGCCCGCCCCCAGAACGGCGGCGCGACCATCCGCCAGCGCCGCCGCATTTCGGTGGCGGATTTCGGCAAGCAGGCGTGCTCGCCGTAGCAGACGGCCGTCGCGCCCCTCGTCCGCTGCCCTGTCGGGTCGAGACGCCATGGCTCAACTCCGCGTGCGCGCAGAAGTTGTTGAGGTGAATTTTCTCGAAGCCAAAAAGGCGTCGAGGTCGCGCCGCAGGTAGCGGACAGAGCGGCCGATCTTGATGAATGGCGGTGCGGCGCCGCTACCGGCACACCGAGCCTGCTTGAGCCAGCTCGCCGACTTACTCAACAGCCGGGCGGCGTCTCGGGTGTCAAGAGTCTCAGGGGTGGTCATGGGGGGCCTCCAAGGGCGGGGTGGTACTGCGTGAGACACCACCATGCTTCAGGCCGCGCCCCGGCCATAAGGGGCGAAAGTGGGCCGTCCGCGGGGCAATATCACGAGTAATTTCACCCCTTGACAGCCCTGAATTTTTGTGAACGCGCCCCCTCAAAGAGCCGTGGCGCAGCCTTCAGCAGGGTCGCCCTCGCGCCCACGCGCAAATGGCTAGGGAGAGAAAATTTATTGAATGCTTCGAGTATCCTTGTTGGAGAGGCGCATTTCCCAGGTTGCAACCGTCTAATGACAATCCCCATCCAGCCAGGGTATTCATCTTTTGATGTTTTAATCTGTAGGCCGTACTCGATAGAAAGAACGGCATTAATCGCATATATCACTCTATAAACAATATCTCGGCTAAGGTGATCATTTTTCCATATTTTATTTGACGCCTTCTTAAGATTCTCAATATCATCAGCCACGGCATCAACAGCCCTTTGTGTAGAAGCCTGAAATATTGGAATTGATACGCCTTTAATAGGCCCGTCGCTGCGACTCGTGGGTTAGAACTCGCGTTGAAGTAGCTGCCTGCCCCTGACGCCGGACGCCGGCCTCCCATCATTTATCCCTTGGTGAGACCGGAGAGACCATCCCTCGGCGCCGACCTGCCGCTTG
>CAIOBP010000094.1 GCA_903856295.1 uncultured Rhodospirillales bacterium | reverse complement strand
CGGAAGGTGCGGCTCAATCACAACCCAAGCGCTATCTTCCAGCCAAAATATCTCTCGCATCGCTCCCTCCAAGGCTTCATTAACGCCTTGGAATCACAAAATCAGCTCCGAATCAAGATGATGATTGGGTTCTGACCCTAGCGGAAATCCTCCAGCGCCGCCGCGACCTTGCGCCAGTGCTCCATGCCCTCGGGGTCGTTTCTGGCCCGGCACTGCTCGATCTCGCGGGCGATCACCGCCTCGGTCTCGCCCTGATGCTTGACCAGCAGGCGCCACGCCTGACACCAAACCTCGTTTTCACCCATGACCGTCCACGCTGGCGGAGATCGGGAGGGCATGCGCCCCCCGGAGTCGGCACAGTCTATTCACGATAAATATCGTTACACAAGCCCAGGGAACTTCTATCATGGCGACGGCTCGAGAGGGCCGGTCGGTTTGGTAATCCGGAGGAGAGCGACAGATGGCGACGGCAAACGGTGCGGACGAGAAGGCCGGTGACGGCGGCGGTAAATGGTGGATGATCCTGCTGATCGTCCTGATGGCCGGGGTGCTGGCGGGTTTTTACGCGATCAACGAATACGCCGCCGGCACCGGCGACATCGTCAAGCGCGCCGACCGCAACGCCGAGCGCTTCGAAATGGTCTTCCGCGACCTGCTGCAAGCCCGCTTCCGCGCCATGAACCTCGCCGCCGAGGTCATGCTGCAAAGCCGGGTCACCGTCGAGGCCTTCGCGAAGGGCGACCGCGATGCCCTGGTCGCCCGCATCGAGCCGTTTTTCGAGGAGATTCACAAGAATCACGGCGTGCAGCAGCTCAATTTCTGGATACCGCCGGCGACGATGTTCTACCGGGCCGGCAGTCCCAAGAGCTTCGGCATGGATCTGAGCAAGTTCCGCAAGTCGATCGTCGCCGCCAATGAGCGCCGGCAGAAGATTCTGGCGGTGGAAACCGGGCTCGGCGGCGCCATCGGCGTTCGCGCCATCACCCCGGTGATGTCCGAGGGCCAGCATGTCGGCGTGTTGGAATTCGTTGCCGATTTCAACATTCCCCTGGAACGGGCCAGCAGCACCTCCGGGCTGAAATGGTCGGTGGGCCTGATGAAGGAAGTCTCCGAGCGCGTCGAGCGGCCGGTCGACCCCAAGACCGACGCCTGGAAGGGCAACGACGTCTTCTTCATCTACTCCGATCCGGCAACCGGCGACATCGTGCGCGATCTCGACTTCGACCCGCGCGACAAGAAATACGAGCTGGATAAGTCCGGAAAGAAGACGGTGTTCGTCAAATCCTTCCCGGTGCTCAACTTCTCGGGCGCTCCAACCATCGTCATCGCGATGACCCAGGACGTCACCGAGTCCTTTGCCGACATTCTTCAGTCGGTGGCCATCAAGACCGGCGTTCTGTTTCTGCTGATCTCGGTCGTCGGCAGCTTCGGCTATCTCAAGTTCGGCCAGATGCGCGCCGGCCTGACCGGGGCGCTCAACCGCCAGAAGCTGGAACTGGTCGAGCGCGCCGCCGCTTGCGACGCCGCGGTGGCCAAGCTGCGCGAGGTCGACCTGATCAAGCGCGGCTTCTTCACCAATCTGGTGGCGGCGGTCAACGAGCCGCTGCAAGCGGTGACCGGGCAGTTGCAGTCGGTGGCGCCGGTGGTCGAGGCGGTGGCCCGGGGCGAGCAGCCCGACGCCACCCAGAGCCAGGCCTTGCGCAACCGCTTCGCCTTCGCCCAGGGCGAGACCTCCCGGCTCAGCCGGCTGGTCTCCGACTATCAGCAGATCGAGCTGTTCCGGCAAAATCTGGTCAAGGCGGAAAACCCCCAACTCGCCCTCGCCGAGGTGGTCAGCCGCGCCCTCTCCGATGATCTCGCCAGCTTCCGGCGCCTGCCCCAGCTGACCATCGCCTCGGCGGTGACGACGGACCTGCCGCTGGTCCGCGCCGATGCCGGGTTGCTGCGCCGGGCGATCGCCGGTCTGGTCGCTTATGCCGCCCAGCGCGGCGGCCAGGGCAAGATCACCCTCTCCGCCCGTCACGACGCCGAGGGCGGCTGGCTCAATCTCTCGATCACCGGTTCGGCCTTCGCGGCGGCCGGCGCCCCCGACGAGGCGCTGATCGACGAGTCGCGCCAGTTCCTCGCCCGCATCGCCGGCTCGCCCGCCGAGACTCCCAACGCCGCGCCGCTGGTCGCGGTGGTGCTGTCGCGGATCATCCTGGAGTTTTATGGCGGCAGCCTCGAGATTCCCTACGGTGAACCGGGCTTCCTCGCCCGCCTCCCCGTCACCGCCTGAGGGGAACCGCCATGAACAATTTCTGGCAAACATACGGCCGCACGACCGGAGTCGCCGTCGTGCTCGGCTTCATGCTGTTGCTCGACGACGTCTTCACCGGGCCGCTGGCCTTCATTTCCGGCACCTCGCAGCCGGTGCTCGAGCAGTATGTGGCGGCAGCGTTCTGCTTCGTCGCCACCCTGCTGATCTCGCGCTACATCAAGGTCGACATCCTCAACGGCATGATCCCCCGGCGCTCCGGCAATCCGGTGCCCCAGCTGGTCACCGATCTGACCGGGGTGCTGGTACTGTTCATCGGCATCTGCTTCATCTTCGCCGTGGTCTTCAAGAAAGACATCACCGCCCTGGTGGCAACCGGCGGCGCCTCGGTGATGATCATCGGCTTGGCGTTGCGCGACATGCTGCTGGCCGCCTTCACCGGCGTCCTGCTCAATGTCGAGAAACCGCTCAAGCCCGGGGACGTGGTCAAGATCAACGACAAATGGGTGGGCAAGGTCGACAAGATTACGTGGCGCGCGACCTACCTCATGACCTTCAGTGAAGAGACCCTGGTCATCCCCAACCTGATGCTGGCCAACGCGGTGATCGTCAATCTGGCCACGCCGGATTCCCGGTCGCGGCGCAACCTCGAGGTGGTGATCGATTACGACACCTCGGTGGAAAGCGCCGAGCGCATCCTGTACGCCGCTGCCCTGGGCGCGGTCGGCGTCACCTACATCGGCTCGCCCAGCGTGGTGGCGCGCCGGATGGAGCGGGACGGCGTGGTCTACCTGATCGCCTACACCATCTCCAGCTACACCGACGGTATGAAGTCCGACCACGCGGTGATCAAGAACGTCTTGCAGTGCATGCGTGACGCCGGGATCACCGTCTCCTTCCCCAAGTCGGAGGTCATTCACACGCCGCGTCGCGCCCGCATCGCCGACCGCTCTCTCGACATCCTGCGGCTGGTACAGCAGTGCAAGGTGTTCCGGCCGCTGCCGGCCGCGCTGTGCGAACGCATCTCCAACGTGCTGGTCGAGCGCTACTACGTCGCCGGGGCGACCATCGTCAAGGCCGGTGAGCGGCGGGATTCGCTGTTCATCATCGGCGAGGGCATGGTCAAGCGCACCCTCACCGACCGTGACGGTGCCGCCCTGGTCAACGAACGCTTCATCGCCACCGAGGCGTTCGGCCGGCGCGCCCTGTTCAGCGCCCAACCGCAAGCGGCCGCGGTCACCGCCGAAACCGCCGTGCTGGTCTATGAGTTCGAGCGGCGGGCGCTGGCGGCGATGCTGGAGCAGGACCCGGCCTTGGCCGACGTCCTGGCCAACTCGCTGGCTCATCTGGCGTGGCGCGAGTCGAAGGACAACATCGCCGGCATCGAACCCGAACCGGCGGTGATCGAGCGCCTGACCAATCTCCACCGCGGCCGCATTCACGCCGCCTACATGCTCGAGCCCCAATTGGCAGTGGCGAGCTGATGTAACGGGGCCTGGGGCCTAAGGCCCCAGTGGGGTCCAGGGGCGATGCCCCTTGGTCGCCGAAGGCCAGGGCTTTGCCCTGGACCCACCAAAGGCCGGCGGCCTTTGGAAACCGTGACGTGAGGATATCCGTTGGCTCTGTCAGCGGTGATTGTTGGCGTCCTGCACCGCCCCATATGTAGGGTTGGGAGGGTGGCGCGATGCGAGAGATTGATTTCACGGCGGCGATGGCGCGACTGGGCGATCTGACGCCCCGCCAGCGCCGGACGATG
>CAIOBP010000093.1 GCA_903856295.1 uncultured Rhodospirillales bacterium | reverse complement strand
GGTGGCCCCTGTCCGCCCAAGGGCGCCCGGGCTCACCATTTCGTCTTCACCGTTACCGCCCTCGACATCGACGCCCTGCCGGTACGCCCCGGCGCCACGGCGGCGGCGATCTCCCTCGCGATCCACGAGCACCGGTTGGGCGATGCCAAGCTGACCGGGATTTACGGGCGGTATTGAGGGCGGGGGCCAAAAACGCAAAAACCCACCGGCGCGCCCCAAGCCAGGGTTCGGCGCGCCGGTGGGTTCAGGCCGATGGTTTTTGGACCGGGCCGTTACTTCGGCGCCAGCACCATGATCATCTGCCGGCCTTCGAGCTTGGGCATCTGCTCGACCTTGGCCATGGCTTCGAGATCGTCCCGAACCCGGATCAGCACATTCATGCCGAGATCCTGGTGAGCCATCTCGCGGCCTCGGAAGCGCATGGTGACCTTCACCTTGTCGCCTTCCTCGATGAAGCGCTTGGCGCTGCGCATTTTCACATCGTAGTCGTTATCATCGATGTTTGGACGCATCTTGATTTCTTTGACTTCGATGATCTTCTGCTTCTTGCGCGCCTCGGCAGCCTTCTTCTGAAGCTCGTATTTGTATTTGCCATAGTCGAGAATCTTGCAGACCGGGGGGTCGGCATTGGGGGCGATCTCGACCAGATCCAGCCCAGCCTCCTCGGCCGCGATCAGCGCCTCGCGGATGCCTACGATTCCCACCATCTCGCCTTGGGCGTCGACCAGACGGACGCTCCGGACATTGATTTCCCGATTGACCCGCGGGCCATCCCGGGTCGGTTGGGCTTCACTCGGTAGCCTGGCTATGGAAACGCCTCCTTCAAAAGATGAGGGGAGCCCTCGACACGGGTCCCCGTTCAGAACGGACTGTCGGCTGCACGATCCCCTGCCGGTGACCGCGCCTCCTCGCGAAGAATACGGATAGCTTCGTCGAGAGCAAGAACTTCCTGATCCTTGCCACCGAGCCGGCGCAGGGCCACCGCCCTGTTTTCGGCCTCGCGGTTTCCGACGACAACCATCACCGGAACCTTCTGAAGGCTATGTTCACGGACTTTAAGATTTATCTTCTCGTTCCGGGTGTCAAGCTCAACCCTCAGCCCGGCTTTCTTCAGGGCTGCGGCAACTTCGCGGCCATAGGCGTCGGCGTCGTTGGTGATGGTGGCGACCACAACCTGAAGGGGCGCCAGCCAGATCGGGAAGCGGCCGGCATAGTGCTCGATCAGCACGCCGATGAAGCGTTCCATCGAGCCGAGAATCGCCCGGTGCAGCATCACCGGCCGGTGTTTGTGGCCATCCTCGCCGACATATTCGGCGTCGAGCCGTTCGGGCAGCACGAAATCGACCTGGAGGGTGCCGCACTGCCAGTCGCGGCCGATGGCGTCGCGCAGCACGAATTCCAGCTTCGGGCCGTAGAACGCGCCCTCGCCGGGATTGAGGGTGTAGGGCAGGCCGGCGGCCTCGACCGCCTGTTTCAGCGCGGACTCGGCGCGGTCCCACACCGCGTCGGAGCCGGCGCGCACCGGCGGCCGGTCGGAGAATTTCACCGAGATGTCGGTGAAGCCGAAATCCTTGTAGACGCTTTCGAGCAGGCGGCAGAACGCCACGCTTTCCGAGGTGATCTGATCCTCGGTGCAGAAGATGTGGGCGTCATCCTGGGTGAAGGCGCGCACGCGCATGATGCCGTGCAGTGCTCCCGAGGGCTCGTTGCGGTGGCAGGCGCCGAATTCGGCCATGCGCAAGGGCAGGTCGCGGTAGCTCTTGATGCCCTGGCGGAAAATCTGCACATGGCCGGGACAGTTCATCGGCTTGAGCGCCAGCACCTTGTCTTCATCGGCGATCGCCGTGAACATGGCGGCGCGGAACTTCTCCCAGTGGCCCGACTGCTCCCACAGCACGCGGTCGATCAGCTGGGGGGTGCGCACCTCGACATAGCCGGCGGCGGCGATGCGGTCGCGGACATAGTTTTCCAGCACCCGCCACAGCACCCAGCCCTTGGGGTGCCAGAAAATGCTGCCCACCGCCTCTTCCTGGAGGTGGAACAGGCTCATTTCCTTGCCGAGCCGGCGGTGGTCGCGGCGTTCGGCCTCTTCGAGCTGGGTCAGGTGGGCCTTGAGTTCCTTGTCGTCACGCCACGCCGTGCCATAAATGCGCTGCAGCATCTCGTTGCGATGGTCGCCGCGCCAGTAGGCGCCCGCGACCTTCATCAACTTGAAGGCGGTGCCGACCTTGCCGGTGGCGGGCAGGTGCGGGCCGCGGCAGAGATCAAGCCAGTCGCCCTGGCGGTAGACCGAAATCGCCGCGTCTTCGGGCAGGGCGGTGATCAGCTCGGCCTTGTACTTCTCGCCCTTGCCCTCGAAAAAGCCGATGGCCTGGGCGCGCGGCCATTCCTCGCGGGTGAAGGGACGGTTGGCCGCCACGATCTCGCGCATCTTGGCCTCGATCTTCGCCAGATCGTCGGGCGTGAAGGGGGTGGCGCGGGCGAAATCGTAATAAAAGCCGTTGGCGATCGCCGGGCCGATGGTCACCTGGGTGCCGGGGTAAAGCGCTTGCACCGCTTCGGCCATGACATGGGCGGCGTCATGGCGGATCAACTCCAGCGCGTCCTCGTCACCGCGGACGACGATGGCCACCCGCGCGTCGGTGGCGATGACGAAGGCGAGGTCGCGCAACTGCCCATCGACGCGCACCGCCAGCGCCTCTTTAGCCAAGCTCTTGCTGATCGATGCCGCGACCTCGGCGCCGGTCACCGGCCCGGGATACGGGCGCTGGGCACCGTCGGGCAGGGTGACGACAACTGGGGAAGCGGGAGATTCGTTTGGCGACATGATCTTGACCAGACCGGCGTTTTCTGGGAGGGCGAACTTTACGGGGCCAGCCGGCCATGTCAAGGGTGGCGCGTGGCTCTGGGGCGCTAAGGATTTAACCGTAACGAATTTGCGGGTACTGGCACTTTCCATCTTTCGGGAATTTCGAGCCGGTGATATGATCAGTGCATCCGTGTGTTGCTCTGATCCCTATGTATTTTCTAGCGATAAGGGTGCTTGGTGGCTGTGATCCGAAGACGTTAAGACGGAATGGGACCCTCTGATGGCGCTGACCGACGCTGAAAAAAAGGAAAAGGAAGCACTGCTCGTCCGTCAGATGGCCGGGAAGCTGCGTCATGACATCGGCGTGCTGGAAAAGTTTAAGAATGATAATCCGCCCAAAGCGTTTTTGGAGTTTTGCTCGATTCGTCGCCATCACAACGATATTCAGGGCTTGATTTACGTCATTCAGGAGCGGTTGCCCAAGGTGACCGACATGCTGCCGGCCAACATCGGCGACTGGGTCACCCAGGCTAAAATGAAAGCCCTGGCCTCGTTCATTGAAATCAGCCGGAAATTCGTCGGAGATCCGCCGCTGACCCTGACCGGCTCGCTGACGGCGCGCGATGTTCTTGCCAACGAGTGCAAAAACTTTTCCGATGCCCGCGACTTTTTCAACAAGATTTTGATGGAGCAGGCGCTCGACGACAAGACCGCCGACGCCCTCGACCGCACCCTGGTGATGATCGACGAGACCATCGAGATCATCGAAAAGCTGCTGTCGAAAAGCGTCAATTATCTCGACGAGTTCTGACCGGCTTTTCCGAGTCGCCCCGTCCGGTCATCCAAACGGCCGGTCATCCAAACGGCCGGTCAGCCGAACAGGAAGTCGCGGATCAGGGCGATCTGGGGCTCGACCATCAGGCTTGGGGCGTGGGCAGTACCGGGAATGTCGACCACGGTGGCCTTGGGGCCACGCTCCGCCATTTCCCGTGCGGTTTCGGGCAGCAACAGGTCGGAGTCCGCGCCGCGCAGCACCAGCACCGGGCAGCGGATGCGATCCCACAGCGGCCACAGCATGATATCCTCGACCGCTCCGGACTTGAGGGCGTTGCCGATGGTGGGGTCATAGGCCAGACCGAGCCGTCCGTCCGGGCGCAGGCGGTGGCCGTGTTCGGCCATGGCGGACCAGCACGCGTCGGGCAGGACGCCGAAGCCGGTGTAGAGAAAGCGCAGATAAGCCTCGACCCCGGCGACATCCTCGAAGATCGGGTCGCGGCCGACATAATCGCCGATCCGCTCCAGCGACGCCTTGGGCACGAAGGGGCCGACATCGTTCAGCACCAGCCGGCGGATCGGCGATTGGGGCTGGGCCGCCAGCACCATGCCGAACAGGCCACCCATCGAGGTGCCGATCCAATCGATTTCGGCGGCACCGAGCCGGGCGATCAGCGCGGTCAGGTCGGCGAAATACTGGGGGTCGGTGTAGAGGGCGGGGAAGGCGAACCAGTCGCTGCGCCCCCGGCCGACGATATCGGGACAAACCACCCGGGCGCCGCTTCCGGCGAGGTCTTCGGCCAAGCGGTCGAAGTCGCGGCTGTTGCGGGTCAAACCATGGACGCACACCACCACCCGCTCGGCCGCCGGATCGCCCCAATCGGTATAAGCGATGCGATGAAACCCGGCCGCACTCAGCCCCAGCAAACTATCCTCGATCATCGTTTGCTCCCAAAGTCCCGGGTTTCCAAAGGCCCCCGGCCTTTGGCGGGTCCAGGGCAGCGCCCTGGCCTTCGGCGTTACCTTTTCAGCATCGGACCCAGTTGACGGCCGCCGAAGAGGTGGATGTGCAGGTGGGGCACTTCCTGGTGGGCATTGGCGCCATTGTTGGCCAGGAAGCGATAGCCGCTGTCGTCGATGCCCAATTGCCGGGCGATGGTGGCAACGGCGCGCATCAGGGCGGCGATCTCGGCGTCGCTGGCCCGGGCCGAGAAGTCATCAAGGCTGACATAGGCGCCCTTGGGGATCACCAGCACATGAATCGGCGCCTGGGGATTGATGTCATGAAAGGCCAGGACGTGATCGTCCTCGAAGACCTTCTTGCACGGAATCTCTTTGCGCAGAATGCGGGCGAAGATGTTGTTGGGATCGTAATCCGACACCGGTGTGCCTCCCTTGCAGGCGATTAGAGCGGATCGCGAAAGGGCGGAAACGGCCCGGAGCGTGACTCCGCTCTAAAAACAAACGCATCAGCCCTGTTTCCGGGCCTTCTTCTCTTCGATGCCACTGGTGCCTTCGCGGGCGGCCAGACGGGCATAGACCTCGGCGGGGTCGATCCCGGCGTCGGCCCACAGCACGGTCAGATGATAGAGAAGATCGGCCGATTCGTCGGCGATCTTGCCCCGGTCGCCGCGCATGGCCTCGATCACCGTCTCGACCGCTTCCTCGCCGAGCTTCTGGGCGATCTTGGCGGTGCCGCGGCTGAACAGCTTGGCGGTGTAGGAACTGGCGGGGTCGGCGCCCCGGCGTGAGAGCACGGTCTTGTACAACCGGTCGAGCACCTCGGGGCCGGTCGTCTTGCCCTTGCCGTCAGTCATTGCCGCCTCCCTTGGCCGGAGGCAGGCGGACCGGAATGCCGGCGCGGGCCATGGCCGTCTTGGTCTCGGCGATCGAGAACATGCCGAAATGGAAGATCGAGGCCGCGAGCACGGCGCTGGCATGGCCATCGCGGACGCCCTCGATCATGTGATCCAGGGTGCCGACGCCGCCCGAGGCGATCACCGGCACTCTGACCGTATCGGCGATGGCGCGGGTCAACTCCAGATCGAAGCCGGAGCGGGTGCCGTCGCGGTCCATCGAGGTCAGCAGCACCTCGCCGGCCCCGAGTTCGGTCAACCGGATCGCCCATTCGATGGCGTCGAGACCGGTTTCCCGCCGGCCGCCATGGGTGAACACGCCCCATTTGCCGGGGGCGGTCTGTTTGGCGTCGATGGCCACCACGATGCACTGGCTGCCGAACTTCTCCGCGGCTTCGCGTACCAGCTCCGGACGGCTGACGGCGGCGGTGTTGATCGACACCTTGTCGGCCCCGGCGAGCAGCAACTTACGGATGTCCTCGACCGCGCGCACGCCGCCACCGACGGTCAGCGGCATGAACACCTGCTCGGCGGTGCGGCGCACGACGTCGAACAGGGTGTCGCGGTTCTCGTGGCTGGCGGTGATGTCGAGAAAGGTCAGTTCGTCGGCGCCCTCGCGGTCATAGACCCGCGCCTGTTCCACCGGATCCCCGGCGTCGATCAGGTCGACGAAATTGACGCCCTTGACCACTCGGCCGTCCTTGACGTCGAGGCAGGGGATGACGCGGCTTTTCAGCATCAGGCGGGGTTTCCCGAAAGCAGGGCGAGCGCCTCTTTGATGTCGATTCGGCCATCGTAGAGCGCGCGGCCGACGATCACGCCTTCGATGCCGGTATGCTCCTCGGCTTTGAGCGCCCGCAAATCATCCAGTGTCGACACGCCGCCCGAGGCGATCACCGGCGTGGTCAGGGCGAAGGCGAGGTCGGCGGTGGCCTCGACATTGACGCCGCCCATGGCGCCATCGCGATTGATGTCGGTGTAGATGATCGCGGCGACCCCGCAATCCTCGTAGCGCAGCGCCAGATCGAGGGCGCGCACGGTTGACGACTCGGACCAGCCCGACACCGCGACGAAGCCCTCGCGGGCGTCGATGCCGACGGCGATCCGGCCGGGAAAGCGCAGGCACGCCTGCTTGACCAGATCCGGCTGGTGCAGCGCGACGGTGCCGAGAATCACCCGGCGGACGCCCCGTTCCAGCCAGTCCTCGATGGTTTCCATGGTGCGGATGCCGCCGCCGAGCTGAACCGGAATCGTGATCGAGGCCAGCACCTTGTCGACCGCCTCGGCATTGACCGGACGACCGGCGAAGGCGCCGTTGAGATCCACCAGATGCAGCCAGTCGAACCCCTGCTCCTCGAAATCCTGGGCCTGGTCGCCGGGATCGGTGTTGAACACCGTCGCCTGGTCCATGACGCCGCGCACCAGCCGCACGCAGGCGCCGTCCTTGAGATCGATGGCAGGGTAGAGAATCATTACCGGTTTCCGTCCAGTTGGGAATCGTCCGACAGCAACTTGTAATAGTAACGGCCGACGATGGCTTGCCCGCGCACCCGGGCATAATAGGGATGGCTCCCCCAGCAGAGAAAGCCCAAAGATTCGAAAAGGTGGACCGCCGCTTCCTGAGTCGCCCGAACATCGGCGTTCAGCAGCGTGAAGCCGGCCCAGCGCGCCTCGGCCTCGGCGGCTTCGATCAGCCGCCGCGCGAGCCCTCGGCCGCGCGCCCAGGGGGCGACGAAGCACATGGTGACGGTGGCGGCGTGACTCTGGGCCTCGTTGTTGCGCGGCGGGCGCACCAGTTGCACCGAGCCGGCGATCACGCCGTCGATCCGGACGATGAACAGGCTGCGGTCGGAAATCAGCAGCACGCCGCGCCAGAACCGCTCCATCAGGTCGCGCGAGGGCGCCTCGAGCCAGCCGAACCCGCCGCCCTCTCGAATTGCCTGATCCGCGGCATCGCCAAGGTCGTGCAGATCGGCGGGCTTCAGCTTCTCGACCCGCTCAACGTGGATGATGGCGTCGGGCATGGTTCAGGGCCGCCAGCGCAGGAAATTGGCGATCAGCGCCAGCCCGACGGCCTGGCTCTTCTCCGGATGGAACTGGGTGCCGATCAGATTGTCGCGGCCGACCACCGCCGCCACCGCGCCACCGTAATCCACCGCCGCCAGACGATGGCCGGGGTTGGTGCAGTGCAGGTGAAAGGAGTGGACGAAGTAGCCATGCATCGGGTCCGGCAACCCGGCCAGCACCGGATGATGGCGGCGCAGCAGGGTCAGGTCGTTCCAGCCCATATGCGGCACCTTAAGGCGGGGATCGTTGGGCTTCAGCGCCATGACGTCGCCGGGAATCCAGCCCAGCCCGCCGGTTACCCCATGCTCGAAGCCGCGCTCGGCCATCAGCTGCATGCCGACGCAGATGCCGAGAAAGGGCTGGCCGCGCTGAAGCACCGCCTCTTCCATCGCCTCGCGCATGCCGGGAACGGCGTCGAGCCCGTGCTTGCAGTCGGCGAAAGCGCCGACGCCGGGCAGAACGATATGATCGGCTTTACGGACGGTTTCGGCATCGGCCGTGACGAGAATCTCGCGCACGAGGCCGCCGTCGAGCGCGGCGCGCTCGAACGCTTTGGCCGCGGAACGCAGGTTGCCCGAGCCGTAATCGATGATGGCGACGGTAGACAGGGAAGACTCTCCAAATAAACCCGGGTGTCAGGACCCCGGAGGCGAAGCGCAGATTAGGAACTCGGGGGCTTCGGCACGCCAAGCGTTCCCTTGGTCGAGGGAACGCTGTCGGCCTGTCGCGGATCGATGGCGACCGCGTCGCGCAGCGCCCGCGCCAATCCTTTGAAACAGCTCTCGATGATATGATGGCTGTTTTCGCCATACAGCGTCTCGAGATGCAACGTCGCTCCGGCGGCCTGGGCGAAGGCCTGGAACCACTCGCGGAACAGTTCGGTATCCATCTCGCCCACCTTGTCGCGGGTGAACGAGACCTTCCAGACCAGATAGGGCCGGTTGGAGAGATCAATGGCGACCCGGGTCAGGGTCTCGTCCATCGGCAGGTAGGCGTGGCCGTAGCGGACGATGCCGCGCCGCTCGCCCAGCGCCTGGGCCACCGCCTGACCGATGGTGATGCCGGTGTCCTCGGTGGTGTGGTGACCGTCGATGTGCAGATCGCCCTCGGTGCGGACCGTGAGGTCGATCAGGCCATGGCGGGCGATCTGCTCCAGCATGTGATCGAGGAAGCCGATGCCGGTGCGGATGTCGGCGCGACCCTGGCCGTCGAGATCGATCTCGACGCGGATGCGGGTCTCACGGGTGACCCGCTCGACCGTGGCACGGCGAGCCGGGCGGACCGGAGACAGGGGGGCGGGTAAGGTTTCGTTCATGGCGACTCGATTATTACCAGGATCACCAGGGCTGCGCCAGCCCGCTCTCGCATTTGCGAATGAAGAAACGGGGTCTGGGGCCTGCGGCCCCAGTGGGGTCCAGGGGCGAAGCCCCTTGGTCGCCGAAGGCAAGGCCAGGGCTCTACCCTGGACCCGCCAAAGGCCGCCGGCCTTTGGAAACCGATCAATTGGCCGCTTCCGCGGGCTCGGAGGTGGCGCGGCGGCGCCAGGGGGTGATGTCGGGGAAGACGTTGATCATCGAGGTGATCAGGGCGGAGAAGTAGGGCAGGGACTGCACCACCAGCAAGCCGGACCACAGGAAGGCGTCGCGGTTCTCGTGACCGAACACCAGCACGATGGCAAAGGCGGCGAGCCACAGCCCGAGCATCAGCGACACCTCTTCCGAGGCCATCAGCAAGCCCTGGATCAGCGCCGGCTGGTTCTCGCACTTGGGCGTGCGCACGAATGGCCGTCCCGAGGTGAAGATGCCCTGCCAGACCGCGCGGCCGACGGTGTGGGTCAGCGCCATGCCGGCGATGGCGGCGCCGACCTTGTCCCAGAAGCCGCATTTCACCCGCGCCTCGTAGAGCCACAGGCTGGCGGTGACCTTGAAGCAGAACACCGCCAGGGTCGGCACCAGGAAGACGGTGGGCGGAAATTCGAAATATTTCGGCAGGGCCAGCAGTCCGACCGACCAGACGATCGAGGCGGCGCCGAACACCAGGTGGGCGGCGTCGGCGATCCAGGGCAGCCAGCCGGTGATGAAGTGGTACTTCTGGCCGAAGGTCAGCCTTTTCGCGCCGGGCAGGAACTCGCGCCAATGACGCTTCATGATCTGAAGCGCGCCGTAGGCCCAGCGGAAGCGCTGGGTCTTGTAGCCGGAGAAGCTGTCGGGAACCAACCCCTTGCCGAAGCTGTGAGGCATGTAGACCGACTTGTAGCGATGCTCGAACAGCCGCAGGCCGAGGTCGGCATCCTCGGTGATGCACCATTCGCCCCAGCGTCCGACCTCTTCCAGCGCGGTTTTGCGGATGATGGTCATGGTGCCGTGCTGAATGATGGCGTTGCGCTCGTTGCGCTGGACCATGCCGATGTGGAAGAAGCCGGCATATTCCCAGTTGGTCATGCGCTTGAAGGTATCGTCCTCCCACTCCCGGTAGTCCTGGGGCGACTGCACGAAGCCGACCCGGGGATTCTCGAAGAAGGGGATGGTGCCGGCCAGCCAGTCGGGGGTGACCTGATAGTCGCTGTCGATCACGGCCACGAACTCGGCCTCGGGCGCGGTCTGCTCCAGGCCGAAATTCAGCGCCCCGGCCTTGTAGCCCGGCCAGTTGGGCAGGTGGAAGAAGCGGAAACGCCGGCCGAACTGGGCGCAGGCGGCCTCCAGCGGCCGCCAGACTGCCTCGTCCTTGGTGTTGTTGTCGATGATCAGGACTTCGAAATTCGGATATTCGAGCTTCGCCAGCGCCTTCATGGTTTCGATCACCATGTGCGGCGGCTCGTTGTAGCAGGGGACGTGAATCGAGACCATCGGCGCGTCGGCGGCGGCCGGAGTGGTCACCGGCTCGAATTTACGGTCGAAGCGCCGGCGGAACAGGACTTCGGTCAGTTCCAGACCGTCGATCAGCAACACCCCCAGTAGCAGCAATTGGGCGAAGATCAGCACGCCCCAGGCGATTTCGGTGCTGGTGGCCAGACCCGAGGTCATGGCCTCGGTGGCGGTCCAGACCAGCACCGAGGCCACCGCCTGAATCAGGCCGGCATAGAACACCTGCCCGATCCGCCGCAGATCGGGTCGGGTGGTGACGAACCAGAACATCGGCAGGAAGGCCAGCGCGGTGGCGATGGCGCACAGAACCGGCCATTCCGGCACCTCGACGATGTCCCCGGCCATCGGGAACTTGGGTTGACGGTAGGCATCCCACAAGCCCCAGGAGGTGCCGGCGGCGCCCTCGAGCGTGCGCTTCCAGGGCTGGTCGAACGCCTCCATGATATAATAGTCGAGATGATTTTTGGTCGCGATGTTGAGGAAGGTGCGGGTGAACTTGGCCTGATTGACCAGCGAGGCCTCGGCGCCGCGCCGCCAGGGGCCGTCGCTGGGCCAGCCGATTTCGGAAATGAGGATGTGCTTGCCGGGATACTTGGCGCTCAACTCGTTGTAGCGCTGCATCGAGTAATCGACCGACTGATCCAGCGGCACGCCTTCCCAGTAGGGCAGCAGGTGCACGGCGATGAAATCGACCGCTTCCACCAGTTCGGGATGGGACAGCCAGACATGCCAGGGCTCGGCGGTCGACACCGGCGCGTCGATCTTCCGCTTGACCCGCTTGATGTAGTCGATGGCCTGGGCGACCGTGACGTCGGTGCGCAGGATCGCTTCGTTGCCGACGATCACCCGGCGGACATTGTGATTGGCCCGGGCGACCCGGATGACATTGGCGATTTCGGGCTCGTCGATCTCGGGCTTGCCCTGAATCCAGGCCCCCGCCGTCACCGCAATGCCGTATTTGGCGGCGATCGCCGGCACCAGATCGACATTGCCGATGGCGCTGTAGGTGCGGATGCTCTTGACCTTGCCCTTCAAGAGCTTCATGTCGCGGTCGATGTCGTCGGGCTGGGGCGTGTCGCCCTGCATCGGATTCTGGCTGGCCTGATAAGGGCTGACGCCGACGCCGCTGATCACGCCCGCCCATGGCCGTTCGCTGACCGGCCGGTTCGCCAGCGCCCAAACACCGAGATTGCCGAGCACCACCACCAGAAGAACCGCGATCGCCGATTTGCGCATTTTTTGAACTCTTTCCTGACTCGAATCAGGTCTGAAGTATCCGGACGGCGCCGCGCGGACAGCTAAAATATGGTTAACGACCCGCGAAGCGGTCGTGCCTTATTTATCGGCTTTCCGTCCGCTCAGCAACCATTCAGAGCGGAAAACTCGAGCGATCGAACAAGGAAGCCTTCCTCCTGTTGGGGTGCGCCAGCGGGTCAGCTCAGCAACAACATGGCCATCAACAAGACCAGGGTGACCAGCAGGCCGGTAAGCTCCTGCTCGGACCACGTCCAGGTGACGAAGTGCGGAACATGCGGATGAAGGATCGAACGGAGCGTCATCATGGGACACCTCCCCTTGGCCCGGCCCTTGGCCCGGACTCGGCACGTCCAGGCACATCCTGACAGCCAGGCACATCCTGACAAATTGAGCGGCGGGCGCTCCGGTTCAAGGGGCGGCGGACGAAATCACGGGCGTTTGCGCGGACGGCGCGGTGGCGGGCGCCGATGGGGATAGTGATAGGAGGAAACGGCGTTTTCCAGAAACGGCGCCGCCACCATCCAGGCGATTACCAAGGCGCCGATCAGCATCCCGATCCCCGGATGGTTCGACCGGGCGAGCAGAAACGCCACCACACCGAAGAACAAGGGGATCATCAGGTTCATGTCACATCTCCAGGACTGGGATAGATGAGGGGTGCGAGCGGCGCGGCGTCAAGTAATTCCGCCACCCGAATCCGGTTTGGCCGGGCGGGTTGACGGGCCTTGCGATTTCGCCATATGATTGATATGCGGTCGGCTGGGTTTCGGCGGGTCGGCTTTGTGAAAATTTCTTGGAGACGGAGGAGGCCATGATCGTCAGCGGCGTGATTTCTCCCCAGCTCCGTCAGCAGCGCCATCAGGTGGCGAACCAGGAACTTCAGGAAAAATTGGAGCGGTTCCCGCGGGAAGACGAGGCGGCTGATCAAAAGAGGAATGAGAACGTCATCGTCAACAAACAAAATATTGTGCGCACGATTTCGGAATCGGTTCACCGCGGACAACAGATCGATTTATACGTTTGACCAGTCCTTTGCGGATTGGTATCCGTGATAACGGACTCCCATGGCGGATCTGGTGATTGTCTCGTTTTTCTAGCTGCTGGAGTGGGCCATGGCGTTGCGCGTTCGGGAAGATTATCGCACCCTGACCGGTCCGGAAAAAGCCGCGATTTTGATGCTATCCTTGGGCGAAGAGCACGCGGCCAAGCTGTTTCAGCACATGGATGACGAGGAGATCAGGGAACTGTCGCAGACCATGGCCAATCTCGGCACGGTCAGCGCCAATTTGATCGAGCGCCTGTTCGTCGAGTTCGCCGAGCAGATGTCGGCCACCGGGTCGGTGGTCGGTACCCACGACAGCACCGAGCGCCTGCTGCTGAAGACCATGTCGAAAGACAAGGTCGACGCGATCATGGAGGACATCCGCGGTCCTTCCGGCCGCACGATGTGGGACAAGCTGGGCAACGTCAATGAGAACGTTCTGGCCAACTACCTCAAGAATGAATATCCGCAGACGGTGGCGGTGATTCTGTCGAAGATCCGGCCGGAAAATGCCAGCCGGGTCATGACGATTCTGCCGGAAAGTTTTGCGATGGAAGTCATCATGCGCATGTTGCGCATGGAGGCGGTGCAGAAGGAAGTGCTTGACGACGTCGAACGCACGCTGAGGACCGAGTTCATGGCCAACCTTGCCCGCACCAGCCGCCGAGACTCCCATGAAATGCTTGCGGAAATCTTCAACAACCTCGACCGCCCCACCGAGCATCGGTTCATGGCCGCCCTGGAAGAGCGCAACCGCGACAGCGCCGAGCGGATCAAGTCGTTGATGTTCACCTTCGAGGATCTGGGCAAACTCGATCCCGGCGGTGTTCAGGGCATGCTGCGCGCCGTGGATAAAGGCAAGTTGGCGACGGCGCTCAAGGGCGCCTCGGAAACCCTGCGCGATCTCTTCTTCACCAACATGTCGGAGCGCGCCGGCAAGATCCTGCGCGAAGACATGGCGGCGATGGGGCCGGTGCGGTTGAAGGATGTCGATGAAGCTCAGATGTACATGGTTCAGTTGGCCAAGGATCTGGCTGCCCGCGGTGAAATCGTCATTTCCGAGGGCAAGGGCGAGGACGAGCTTATCTACTGAGTGCTTCCGGGTTTTTACGGTTTTTTATGGCGGCGCGGGGCGGCCAGGATGGAAGGAATACGTTGATGGTAAGTCGCACATTGATCATGGCTTCGCTCGTGGCGTCGATGTTCGCGCTGGTCGCTGTTCCGGCGTCGGCCGGCGGCAGTTATGGGGCGCTGGCTCATAGCGACAGCACGGGCGGTTTTGGCTGGGCGGTCAATCTTCCAAGCCAGTCGGCGGCAAACCGTTCGGCCCTGTCGAAATGCGGTGGTGCCGGTTGCTCGATCGTCACCGAGTTCTGGAAAACCTGCGCCGCTTACGCTGTCGGTCAAAACGGCATCTGGGGGTGGGCCACCGATCGCAATCGCGACCATGTCAAGCACCGGGCGGTGAGGAATTGCAGCACTCATGGCGCAGGTTGCAAGGTCAGTGTTTGGGCCTGCACCGGTCATTGAGGTTCTTACCCTTTTTTGTTTCACAGTCCTTTGCCAACATCCTTCTGTTGAAGGCCGTTCGGGCGCTGTTGGGAATGAAGGAATGAGACGCACCATCTCGGTCGCTCTGGTTTTCCTGGTTTTATCCATGGGGCCTGCGATTTCGGCCGGGCTGGCGCCCTTTGACGAGGGTGTGGCCGCCTACCGGCAAGAGGATTACGCGACCGCGCTTCGCCTGTGGCGCCCATTGGCGGAGCAGGGGCACGCCGTCGCCCAGTATCACATTGGCTTCATGTATGAGCGGGGCTTGGGGGTCGCCCAGAGCTACGCCGACGCTGAGAAATGGTATCGCAAGGTCGTCGGCCAAAGCGACGACGCGGTGAGGAGCGCCCATTGGAGTTCCAGTAGCGATGGCCGGGGGATGTCTCGCGATCAGGCCAAGGAAACGAGATGGTGGCGGAGACTTGCGGAGCAGGAAAGCCACCTGTCCAAGGAAGATTTCGGGGCCGCATCCGAAGTGAGCAAGGAACCGGCGGCCAGAGAGCGCGCGGAACCGGTGGTGAATGCTGCCGATGACCCGAAGCACTGCCTGGAAGCGGCCGAGCGGGGCGATGCCAATTGCCAGTATTTGGTTGGCCTTATGTATTATGAAGGTGTTGGGGCCTTGCAGGACTTTATAAAGGCCCACATGTGGCTGAACCTGTCGGCAAGCCGAGGGGATCGGAGAGCCATCCGGCTGCGCGGCGACCTGACCAGAGCCATGACTCCGACCGAGATCGCCGAGGCGCAGAGATTGGCCCGGGATTGGGTTTCCAAGTAATACCAAATCCCACTGAGGGTAACCGATCGGGATTTGGTATCGGCGGCGACTGCCGCCGCGCCGCCGATGCGGCGGAGCCAAGCCGGCGGATGCCGGCGCCGGCAAGTGAGGTTTCGCTGATGGGGGGGGGGGGGCTCATCAGCGAAAAATGGTATAAGGCGAGACCGGCGGAATCAGGGGCGGGCGTTGCGGATGCTGTCGATCCGCTCCTGGCCGAAGGTGTGGGCGTATTCGGCGTAGGCCGGGGCCATCGCCGCCTGAAATCCGTCCTTGTCGATGCCGTCGATCACCGTCATGCCGCTGGCGCGCAGGCTCTCCAACCCTTCTTTCTCCTGACGGTTGACCGTCGCGCGCATGGCGGCGGCCGCAGCCCTGGCGGCTTGGCCGAAGAGCGCGCGATCGGAGTCCGAGAGGGATTTCCAAAGTCGCGGCGCCATCAGGGTCAGCGCCGGAGAGTAAACATGGCCGGTCAGGGACAGGTACTTTTGAACCTCGGCAAGTTTCAGGTCGAGAATCGCCGGAATCGGGTTCTCCTGACCGTCCACGACATGGGACTGGAGAGCGGCGTAGACATTGGGAGCCGGCATCGGCATCGGATTGACTCCCAGAGCCTTGAAAGCGCGCATGTGAACGCTGTTTTGCATGGTCCGCAGCTTCAGGCCGGCGAGATCGCGGGGGCTGGTCACCGGCGTGCCGCTGGTGGTGATGTGGCGGAAGCCGTTCTCCCCCCAGGCCAGCGCGATCAGGCCGTGCTCGGGAAACTCGGCGAGAATCCCCTGACCGATCGGGCCGTCGAGCACGAATCGGGCGTGCGCGTAGTCTCTGAACAGAAATGGGATGTCGGTGATCAGGGTCGCAGGGACGAAATTGCCCACCGGACCGGTGGAAACGATCACCATATCCACCGTGCCGAGCTGGGTTCCGACCACCATCTCCCGTTCGCCACCGAGGGCGCCATCGGGAAATATTTCGACGCGGAACCGGCCTTCCGTCAGCCTCGCCACCTCATCGGCCAGCACCGAAGCGGCAACGCCGTAATGCGAGTTCTTCCCAAGGACGATCCCCAGGGTGAGGATGGTTTCCGCATGGGCCGGACCGGGGGTTTCAGCCAAGAGCGAGCAGGCGATGGTCAGCCCTAGAAACAGGCCTCTGAGCATGCTCATGAA
Source organism: uncultured Rhodospirillales bacterium (assembly GCA_903856295.1). Classification (GTDB taxonomy): domain Bacteria; phylum Pseudomonadota; class Alphaproteobacteria; order Azospirillales; family Azospirillaceae; genus BOG-933. Next base: position 11,977 of record CAIOBP010000093.1, on the reverse strand, counting down.
CGGCTCACTCCCCATTGTCTGCCCGCTCAATTGTCTACCCGCTCGAGGTTGCAGCGCTCGCTTCGGGCGCCTACCCGGTCGGGAACGAGTATCGCAGATTTGCCCAGCAGGGGAAAGTTCTTACTGAGCACTTTCGGCCCAATGAACACAAAAAACCACCGGACCCAACGGGTCCGGTGTCACGTACAAACCCCTGGCGACAGCCCACACTCACCACGCCAGCAAAGCCGGCCGGCCATTCACAGGCACTCTGGGACGGGCTGGGAGACTAGAAGCCCTCACGTTCCATACGCTTGCGCAACAGCTTGCGCGTGCGGCGGACGGCTTCGGCCTTTTCACGGGCCCGCTTTTCCGACGGCTTTTCGTAATTCCGGCGAAGTTTCATTTCGCGGAAGATTCCCTCGCGCTGCATCTTCTTCTTGAGCGCGCGCAGGGCTTGATCGACGTTGTTGTCTCTGACCAGAACTTGCACGGTATTCCGTCACCCCTTGGCTGTTGTTGCGACACAGCGAAACGCCACCATGGCGTTCCCTAGGCGGACGTGCTGTCTAGCACACTCCCACCGTCGATGAAAGGGCGGCGAGGCGGCGGGCGCGAGAAAATCGATTTCGCGGCCCTGACCCGGGATACGCCGTTGCCATCGGAGCGGTTTTCGCCCATCTAGTGCTCATAGATATAGATAAAGTTGATCCGGAAGCCATGACGATACAGAAGATAGCCCTCATGGGTCAGCCGGTGTTGCGCCGGACGGCGCGGCCGGTGTCCGATTTCGGCGATCAGGAGCTGCGGCGCCTGGTCGCGGACATGAGCGAGACCATGCGCGCAGCGCCCGGAGTCGGGCTGGCGGCGCCGCAGATTTTCGCCGAACAGCGGGTCATCGTCTTCCGCGTTCCGTCCGACCGCGGAGACGGCGACGAAATTCCCGAGACCGTGCTGATCAATCCCGAAATCGAGCCGCTCGACGATCATCTGTCGCTGGGCTGGGAGGGGTGCCTGTCGCTGCCGCGGCTGCGCGGGCTGGTGCCGCGCTTCAGGCGCATCGCTTTTCGCGGCATCCGGCCCGACGGCACCCCGGTCGAGGGCGAGGCAAGCGGCTTCCAGGCGCGGGTGATGCAGCACGAGGTCGACCATCTCGACGGCATCCTCTACATTGATCGCATGCACGACACACGGCTTCTGTGTTTCGACAGCGAGTCGGCGGACTTCCGCTATCAGGATTATTGCGACTCGGACGACGACGTCTGACGGGGATTATCGGCCATGGACCTCATAGACTTGAAAGACGCGCTGCTTGAGGCGACGCTGCCCAACGTGCTTTTCGATGGCTGGACCGATCATGCCTTGCGCGGCGCCGCGCGGGCGGCGGGGGTGAGCGCCGAGGAGGCGCGGCGGGCGTGTCCGGGCGGCATCGCCGATCTGGCGCCCTGGCTGTCCGACTGGGCCGACCGGCGCATGACCGCGCGCTATGCCGCCGAAAACACCGCCAGATTGAATGCCGGCCAACGGGTGGCGCTGGCGGTGCGTTTGCGGCTCGAGGTGCTGGGCGAACATCGCGAGGCCGTGCGGAGTTGGCTGATCTGGCTGGCGCTGCCCCATCACGCGCCGCTGGCGGCCAAGCTGCTGTCTCAGACCGTCGATGAAATCTGGCAGACCATCGGCGATAGCGCCACCGACTTCAGCTATTACACCAAGCGGGCGATGCTGGCCGCGATCTACAGCGCGACTTTGCTGTATTGGCTCGGCGACGAGTCGGAAGACCATGCCGGCACCTGGAGCTTTCTCGACCGGTCGCTGAAGACGGTGACCAGCGTCGGGCGTTCGGCGGCACAGTTCGGCGGCTTCGGCAAGCTGCTGGGCATGATGCCGTCGCCGGTGCGTTTCGCCCGCCAGATGCGGCGGCGCGTCCACGGCCGGGCCTGATCAGGGCGACTCGACGACCAGCAGCGGTTCGGCCTTGCCGATCACTTGGTGGCGAAACCATGTCACCTGCCGCTTGGCGTAGCGGCGGGTCGATTGCCGGGCCAGCGCCGCCGCCGCCTCGAGGCCCAGTTCTCCGGCCAGATGACGGCGCAACTCCGGCACGCCCAGGGCCTTGAGCGCGGGCAGGGCGGAGGCGAGGTTCAGCGCCTCCAGCGCCCGCGCCTCCTCCAGTCCGCCGGCCGCGATCATGGCGTCGAAGCGACGGTCGCACGAGTCGTAGAGCGCGGCGCGCGGCGGGGCGAGCACGATGGTTGAGAAGTTCAGCCCCGGCGGTGGGGTGCCGCTATCGCCGCGCTGCCAGTCCGAAAGCGTCCGGCCGGTGGCCTCCAGCACCTCCCAGGCCCGCACGATCCGCTGACGGTCGCCGGGCTTGAGCCGGGCGGCGGTGGCGGAGTCGCGCAGGGCGAGTTCGGCGTGCAGCGCCGCTGGGCCGATGGCCTCCAGCCTGTCCCGCGCGGCGGCGCGAATCCCGGGGGGAATCTCCGGCAACTCCGAAAGTCCGAGCATCAGCGCCCGCAGATACAACCCGGTGCCGCCGACCACCACCGGCAGTGCCCCGGCCCGATGGCTCGCGGCAATGTCCTCCAGCGCCATTCCCAGCCAGCGCGCCACCGAACAGGCCTCGCACGCCGGCAGCACGCCATAAAGCCGGTGCGGCACCGCCTTCAGCGCCTCCGGACCGGGACGGGCGGTCAACACCGAGAGTTCGCGATAGACCTGCATGCTGTCGGCATTGATCACCACACCGCCCAGTCGCCGTGCCAACTCCAGCGCCAGTCCCGACTTCCCCGACGCCGTCGGCCCGCCCACCACCAGCACCGCGCCGGGCCGGGCGGCGGCTTGATCTGCGAAGGCGTGAAGGGCGGGGGAGGGCATGGCGGCGATACTGCCCGATGTCACCGCTTGGTGACCACCCCGAATCAGGATGACTTCATTCCGGGTTCACCTCGATCACCACGCCGGAAGCCGCGCGCCAGGCAGTATCGGCGGTCATCGCCTTCACCCGATTACCCTGTCCCCCCGGTCTGAACAGGTTGCCGGGGGCGGGGCGGGCTGGTAGAAGTCGGAGTCGATTCTCTCAGCCTGATCCGGATCTCCCGATGCCTTTGACGCTCATCCGTCCTTTTGCCGGTCTCCGTCCGTTGGCGCAGCATGCCGCCGCGGTTGCCGCCCCGCCTTACGATGTCCTCGACTCCGAGGAGGCGCGGGTGCTGGCTTCGGGCAAGCCCTGGAGCTTCCTGCACATCTCGAAACCCGAGATCGATCTCGATCCGGGCGTTTCGCTTTACGCTCCCGAGGTTTACGCCAAGGGCGCCGAGAATCTTCAGCGCACCATCGCCGCCGGCATTCTCAAGCGCGACGCCGCGCCTTGCTATTACGCCTATCGCCTGACCATGGGCGCCCATGTCCAGACCGGCATCGTCGCGGCGGCTTCGGTGGCGGCCTACGAGGCCAACCGCGTCCGCAAGCACGAACTGACCCGTCAGGACAAGGAAGACGACCGGGTGCGGCAGGTCGAGACGGTCAACGCCCAGACCGGCCCGGTGCTGCTGGCCCATCCCGCCCACGACGCGATTTCGAAGGTGTTGGCCGCGGTGACCGCCGCGCCGCCGGCCTTCTCGGTGACCGCCCATGACGGCATCGTTCATACCCTGTGGGTGATCGACGGCGCCGCCGATATCGAGGCGATCACCCGGGCCTATGATTCGTTCCCCTCGGTCTACATTGCCGACGGCCACCACCGTTCGGCGGCGGCGATGCGGGTGGCCCAGGCGCGGCGTTCGCGGCCGGGCGCGACCAAGGCGTCGGTCCACGAGTCGTTCCTGGTGGTCAGCTTCCCGATCCCGGAGATGAAAATCTTCGACTACAACCGGGTGGTCCGCGATCTCAACGGCCTGACCCGTGAGTCGTTCCTGGCGGCGCTGGACGGGGAGTTTACCGTCGAGCCGGTGGCGGAACTGGCCCGGCCGCGCACTGCCCGCGAGTTCAGCCTCTACCTGCCCGGCCAGTGGTATCGGCTCGGTCTGAAGAAGCCGTTGCCGCCGGTCAGCGAGCCGGTGGCGCGGCTCGATGTCAGCCTGCTTTCCGACCGCTTGCTCGGGCCGGTGCTGGGCATCACCGATCTGCGCAAGGACAAGCGCATCGATTTCGTCGGCGGCAAGCGCGGCCTGGGCGAGTTGGAGCGCCGGGTCGACAGCGGCGAGATGGCGGTGGCCTTCGCCCTCTTTGCCACCCGCATGGAAGACTTGGTGGCGGTCGCCGATGCCGGCGAGATCATGCCGCCGAAATCCACCTGGTTCGAACCGAAGCTGGCCGACGGTATCGTTTCGAATCCTTTATGGGAGTGATCGTGTCCTGGCCATGGAAGCCGTTCTGACCCTGATCGCGGGCCCGGAGTCCGCGCTTGAGCCATCGCTGGTCGGCGCCGTGCGCGACTCGCTCGCCGGGCTCGGCATCGACAGCGCCCGGCCGGACTGGCTGGCGCCGGGAACGGCCTGCGACATCGAGTTTCTGGGCTCGAGCGATCAGGCCGCCGCCGCCGCCTCGCTCGCGATCGGGAGCGCGCCGGTGGACGTCATCGCCCAGCGCACCCTCGATCGCCGCAAGAGGCTGCTGCTCTCCGACATGGAGTCGACGATCATTCGCCAGGAAACCCTGGTCGAACTGGGCAAGCTGGCCGGAGTGGGCGAGGAGATCGCCGACATCACCCGGCGGGCGATGGCCGGGGACCTGAATTTCGCCGACGCGCTGCGCACCCGGGTGGCCATGCTGGAGGGGCTGTCCTATACCGCCCTCGACGAGGTGGCGGCGGCCGTCGAGCTGATGCCGGGGGCGCTGTCGCTGGTGCGGACCATGCGCAAGCATGGGGCGTGGTGCATGCTGGTTTCGGGCGGCTTCCGCTTCTTCACCATCAAGGTCGCGAAAATGGCCGGATTCGATGCCGATTTCGGCAGCCAGCTCGAGACCCTGGACGGCAAACTCACCGGCAAGATCATCGAACCGATTCTCGATCCCGACGCCAAGGCCAATGTCCTGGTCCGCACCGTGGTTCAGCGCCGCCTGCCGCTGCGGAGCGTGCTGGCGGTGGGCGACGGCGCCAACGATCTGCCGATGCTGGAGATCGCCGGACTCGGCGTCGCCTATCACGCCGACCCCGCCGTGGCCAGACTGGCGCGCACCCGGTTGAACCACGCCGACCTGACCGGTCTGCTTTATGCCCAGGGATATCGGCAGGCCGAGATCATTTCCGGAGAATCCCCTTGACCCGCGCGGAAATGCGCCGCAGTTATGGGGCCGTTTTTCAAGGGGGAAGTCCGGGGTTCCATGGCGAAAGAAGATCTGATTGAGTTCTCGGGGACCGTGATGGAGTTGTTGCCCAACGCCATGTTTCGGGTCAAGCTCGATAACGAACACGAGGTGCTGGCGCATACCTCCGGCAAGATGCGCAAAAACCGCATTCGCGTGCTGGCTGGTGATCGCGTCAATGTCGAAATGACGCCCTACGACCTGACCAAGGGCCGCATCACCTTCCGGTTCAAGTAGTCCGGCCGGACATGATGGCGGACATGGTGGCCGAGCCGCCTTTGGTACTCGCTTCGGCTTCGCCGCGGCGGGTCGAGCTGTTGCGTCAGGTCGGCATCGTTCCGGCGGTGGTCGATGCCGCCGACATCGACGAATCTCCCCTCAAACAAGAACTGCCGGCCGAGCACGCCGCGCGGCTGGCGCGGGCCAAGGCGCTGTGCGTCGCGGCCCGGCATCCCGGCGCCCTGGTGCTGGGGGCCGATACCGTGGTCGCCTGCGGCCGGCGCATTCTGCCTAAGGCCGAGACCGAAGCCCAGGCCCGCCGCTGCCTCGAGTTGCTCTCGGGCCGGCGGCACCGGGTTTATGGCGGCGTCGCGCTGCATGGCCCCGATGGCCGGACACTGGAACGGCTGGTCCAGAGCGAGGTCACCTTCAAGGTGCTGAGCGCGCATGAGATCGCGTGCTATCTCGCCTCGGGGGAGTGGCAGGGCAAGGCCGGCGGCTACGCCATCCAGGGTCGGGCCGCCGCCCTGGTGCGCAAGATCGGCGGTTCCTACAGCAACATCGTCGGCTTGCCGCTGTTCGAGCTTGGGGGCCTGCTCGGCGGCTTTGGCGTGCGGTTGCCGTGATGCCGCCGCCGCCCTCGTGCCGGCGACGCCCAGCGGCGTGTGAGCGCGCCGCAGTTTGCTTCGGCAGGACGCCGTGACCGCCGAATTGCTGATCCACCGGGAGGACCGCCGGTTGCGGGCGGCGGTGGTCGAATCCGGGCGGCTCACCGATTTGCACATCGACCGCGATGACCGCGTCGCGCCCCAGGCCGGATCGGTCTGGCTGGGCCGGGTCGAGCGCATCGCCGCTGGCCTCAACGCCGCGTTCATCGATCTCGGCACCGGCAAGGCCGGTTTGCTCGGGATCGCCGATGTCCGGCTGTCCAACCGCGCCCGGCCCGAACCGGGCACCGCCATCGGCACCGTGCTGCGCTGCGGACAGGCGGTGCTGGTTCAGGTCAAGGCCGAGGCGGTGGGCGGGAAAGGGCCGACTCTGGCCATGGACATCTCCTTGCCCGGCCGCTTTCTCGTTCACGTACCGTTTCGGCGCGGCGTCACGGTGTCCAAGAGGCTGGGCGGCGGCGCGGTGCGGGAGGCGCTGACCAAGCGACTCCAGGCGCTCACGGTCGGCGATGGCTGGATCGCCCGTTCGGGCAGCGAAGCCCTGACCGAGGATGCCCTGATCGAAGCCGAATCGGAGTCGCTGGCTCTGTGCTGGCGTGATCTGGAACGGCGGGCGGGGCAGGGGGGCGCTCCCGGCTGTCTCACTCCAGGTGCCGACGCCGCCATGCGGGCGGTGATCGGTTTGGGGACCAGACCGCTGGCCCGCGTCGCCGTGGAGGCGCCAGCCGGCTGGCTGGGGGCGTTCCAGAGTTGGTGCGCCCTGGCAGCCCCCGACCTTGCGCCGCGCCTGGAAGCCGTCTCCGGGCGTCTTTACGCCGGGCGTCTTTACGAATGTCACGATCTCGAGGGGCAGATCGCGGCACTGGCCCGGCCACAGGTGGCGCTTTCCGGCGGCGCCGGGTTGGTGATCGAGCCCACCGAGGCGCTGGTCGCCATCGACGTCAATGGCGGGGAGCGCGGCAATCCGCTGGCGGTCAATCTGGAGGCCGCAACGGAGGTCGCCCGGCAGCTTCGCCTGCGCAATCTCGGCGGCATCGTGGTGGTGGATTTCCTCTCGATGCCGAAGCGCGGCGACGGCGAGCGCCTGCTGGCGGCGCTCGCGGCGGCGGTGCGCGGCGATCCGGTGCAGACCGAGGTTTATGGCCTTTCGAAGCTCGGACTGGTCGAGTTGACCCGCGCCCGGCGCGGCCCGCCTCTGACGGAGTTGTTGTCGTGACCCCAGCCTCTGCCGCCCCTCGCTGTCCGATTTGCCGGCGCCCGGTGGTGCATGAGTTCCGCCCCTTTTGCTCGAAACGCTGCCGCGACGTCGATCTCGGCCGCTGGTTCGGCGAAGCCTATCGCCTCCCCGGCGAGGATGCCGCGCTTCAATCCGGCACCGATGACGAAATCTGATCGCTTTCCCGTGGGTAACGCTGGACAGCGTCCCAGATATTCCCTATAAGCCTCGCCACCAAAGCCGGTTCCGCAGCAGCGGTCCCCGGCACCGGATGCCCAGGTAGCTCAGTTGGTAGAGCAGGGGACTGAAAATCCCCGTGTCGGCGGTTCAACTCCGTCCCTGGGCACCATTCCATCATCCCTTCGAATCCGTGATGACCTCTCGTGCCATCGGCTGCCATTACCGGCCGGAAGCCGGGGCTCATTTTCGGTTGCGGCTGGAAGGTGAGGTGTGCAGAATGGACATTGGCGCTGAAGCGCCGTTTCCAACTGGCGGAGAACATGCCATGGACGTCACAACTGATCCCGGAGCAGCCCTGATCATGCGGGCTGGCGGTAGCCAGCAAGCGGTGGGGCTTTCAGCACTCAAGCGCCAAGCCAAAACCGACGCCGACGTCGTGACCATGGCCCTGCAAACCGTCAAGAACGGTTCTTCCGATCCGAACCGGGGCCAGCATTTCGACGCCCGGGTCTGAGTGCGCATCCCGAACGCGGGGGCGGAGGCTACTGCCCACGCCCCACGTTCGCAGGTCGGGAAAGGCGGGAACGGGGGCGCCGCGACTCGCTCTCAGGCCGATGCTTCCATGACCGGCAGGTTGGCGCTTGGGCGTCCCAGAAGGTAGCCCTGACCCAGCGGCACGCCGGCGTTGCGTAAGAACAGGCGTTGGTCCTCGGTCTCGACTTGTTCGGCGATGACCAATGTGCCGAGGTGGCCGCAAATCTGAATGATCGAGTGCAGAATTGTCCGCCCCTTGACGTCTCGCATCGCGAGTGCGACCAACTCGCCGTCGAGTTTGGCGAAATCGACGTGAAGTTCGTTGAGCGACATGAAGGAAGACGAACCACCTCCGACATCGTCGAGGCAGCGGCGTATCCCCGTCTTGCGCAGACGCGTCAGCCCCGCCTTCAACAAGGTCAAATCATTGACATCTGAAATGTCGGTGACCTCGATCAGCAACTTTTTGGAGACATCCGCGTAGGGGTGGAGAATCTTATCAAACTGATCAAGAAATATCTTGCTGGCGAGAGATACTCCGGAAATATTGACCGCGACATCGGGCACCGCTACCTTTCTGGCCTGAGCGTCGCGCAATAAATCGAGCACCGACTGCAAAACCATTAGATCAAGGTCTGAATTCAACCCAATTCCCTCGGCGAAGGCGACGAAATCGGCAGGCGAGGCCGCGTCGCCCACCCGCATCAACGCTTCGACGTGATGAATCTGGCCGGAAGTCAGGCGAACCACCGGCTGGAAAACGAGTCGGAACATTTTCTTTTCCAGGGTCTTGCGCACCTCAAGAACCCGGGACACCGTCGTTTGCAGCAATGTTTCAACAGCGTCGTCGATATTACCAATTTTGATGGTTCTGGGATTTTCGGTGGCAAACTTTTTCAGCGTGAACGCCACGGCACGGGCGACATCGGCAATCGGCAACTCGGTTTTGCCAATGCTGACCCGCCACATTTCGGTCTTTGTGGGGGCTCCTTCAGGGCAATTGTCAGCCAGCAACTGGCTGATGTCGCGCTGGATATCTTCCAGAGCCCCTTCATCGCTGTGTAAAATTGCATAATAATCGTCAGACAACTTGACGGCGCTATCACCATCTGTCGAGATCGACAGAAAATAGGCTTCCAGCAATTCCCTAAGTTTTTGATTGTTCCTGGCGTCGGGCAATCCATCGATCAGGACCATCGAAAGCGCCTGGGAAATCTCGGTGGCGCTTGCGGAATAGAGCCGGCTCTCGAGCGCCGGCAGAAAATGGTCGAGATCGGGCACGCGATGACCGGATATGCGCCCTGCCGACTGGCCTCGGATGCTGAACGAAAGAAAGCAGCGATCAAGATGATTCGGTAATCGGCACGCGCCAAAATAGGCGGAAAACTTGCTACCGCTGACCGAGCGTAGAGTGATGTGTGTAACATCAAGCTTGCCCCGCTGAATCAATCTCTGAAACAGGATGCGAAGCAGAGAATGTTCTTCTGGCGGACAGAATTCATACAGGTTACGTCCGACCAGATCTGTCAACGCTCCCCGAACCAAACCACATCGAGCCCCAGCCGCGAAGGTGATTTTGCCAGTATTGTCAGTTTCAATCAAGAGATGCGCCGCAGAAAAGGCAAATCCGACAAAGCGGTCCCGGTTCGCCAACGCAAAATCTTTTGCTACGTTACTCATGAACATCGCCCATCGAGATTGCCTTTCAAAGGTCTGTCTCAATCCTTGGAAAGGCCGTTCTTCCGTCTTCAAAAGATACCACGGCCACAGACGCCAAGCCCGCAGGCGTGAGGATATCCACTTAGCCCCTCTCAGTCGACATCTTTTGAATGTTGCAATCCACTCCAGGGGCTGTCACTAAAATTTAAAGTTTCAGCAGTGGGATTGATGCCATGTCAACATCAACATTCGGCATTATTGAGGTGCATTTCAATATAATTGAAATTATCAAGCGCCCACCGCCCGGAAAAGTCCCTCCTCGATAAGCAAAAATAGAGAATCCTGATACAGGAGAGTCGTCAGGCTGTCGACGTCAGTTTGCGATATGCGGTGCGAAAGGCGGTCTCAAACACCTCACGCTCTTCCTGAACGTAATCAAAAAAACCGTATTGACGTGCGATTTCAACCTCGACAATATCAACCATATGAAAGTCGCCGCTTTTAAGTTTCCCGTCTTTGATCAAGCGATTGATCTGGCGGATGCCTGCGAGTTCTGCCTGGTAGGCGCTGCTGAACCACAGGTCTGTGCTGTAATCCTGAATCTCAAAATAGTTCTGGGGCAGGCGTTCATTCCAGCGGCTGTTGCGCGGTCGTGTGATGTATATACGGTCGCAGGAGTGCAACTCGCTGACCACATACTGGCGCCTGTACGTGCCATCGATAAGGCCATCCGGATTGGCCTCGTCGTCGAGACCGTAGAAATACAGCCAGAGGGCGCCGCGAACCGCTCGCTCATCGACGGGCACATATTTGGACTCATCGCCAACATTCCCGGTTTTTACACCAAGATACTCGGCAGCGGCCCGGTTGACATGGAGGTATTCACGGCCAGTGGCGGGTTGAAAACTGTTGAAGACCACGGGAACGGCACTGGCATTAATCACCGAAGCGGTGTGCGCCAATTCCTCGGCACCGCGCCGCGGCACCAGAACCTGTGCCGGCCACAAGCGATCCATCAGACTGTTGACGTCCGGCCAGTCCATCGGTTTCATCCAGCGCCGCCAATACTCCCAGACCGCCGGGCGAAAACTGGACGGGTCACCAAACGCCGCGATCCACAGGGTGTTCATCCAGTGAAACGGCGGCGCGAACCGCGTTCCAAGGCGGAGATGCTCCTCGAGGCAAGGCAAGAGAGGCTTGCCTTCGAGCCAATCGGCAACCCAGGTGATCATGCCACCGGTGCAACTGACGATCGAGGGCTCGACATTTAACGCCCGCGCGGCCTCAAGAAAACCGACGCCGTGGGCATTCAACCCGCCAAGCCCTCCGAATGCGAACGCGATGCCGCCTTCGTTCCGTACCTTCATGGGCAGCTTTCCCCATCATGACCGATCGTGAGTATGCCGCTGTCACCACGGCCGAAGCAACCCGCTCTTACGCCGCAGGGTGTCGCACCCCTTCAATTACCATCAGCCCTTGCCCGGCCAGAGTTTTCGCAGTATGGATTCCCCCGTTCGCCGCATCCTCGGCACTTGGGCCTGTAGTTCAGTGGTTAGAACCCGCCGCTCATAACGGTGTTGTCGCAGGTTCGAATCCTGCCGGGCCCACCATCTTTTCAAGGGGTTAGCGTTTTGACGGTGCGGCGCTGGGCTTCCGTAAGTGCAATGTAAGTGCGGGGCGACCCGCCGTGCAGAGTCCTATGCTGCCGAGTTCAGATGCCTGACGGAAGCGGGAGCGGCCGTCGCGTGAGCTGAGGTGCACAGGTTTACCATTTACCTCGCCCGATTCTGAGGCGGCCGACCTTGAGAATTGATACGACGCCCTGACCGTCGCGACATCAGGTCCCGGCGCCATCTGTATTAATGCCGAGCATGCGCCCTTCGGGCGGGACGGTTTTGCCGAAGTAAAGTGGCATTTATCTTTGGCACATCAAGAATAAATATGGCGCAATCGATTTTGTTCTTGCGAATATCCGCAAGTTATGGCATAATGCTCACACGATGAAGGGTGCGAGGCGCCATATCTCAAGCTGATGGAGGCGGAAATGGTTCGTGCTTTCTTCATAATCGCTGGCCTAGGGTCAGAACCCAATCATCATCTTGATTCGGAGCTGATTTTGTGATTCCAAGGCGTTAATGAAGCCTTGGAGGGAGCGATGCGAGAGATATTTTGGCTGGAAGATAGCGCTTGGGTTGTGATTGAGCCGCACCTTCCG
>CAIOBP010000092.1 GCA_903856295.1 uncultured Rhodospirillales bacterium | reverse complement strand
TAGCCCGACTGGCGGGACGCCCAGGCAATGGCACACCATGGCGACCGGCAGAGACCCCACCTAAAAAACGCGCCCCCCTGTCCAAACAAACCCGGCCAGCTCTTAGCTCTCGGCTGCGGAGTGGATACCGGGCAACTGGTGGCGCCGCTATGTCGCCCTGCGTCGCTGTCGACGGAACAACCGGGACTGATCAGGTCACCCTCATGCCAGACCTGGGGGTGACCGGTTGAGCCGACACCCTTGACCGCTCAGTGCCCGCTGGCGAACCGGATCAGCACGAAGGAAGCGCCGACCGCTGTCTTGATCAGGGCTTCCGCTCGTCCAACCGGCGCTTCAGCTCCATGTCGTTCTGGTGCAGGACGGCTTGGCCTTCGAGAAGCTTCTCAAGCATCCCCATGATGCGGGCGGTATCGGCCTGCTGGCGCTGATCCAAGGTTTCCACCTTGGTTTCCAGGGTCGTGAATCGCTTATCGATGGCCCGGCCAAGCGTCTCGACGGCTTCAGTGGTGGCGTTCTTGCTCGTGTAGCTCTCCGACAGAGCCTCAGACAGCGCTTCAGCAGCACCGGAAGCTTGCTTGCGGGTAAAGCCGGCTCCGTGGAGCTTCTCAGCCAGTTTCAGGGTGTCGAAGGCAACGACGGTCATGGTTCTGTCCCCTGTTTCCTCGAAATCTTACCTCAGTTCGATGAAGCTGGCGAGTCCGGTTTCCGACCGGCTCCTCGCCGCCTGGGAAGTTTTCCGCTACCACGACAGGAAGCATCTGCTCGCCCGGCCGCCAAAGCCCCAGACGCAGGCAGAACGCGACTACGCCCGTCGCAACGACGCCAACGGCCTGCACGCCCGCATCGCCGGCTTGCCGAACAGCAGGTAGGTCAGTTGCAGCTTGAGGTAGCTGACCCGCGCCGCCGCCAGATCGAGGTTCGGGGCGGTCTCGACCAGTTCGGCAACGGCGTTGACCGGATCCGCGCCGCCGGCCTGCGCAGCGTCGCCACCGAACTGCAAGGAGCCGCGGCATGACCACCTCCGCCGAAGTCGGTACCCTGATCATCCGAGTCCCGGTCCAGTTCAAGCGCCGGGGGGGCCGCAAGCTGATCATCACCCCGGAGGACGCCCCGGAGGCGGTGGCCGCAGCGGCGCCGGCCGCTCTCGACGACACCCTGGTCAGGACGCTGGTGAAAGCCCACCGCTGGCGCCGCCGCATCGAAACTGGCAAGGCGAAGTCGATCACCGATCTCGCCGAGCAGGAAAAGGTCACCATCGCCTACGTCTCCCGCCTGCTGCCGCTGACCTGCCTCGCCCCCGACATCGTCGTCGCCATCCTCGACGGCCGCCAGCCCCGTGGTCTGTCGGTCAACCGCATGCTCCAGGACATCCCCGAGTCGTGGGACGAACAGCGGCGGCTGTGGGAGTTCCCGGAGAGGCGGTGACGCAAACGTAGAAGGCTTGTATGAAGACCGGGTCGTGTCTAAGTTCAAATTCCTGCCTCTCACTCTACTGAAAAGAGGTGCGTTTCTGGCACAGAATGTCCGATTTGCGCCCATCTACGTCACTCAGGGGCGGCGCTGTCACATCCAATAGCGGTCATTTGCCGGTCGATCCTGCCCCCGCAACCACTTTTACCGAACCGGCAAACAGGCATGGCGCCGGCCCGTCCAACCTTACGGAGCCTTGAACAAATGCCCCCTCACAATGGGCTGGAACCGAACGCCGTACCGTGACACCTTCGACCGGCGAACGGAGCCTATGTTCGCCTGTCGATACTTGCCGTAAGAATTCTCAGTGCGGACTTAAAGAGAGACCAATGCAGGCGGATTTTCTCGATGCGCATCAACGGCACTGGGACGACGCTGAGCACTTGCTTCAGGCTCAACGGTGGGCCAACGCCGACCATCTGTACGGAATGTCGGCGGAGTGCGGGTTGAAGAGGTTGATGCTCGCCTTCGGAATGCCCTATGACTCTAGCAAAGATCGCCCCCGGGAGGAAAAGGATCGCATGCACGCCGATGGCATCTGGAATCGATTTGAGACTTATCGATCTGGTCATCATCAAGGAGCAAGCTATACCTTAAACAGTGCAAACCCGTTCCTGAACTGGAACGCGTCGCAACGCTATGCTCACCAAAACAAATTCGATCAGGCGCGGGCGCAAGGTCATCAGGCAGGAGCAAAAATAGTTTGCATTCTTATCAAGAAAGCGCAACGGGAGGGGGTGATATTATGATCATCTTCGACCAAATCCTGCCTATCGTGACCGAAGTGTTAAACGACCACCATTCGGTGGTCGATCAACTCGACTGGCTGCTGATTAACCGAGACCTCAACGGACGGATACGGCTCATCCTGCCGGAGAGCATCGAAACAGATGATGGTCTCCGTCCACGATTCGAAGATATTTACCGGACGCTGGGCGAGCGTATCGCACCACACGCTTTCCCAGCCGAACACGGCATCCTGTATGAGGCCAATAAGGACATTGCCCTACAGAGCGCGGCAAGCCGTCCTTTGGAAGGATTCAAAAAGGTCTGGGTGGTGGATCGTTTGGCGACGGAGGGAAAATGGGCGCCGATCACTCCCGAGACCAAAGGACCGCCGCGCGTCGTGTTCTTTTCCATTAAAGGTGGGGTGGGCCGCTCCACAGCGTTGGCCGCGACGGCATGGACCCTGGCCGAGGCGGGCAAGCGGGTGCTGGTTTTCGATCTGGACCTTGAATCGCCGGGGCTTTCCTCCAGCCTGCTGTCCCCGGACCGTCAGCCAGCCCATGGCATTACGGATTGGCTGGTCGAGGACTTGGTGAACAATGCCGAGATGATGCTGGAAAACATGATCGCTACGAGCGGTTTGTCTCAGGATGGTGAAATTTTTGTGGTTCCGGCTCATGGCGCGGATCCTGGTGAATATATTTCCAAGTTGGGCCGCGTGTGGATGCCAAAGGTTTGTGATGAAGGTCGGCGTGAGCCATGGTCCGCCCGCCTGCTGCGCCTGATCTCGAACCTGGAAGAGCGTATTTGCCCCGATGTCGTTCTTATAGATTCTCGCGCCGGCATTGACGAAGTGGCGTCGAGCTGTGTTACGGACCTTGGGGCGACTCTCCTGCTGCTGTTTGCACTGGAAGGCAGTCAAACCTGGAATGGTTATCGCATCTTATTCGAACATTGGCAGCGGGCGCATGTCGCGCAGGATATCCGGGAGCGGTTGAAGATCGTCGCCGCCCTCGTGCCGGAGACCGAACGGCCAACTTATCTTGAACAGCTGCGTGAACACTCGTACGGGGTTTTTATTGATACCCTTTACGATGAAATTGCGCCGCCACCGTCGGATGCCGTCGGGCCAGTCGACGACGGCGGCGGCCGGACGTGGAGGGTGGATCAAATCGTCGAGGGATGGAATTTCGATGAGGCCGACGAAGGCGCCCCGCACCATCCTTGGCCCGTGTACTGGCATCGGAGCTTTGCAGGGCTCCGTTCGCTTCAGGGCCGTCTCCTGGTTATTGATGCCGAGGAGGTGAGGAGCATCTTTGGTCCCCTGATCAGAGGGGTCATCGATACCCTTGACATGGGGGCGGGCCATGTCTAAGGCACAGGCTCTGCGTGATGCCATCCTGGCGGCACCGCTGGAAACCAGTAATTTCGGCGAAACCCCGCAACCCGGAACGCTCTACTTGCCGCCGTCCCATCTTAAGGCGTTGCGGCTCGACGCCCATGTGGTCGTCGGAGGTCGGGGCGTGGGAAAGTCCTTCTGGACGGCGGCGCTGCGGAACCCTCTTTTTCACAAGATCGTGGGAACGGCGGCACCGGAACTCGCCGGGATCAGGGTAGCCGTGGGATTCGCCAACCTCGAACAGATCGACTATTACCCCAATCAAGACGTATTCTCTCGGTTTCTTGAGCAGAATGGAGACTCCTACGACTTGTGGCGCGCGGTCGTGTTGCGCTGGGTGGCGCGGGAAGCGAAACAGCACGTCCCTGATGAAGACTGGGGCACCACGGTCGCTTGGCTGAAATCCCAGCCGGAGGCCGTGGCGCGACTGATGCAATTGCCTCGTAACTGGCGCGGCCTGCTTCTGTTCGACGCTTTGGACCGGACCAGCGATGCCTGGGAACGCATGGACAGGATCGTACGTGGACTGTTGCGCGTGGTGCTCTGGCTGAAGTCTTTTGGTGGCCTGCACGCCAAGGTCTTTCTTCGCGAAGATCAGGCGGAACGCACGGTGTTCAATTTCCCGGATGCCTCGAAACTGACAGCAACCAAGGCTGAACTGGCCTGGGCGCGGCATGACCTGCATGGGATGCTCTGGCAAAGGCTCATCAATGCGCCGGGCCGATATGGCGAACTCTTGCGCGACATTTGTCCAAACGTAGCCCAGGATAGAGTTTGGCGTGTGGCGAGCGAGATGAAGTCCGAGTCAGAGGCGCAGAAGAAAGCCTTCGAACGTCTGGCTGGTCCCTGGATGGGCCGCGATAGGCGGCGCGGCGTGCCCTACACTTGGGCGGCCGGTCACTTGGCCGATGGGCGCGGCCTGACCTCGCCACGCTCG
This sequence comes from uncultured Rhodospirillales bacterium, assembly GCA_903856295.1. Taxonomy (GTDB): domain Bacteria; phylum Pseudomonadota; class Alphaproteobacteria; order Azospirillales; family Azospirillaceae; genus BOG-933. Next base: position 1,037 of record CAIOBP010000092.1, on the reverse strand, counting down.
TTCCTCGCTGCGATCCGCCAGGCGGCAGAGGATTCCGGGGAGCGTTATGGTCAGCATGAATACCCCCTGCATTACGAGAGCATCAAACGCGGCATTCAGAAGGCTTCGGAAATCCGCGTACAAGAGATCGCCGAGGATTATCCCTGGGTTCCCGACATACTCTCCGTTCTGAAGGGCATGAACGTTCCCTGCGATTTCGCGGAGGTTTGGGAGAAGTGGGGCGACTCATTTCCAGATGGGCCGCAGGGAATAACCTCAAGTCGTTTACCTGCGCAGCACGCTGAACGCGGGTGGGACGGGATAAAGGAAGATTTGCAGCGTCTCGGCCTCCTTGAAGCCAGGAGAGACGGCCGTGTAGACATGCCTGACCTTTATCGAGTCGGATTTGGTCTTGGCCGCAAGGGTGGGGTAAAGCCAAAGAATTGATGATCGTGAACTTACGCCTAAGTTGAGAGACCGCTTTGCCCGAATGTTTTCAGAGACAAGACCGTCCGCTTCCGGCCCAATTCGGCCGTTCCAAATCAATAGTGGGAATGCCTGTTCTCACCCTCTGGCCGCCACAGAAAGGGACCGTATCCGCAGTTTTCCTCTTTCAGCACAGCCCATCGAAGCCCAGTTCGATCCGCTTTCTCCTCGACAAGCCTTGCGCGACGATGGCATGTGACCGGCGGATATAGTCCCGCAGATCCTCGTCCGACAATCCGGGCTTGGCGTAATGCTGTATCCATTTCCTGCCGTGTGATCCCAGATACGGTGCCGGACGCAAGCCCGGCTGACCCTTGAGCTGTGAAACAGCGTGCAAAAGTTTCCAGGCAGGCGGGGGAAACAGCGTTGAAAAGTTTCCACCTGTGACCTGTGGCAAACTCCGGCTTTTTGGCCGGAGACCCGGGAGTGGTGCGCATGGAAACGATAGGGTGTGCGGCGGCGTGGAAAAGTCGGCCACCTGAGGGGGTGATCGGCGTCCAAAATTAGGCCACCCCTGTTGTGGCAATCTTCCACCTTCGGTTGGGCGACGAGGGTGGTGACAGGGGATGTTG
>CAIOBP010000091.1 GCA_903856295.1 uncultured Rhodospirillales bacterium | reverse complement strand
GAGGGCATCAACAGCTTGGTCCAGGCAGCCAAGGCCAAGGCACGGGGATACCGCTCTACCCGCAACCTGGCCGCGATAATCTACCTCGTCGCCGGAAAGCTAGAACTCAAGCTACCCACGTGAAACAGCGAAGAGCCAATGCGATCATCGGGCTCAGTTATCTGATGGCCAAAACCAAGCTGTCGGACAAGCAGGTTGATTATCTTTTAAAAATCAAAAGTGCCTCAAAAGCATTGCTTGGCATAATAAACGATATATTGGATTTCTCTAAAATTGAAGCGGGAAAACTTACCCTTGAGCTGATCGAGTTCAACCTCTCGGCGGTCATTGAAGAAGTTTTAAGTATTTCTGTTCTGAGGGCCGAGGAAAAGGGCCTCGAACTGCTGTTTTTTGTTGCGCCCGATGTGCCCTCCCGGCTTGTCGGCGACCCGCTGCGTCTCGGTCAGATACTGCTCAATCTGGTCAGCAACGCCATCAAGTTCACCGAGTCCGGGGAGGTGGTGATTGCGGTGCGGCTCTTGGACAGCCGGGACGGGGACGCAACCCTGTCATTCTCGGTGCGCGACACTGGCATCGGTATGACCGGAGAGCAGATGTCGCGGTTGTTCCAGTCTTTTTCCCAGGCCGACATGTCGACGACCCGGCGTTTCGGCGGCACCGGTCTCGGGTTGGCGATCTGTGGCCGGCTGGCGGCTCTGATGGGGGGCTCGATCGCGGTGGAGAGCCATCCCGGGCTTGGCAGCACCTTTGCGTTCCGGGGGCGGTTCGGCCGTCAGGGCCTGCTTTCCGCGCCGATGCCGGTGCCGATGGATATCTCCGCGTTTCGGGGTTTGCGGGTCCTGGTCGTTGATGACAACGCCGCCTCGCGTGACATACTGGCCGAAATATTGACGGCTTGTGCGGTTGAAGTGACCGTCGCTTCCAGTGGCCGCGAGGCGCTCGCCCTGCTTCGCAAGGCATCGGTAGGCAACCGGACCTACGATCTGTTGTTGATCGACTGGCGGATGCCGGGGATGGATGGTCTGCGCACGGTTCAATTTATCAGGACCGACCCGGGAGTTGCCGATATTCCGACCGTGATCATGGCCAGTGCCTTTGGTCTTGAGGAGATCACGGTTCAGGCCGACCGGCTTGGCATTCGGGGGTTTCTCACCAAACCGGTGTCGAGGGCAAGGCTGCTGGAGACCGTGGCGGGGGTTCTTGGCGGTAAGAGCTCGGTTGTTTCCGGGGCGTCCGCGGAAGCCGAGTCGGCGGCCGTCGCCGCCCATGTGGCGGGCGCCTGCGTCCTGGTCGCCGAGGATAACGAGATAAATCAGCAGGTTGCCGAGGAGATGCTGACCGGCTTCGGGGTGACGGTGACACTGGTCGATACGGGCCGGCAGGCTCTTGAGGCGGTGCTGGCCGCGCCTTCGTCCTTCGACGCGGTGTTCATGGATGTTCAGATGCCGGACATGGATGGCTTGGAGGCCACCCGGCGGATCCGGGAGAAACTCGGAAGCGACCGGCCGCCGATCATCGCCATGACCGCCCATGTCATGGAGGCCGAGCGCCGGAAATGCGCCGAAGCCGGGATGAACGATCATCTCGCCAAGCCGATCGATCCCGCGCGGCTGGTTGCCATTCTCAACCGGTGGGTCCGTCCGGTGGCCGGCGCTTCCCTCCGCTCCGAGCGGCCCTTGCTTCGGCCGCCGCCGGTTCCGGGCGATACCCCGCTTCCCGATGTGTTGCCGCCGTTCGAGATTGCCGCCGCGCTGGCCCGGATCAACGGCAATCGGAAGTTGCTGCACAAGCTGATCCTGGGCTTCGGCGAGAAATATTCCGGCACGATGGCCGAGTTGGAGCGCCTGATTCGGGACGGTGTGATTGTCGGGGCCGAATATCTGTCGCACAAGCTCAGGGGAGTCGCCGGCACCCTGGGAGCGGTCGAGTTGTTCGAGGCCGCCAACGAGCTTGAACTGGCTTGTCGCGAGCACCGGACCGGCGAATTGTCCCGCTTGATGGCGTTGCTCGGGGAGAGGATGGCGCCCGCCCTGGCCGCCGCCGAGTCGCTGCGGGGCGAAGCCGGACGGCCCGAGCCGCAACCGGCCGTGCCTTCGCCCCGGCTGCTGGATGCCCAGGCCGTGACCGCGCTCGCCGCCAAACTCGGGCCGTTGCTGGGCAAGCACAGCTTTACCGCCCGCAAGGTCTTTCCCGATTTTCGCGCCGCCCTGGCCGGTCGAGAGTTCGATGCGGAGCTTCGGGGAATGGCGGCGGCGATCGACGGTCTCGACTTTTCCGAAGCCGGAAAGCTGCTTGACCGGATTCTCGGCCGGTTGAAGGAAGGGGGGGCGGAATGAGCGATGAACGGAACGGCTTGGTTCTGGTTGTCGACGATGAGCCCTCGAACATCGAGGTGATCGCCGAGGCGCTCGACGGCTGCTGCGAGGTCATTTTTGCCACCAACGGCCTTCAAGCCCTGGAGTTGGCGTCTTCGGCGCAGCCCGATCTGATTTTGCTCGATGTCATGATGCCGGGCATGGATGGCTACGAGGTTTGTGCCCGCTTGAGGGAAGAGCGGGGCACCGCCGCTATCCCGATCATCTTCGTGACCGCGCTGGGGGATGCCGGGGCCGAGACCCGGGGGCTTGAACTCGGTGCGGTCGATTACATTGCCAAGCCGATCAACTCGGCCATCGTCAAAATGCGGGTGCGGAATCAAATCGAGCTGAAGCAGTCTCGCGATGAACTGGTCCGGCTTGCCATAACGGATGGGTTGACCGGACTGTCGAACCGGCGCCACTTTGATAGTACTCTTCAGGGTGAATACCGGAGGCTGTCGAGAAGCAATGAAATGATGTCGGTCATTCTGTTCGACATTGATTTCTTTAAAAGCTTCAATGATACATATGGTCATATGGCGGGTGACGATTGCTTGCGGCGCGTCGCCGGGGTCGTTCTGTCCGTCGTCAATCGCGCCTCGGACGTCAGCGCCCGCTATGGCGGCGAGGAGTTCGCCTGTATCCTGTCCTCGACCGACATCACCGGCGCCATGGCCATCGCCGAGCGGTTGCGCAGCGGCATTTCCGGATTGGGCATTGTGCACGCCAAGTCGAGTGCCGCCTCGCATGTGACGGCCAGTTTTGGCGTGATTTCAGTGCGTTGCGCTCCAGGCCGGTCACCGCTCCATGCCCTTGCCCTGGTGGACGAGCAGCTTTACGCGGCGAAGGCGGGCGGGCGAAATTGCATCATGGCCGGAGAGGCCATCGACATGAACAAATTCAGCCCATGAGCCGGCCCGGACAATGAAGGAGGGGCGTGTGCCCCTCCTTTTTTCACACCGCCGTCATTAGGCAGGCTGGGTGGTGCTGGTGCCGCTCCGCCCCAAACGCCGCCAGATTCGGGATTTGGCGACCGCGACCTTGTGCTTGGCCTTCTTGCGCTCGAAATACTTCACGATTAAGTAGGTCGAGACCCCGACAAAAATCAAGAACAGCATGAAAACGCTGTAGGCGATTGGCCAGGGAATTTCCTTGGTCATCATCGAAAACTCGGACATCCCACCAACGCCGGCCAGAACATTCAAGGGCATGAACACGACATTGACCACAGTCAACTGCGACATCTGCTTGTTCTGGTTGACATTGATGAAGCCGACCGTCGCGTCCATCAGAAAGTTGATCTTGTCAAACAGGAAGGCGGTATGGCTGTTGAGAGACTCGATGTCCCGCAATATTTCCTTGGCCTCCTCTGATTGCGACAGAGACAGGAACTTGCCGCGAATCAGGAACGAAACCGCTCGCTGGGTATCGAGCATGTTTCCTCGGATTCGGCCGTTGACATCTTCTTCTTCGGCAATCTTGGCCAGGAACTGGGAGGCGTCGCTGTCGCTGACATTCTGGCTCAACACTTCCTGTCCGACATTTCTCAAGGTTGCGTAGGTGTCTTCCAGGGCGTCTGCCGAGTATTCGACGTCGGCGGCATAAAGATCAAGCAGCAGGTCATTGCAATTCAGCGTGTTGACGGGTTGGCTTCTCGCCCTCCACCTTTGCAGTCGGAACACGGGCAGTTCATCATTGCGAACAGTGAATAAGATGTCGGAATGCACAATGAAAGCAACGGGAACGCTTCTGGAATCACCCTCCCGGTCCAGCAAGAAGTTCGAGTGGAGGTGAATTTCATCATTCTCTTCGACGTAGAATCTGGCGCTGACCTCAAGGTCGGTGAGGTCTTCGGGGTCCGGAAGTTCAAGGTTGAAATGGCGCGCGATCCAGCTGCGCTCAGACTTTGAGGCGCCAAGAATGTCGATCCAGATCGGCTGCAGTTTCTCAAGTTCTCTGCGGCCAGCGACATCGGTGATTTTCATCCGGCCATCGGAGAACTCATAAGTCGTAATCTGACCCTTGCGAAACTGGGGCTCTCTCGGACCGGCCAGGGCCTCGGCAAGGGAGCGGTCAATCTCCCATAACACATCATCCTGGTGCTCATAATCGACTTGCTGCCAAATAACTTTGGCGTCATCAAGGGGGATCGATTCCAGTATTTCACCAATCTTATCGGCGGATTGACGGGAAAGGACGCTCTTCAGTTTCGCCATGTGCTGATTATGCACAACACCTTCAACAAGTTGGCTGCGCTCACCACTTTGGGCATGAACAAGGCCTTCGACAACTTTCTGCTTGTTCAACAGGTCGACAATTGTTTGCAGCGTCATGACCAGATACTCCACTGGTGCCGTTCGATCTTAACGATTATTGGCGGCTTTGGTCGGAGGTCAGGCGACTGCTATGTTTGGTCCCTCTCCCGCTGAGTCATGGTTTTTGGAGACGGTTCGGCGGCGCTTGAAGGGAACGAACGGCCGCCGAGGCAGAGCTTTCGCTTCAGCCGTGACGCGGGCGGTTGGCAAGGTGCATTGACCGAGCGTGATTCGCATGGCTCACCTGATTCTGGCGACACCCGACGGTGTGCGACCAGGGAGCCCGATGAAATCGGATCAGGTCCCCAGAGTCGCCGCCATCGGGCGGCATCTAGAGTGACTACTGGAACTGTCCATTAAGGTCCGTCCTGATTGACCGAATCGGGATTTTCAGCCCGACCGCAGGGGGTATGGCACTCCGGGGGCGGGGGGTCAACCGCAAATTGGGGTGCGTTTGTCGCAGCCGGAACCGGTGATGACTTTTCTTTGCCTTCTCCGGCGGGATGGGGGAAATTCATCGTTGATCGGGAGACCCGAGGGGTCATGATCGGAAGACCAGAGAGAGGTGAGCGCATGTCCGCGTGCGTCTGCGGGTCCGGCCGGGAGTTCGAGGCGTGCTGCGGGCCGCTCCTCGCCGGGGAGCCGGCGCCGACCGCCGAAGCGCTGATGCGCTCGCGCTATACGGCCTTCGTGATGGGCAATCTCGATCACATCGACCGTAGCCATGCCCCGGAAGTCCGCGACCAGTTCGACCGTCTTCAGGCCGAGCGGATCGTTGACGAGGCGCAATGGCTGGGGTTGAGCGTGCGCCGGGTGGTCGAGGGCGGCCCGGACGATCAGACCGGACAGGTCGAGTTCGTCGCCCGCTACAAACAGCGCGGCCAGCTCTATGATCAGCACGAGCTGGCCACCTTCCGGCGCGAAGAGGGGGTGTGGCTGTATCAGAGCGGCCAGCTCAATCCGAAATCGCCGCCGCGTCAGGTCGTGAAGCCGGGCAGAAACGATGCCTGTTCCTGCGGCTCGGGCAAGAAATACAAGAAGTGCTGCGGCGCCTGACGCGCGATTACCGGGAGTGGCGGGGCCATGGTCGAGCAGCGCTTCGGATGCACAGCCTGCGGCAAATGCTGCTACGGCCGGGTGCCGCTGACCGTTGACGACGCTCTCGCCCATGCCGGCCGCTTTCCCCTGGCCATGGTTTGGACGCCGGTTCGTCAGGCCAGCCGCTCCTTTGACCTGACCGGGCGGCTGGGGATCACGCTCAAGCTTCGTGACCGTAAGACGGCCGCCGTGCTGATCGCGCCCACCGCCTATATTCCGCCGACGTTCCCGTGTCCGGCCCTGTCCCCGGACAATCTCTGCACCATCCACGAGCACAAGCCTCTGCGGTGTCGGACCATGCCGTTTTACCCGTATCGCGAGGAGCGGGATCAGCTCGACTTGCTGATTCCGCGCAAGGGCTGGGTGTGCGACGTCTCTGAAACCGCGCCGGTGGTCTATCGCGACAAGGAAGTCCTCGATCGCGCCGACTTCGATGCCGAGCGGGCGGCCCTGCTGGCCCAGGCTCCGGCCCTGCGGACCTATGCCGAGGCGCTGCTCAATCAGGATGCCACGCTGCTCGACCACCTGACCAGGGCGGCGCGCAATCCGGCCGCCGGGCACGTGATCCTCAATTTTTCCAGCTTTCTGCGGGCCAACCGGCACTACGATCTGGTGAGTTTCGCCAAGAGCCAGCATCCGGTGCTGATCGAATTTGAACGGCGGACGGCGGGGGAGGCCAGTCTTGCCGAGCGTAATAAGTATTATAAATGCTGGGCCGGAGAGCTGGAATGGTTTGCCAACCGGTAAGAAGGCCAGGGCTCTGCCCTGGCCCCGCCAAAGGCCGGGGGGCCTTTGGAAACCGGGACGTTAGGCCGCTGTGATGTCTTCGATCGCGCGGTAGGCCAGGGTGAGCTGTTCGGGGCTGACGCAATAGGGGGGGAGCAGGTAGATCACCGGACCGAGGGGGCGGATCAGCAGGCCGCGCTCCAGGAAGGCGCGCTTCAGGAGCGGGGCGACGGTGGCGGTATAGCCGGTTTCGCCGCCGGCAAGATCGACAGCGGCGATGGTGCCGAAACCGCGCGGGCGGGTCAGGCGCGGATGGCCGGAAAGGGAGGTCAGCCAAGCCTGGTGGTGGGCCTCGATGGCGGCCCGGCGGGCGGCGCATTCCGGGGTGTTCAGCAGGTCCATCGAGGCGAGGGCGGCGGCGCAGCCCAGCGGGTTGGCGGTGAAGGAATGGCCGTGGGCGAAGGCGCGGTCGAAGCTGCCGGCGAGGAAAGTCTCGTAGATCCCCTCGCGGCAGACCGTGGCCGAAAGCGGCAGGAAACCGCCGGTCAGGCCCTTGGACAGGCAAATAATGTCGGGGGTCACCCCGGCGCGCTGGCAGGCGAACAGGGTGCCGGTGCGGCCGAAGCCGGTCATCACCTCGTCGAAAATCAGCAGCGTCCCGGCGGAGTTGAGCCGCTGGGCGAGGGCGCGCAGGAACTCCGGCCGGCACATCCGCATTCCCCCGGCGCCCTGGACCAGCGGCTCCAGGATCAAGGCGGCGGTCTCGGCGCCGTGCTCTTCCAGCCAGCGGTCGAGAGCGGCGAGGCTGGCGGTTTCCTTGGTTTCGGCCTCGGGATCGCCGATCCATGTTTCCGGGAAGGGCAGCAGGGTGACCGGATAGAGCAGTTCCCGGAACGGCTGATAGAATCCCGAGCCCTGGCCGGCGGACATGGCGCCGAGGGTGTCGCCGTGATAGCCGCCCTCGAAGGCCAGAAAGTGCGTGCGCTGGGGTTGGCCCCGGTTGCGCCAGGATTGCCAGGCGATCTTGAGCGCCACCTCGACGGCGGTCGAGCCATCGTCGGAGTAGAACACCCGCGTCAGCCCCTCGGGCAGCAAGCCGGTGAGACGCGCGGCCAGACGGATGGCGGGCTCGTGGGTGAAATCGGCGAAGATCACCTGTTCCAGCTTGGCCGCCTGTTCGGCGATGGCGCGGGAGATGGCCGGTTCGGCGTGACCGTGCAGGGTCACCCACCAGGAGGAAATCAGGTCGATGACCTCGCGGCCGTCGGCCAGGGTCAGCACGGCGCCCCGGGCGTTGGTCACCGGCAGCGGCGGCGGCGCGGTTTGGGCCTGGGTGAAGGGGTGCCAGATGTGGCGGCGGTCGAGGGCGAGCAGGGCGTCGGGAGTCATGGCAGGATGGCATCCAGTGGCGGAATGCGCTCGGCGGCAAGGCGGGTGACGGCGGCGGCGTCGGGGTCGGCGGCGAGGCGGGGCAGTTCGGCGATCACACGTACGGCGCCGAAGCGCTCGATGGCGGCGCGGTTGCCGGCGTCGGGCGGGCCGTTGAGAATCACGCCGGCCACCGGCAGGCGGCGCGTACGCAGCGCCTCCAGGGTCAGCAAGGTGTGATTGATGGTGCCGAGCGTGCTGCGCGCCACCACGATCACCGGCAGGCCGAGGCGGGCGATCAGATCGGCGATCAGGTGATCGGGCGTCAGCGGCACCAGCACTCCCCCGGCGCCCTCCACCACCAGTGGCCGCCCGTCCGGCGGCGGTATGTCGAAGTCGCTCAGGGCGACGCGTACGCCGGCGCGGGCGGCGGCGGCGGCCGGAGACAGCGGTTCCGCCAGGGCGTGGTGGGGGGCGTACACCGGCAGGTTTGGTATGTCGACAAGCCGGGATATGCTGGCGCTGTCGCCGCCGGGCTCCTCGGTAAGGCCGGTTTGTACCGGTTTCCAATAGCTGGCGTTCCAGGCTTTGACCAGGCAGGCGGCGGCAAAGGTCTTGCCGATTCCGGTGTCGGTGCCGGTAACGAAGACGCCCCGGCGGCTCATGGCGCCTCCTCCTTGCGAAAAAATCCGTATGCCGTTTCGTATGTCTCGACCAGCCCGGCCGGGGCCTCGAAGCGGCGCAGTACCCGGCGCAGCTGGCCGGGCGCCAACGGCTGGTGACCGTGGGCCGGGACATCGGCGCCGATCCGGCGCAGGGTCTCCAGGAAGCTCAGCCCATCAGGGTAGGGGCAGCGTACGGGCTCGATCCCGATGCCGCCCGTGCCGCCGCCGGGCAGAAACCCGGTGAGTTGGCCGGCATCGGGATAGTCCGGCACGCCGGCGCGCAGGCCAAGCGTATGGTGCGCCTCCCGCCACGTCGCGAAGGTCCCGGCGGCAAGGGTGGCGAAGGCGATGTGACCACCGGGATTGAGCAGTCCGGCCCAGCGGCCGAGCGCGGCCCGGATGTCGCCGAACCATTGGATGGCGAGGCTGGCGCAGATCAGGTCGAAGCCGGGGGCGAGGCACGGCCGCTCGCCATCCATGACCAGGAAGCGCGCCGGTCCGGGAAAGCCCCGCTGGCAGTGCCGGACCATCGGCTCGGCAAGGTCGGTGATCACCCAATCGGCGCCGGGCAGGCGCGGCGCCAGGGCGCGGCTGAGGAAGCCGGTGCCGCAGCCGATCTCAAGCACCCGGGGAGCCGGGGGCAGGGGCAGGGCGGCGATGCGCCCGGCGAGGCGTTGGGCCACCCGCTGTTGCAGATCGGCGTGGGCGTCGTAGCTGGTGGCGGCGCTTCCGAAGGCGGCGGCAACCGCCTTCTTGCGCGTCCGGCCGATGGGAGCGGCAATCATGGGCGTCGCGCGATCTCCGCCAGGAAGGCGCGAATCCGGGCGGCGCACCAGTCGGGATCGGTGACCGGCAGCAGGTGGCCGCCCTGCTCGAGCCGCGCCCGCCGGACATCGGGAAAGCCGTCGAAGCAGTGTTCGTCCATGCCCTCGGGCAGGATCGGATCCTGGCCGCCGGAGAGGGCGAGGATCGGCTCGGCGTTGGGGCCGTTCTCGTCCTGGCGGGCGTCCCAGTCGCGCAGCCAGCTCAGGCCCTGGAGCAGGGCCTCGGGCACCGGACCATCGGGCAGCGGGCCGGTGGCGCCGCAGCGATGGCGGAATTCCTCGACCACTCCGGCGGGGTCGGCGGCGAGCCGGCGGATCATGCGCTCGATCACCCGCAGGGGCACCGCCGGCTTGAAATCCTCCTCCTCGGCGAAGCGCGGAAAGCCGTTGATCGAGATCAGCCCGTGCCAGGGAAATGGCCGGGTCTTGAGCAGCCAGAGCACGCCCATCGAGTGGCCGACCGCGATCAGCGGCCGGTCGGGCGGAAAGGCCGGGCCGCAGGGTGGGCCGTAATAGCCGAGATCGACGGCGCCGCACTCGAGTTCGGGCAGGGCGTTGCGCAGCCCCTGCCAGAAGCCGGGCTCGAAGCCCCAGCCATGCACCATCACCAGACGCGGGCGAAGCAGGGTCATGGTGTTGCTCCCTGTGAGGCGGAAATGAGAGGCGCGGGGCGGAGAATCGGGACGGCGGCGGCGATCAGAGAGTCGATCTCGGCGGCGCTGTGGGTGGCGCTGAGGGCGAAGCGGATGCGGGCGCCGCCGGCCGGCACGGTGGGCGGGCGGATGGCCACCCCGAGGAATCCGGCCTCCTCAAGCGCCCGGCTGGCCGCAAGGGCCGCCGCCTCATCGCCGACCAACGCCGGAATGATCTGGGTGCTGGAGGCGCCGGTGTCGATGCCGGCGGCACCGAAGGCGGCGCGCAGCCGTTCGGCCTGGGTTTGGAGGTGGGTACGCTCGGCTTCCATGTCGGGCACCAGATCGAGGGCGGCGTCGATCGCCCCCAGCACCGCCGGAGGCAATGCCGTAGCATAGACGAAACCCGAGCAGCGGTTGACCAGCAATTCGCACATCACCCGCGATCCCGCGACATAGGCGCCGAAACCGCCGAGCGCCTTGCCGAAGGTGCCCATGGCTAGGTCGACCCGCCCCGGCACGGTGGCCGAGAGCCCGGCGCCGCGCGGCCCGAGCACGCCGGTGGCGTGAGCCTCGTCGATATAGAGGAAGGCGCCGTGCCGTTCGGCGAGGGCGGCAAGGGCGGCAAGGTCGGCGCGGTCGCCATCCATGCTGAACACGCTTTCGGTGACGATGAAGCGCCGCGCCTTGTGTTCGGCGTGCCGGCCCAGCAGGCTTTCGAGATGATCGAGGTCGTTGTGGCGAAAGCGAATTTGCCGGACTCCGGCGGCGAGGCAGCCCTGATGCAGGCTGGCATGATTCAGCCGGTCGGTGAACACCAGCGGCTCGGCACCCAGCACGCCGGCATCGGCCAGCGCCGCCAGCACCGAGGCGTTGGCCTGCCAGCCCGAGGCCAGAACCAGCGCCGCTTCCGTGCCCTTGAACCGCGCCAGCTTGGCCTCGACCCGATGAAACGGCTCGAGGCTGCCGCAGACCAGCCGCGAGGCGGTGGCCCCGGCGCCCCAGCACTCCGCCCACTCCCGCGCCCGCCCGATCAGCAGCGGGTGGCGCGACAGGCCGAGATAGTCGTTGGAGGAGACGTTGAGCAGCGTCCGCCCCTCGAGTTGGAGATAGCCGGGGGCGCACTGGCCCACCGGGCGCAGCCGGCGCAGCATCCGCCGGTCGCGGAGGGTCTCCAGGTGAGCGGAAAATGAGGCATCGAAGCGGGACATCGGAGCTTTCGTAGCCAAAAAGAGGCGGAACGCATTGTAACAGAAGCCATTGAGGCTGACAGCCTCTGTGTCTTTCGAATCACATCGATAGCGGATTCCGAGCCCGACTCGCGAGTCGCAGGGCAGGGAAAAATGTGAAGTGCTTGATTTGCAACGACAGATACGGAACTCTGGTGAGTCTTTGGCTTATAATTGTCCTTGAACTTGTTGATTCAGTGGGATTATGTTGGGCCCGTCAAATGCTGACGGAGAGTTTCATGCTCGAGCCCCTGATCGACAGCAGCCTGAGAAGCGAGCCCGCAGAAGGCAGTCGTATCCGTCAGTTAGGCGAGTTTGTTGATCGTCGCTTGTGGTTCGCGGCCGAAAGCATGACCCGCCCCCTGGCGGACTTGTGTCTGGTCGGTGGCGCGCTGGGCAGCACGGCGCTGATCGCCGCCCCTGACCGGCGCGTGCGTGGCCGGGTGGTCGACTCGTTCGGCCGGAGCTAAACCGTCCCGGTTTCCAAAGGCCGCCGGCCTTTGGCGGGTCCAGGGCAGAGCCCTGGCCTTCGGCGACCAGAGGCTTCGCCCCTGGCCCCCACTGGGGCCGGTGGCCCCAGTCCCCGTTACGGGGTTTGAGTTTTCAGCCATTTCAGGGTTTTGCGCAGGCCGTCGCGCAGGCTGGTGTCGCAGGCGAAGCCGAACTCGGCCATCAGCCGGCGCGGATCGCCGACCGAGACCCGGATGTCACCCTCGGGCGGCGGCGGCGCCGATGTCACCGCGGTTTCCTTTTCCAGCAATTCGGCGGTCAGGCGGGCTAGCTGATTGACCGAGGTCGCGGTGCCGGTGCAGACGTTGAACACCTGCGCGCCGGGCATCGGCTGGGCCATGGCGGCGGTCAGATATTGAATGACATCGCCGACATAAACGAAGTCGCGCACCAACTCGCCATCGCCGAACACCGTCACCGGCTCGCCGCGCAAAATCCGGGAGGCGAACAGCGAAATCACCCCCGAATAGGGCGAGGCCGGATGCTGGCGCGGACCATAAACGTTGAACAGGCGGAAGCCGGTGACCGGCACGCCGTGAATCCGGTCGGCGACGCGGGCGTAATGCTCGCAGGCCAGCTTGTCGACGCAATAGGCGGTCAGCGGCCGGGGCTCGGAGCTTTCGGAGAGCGGCACCGCCGGGTTGTCGCCATAGAGCGCGGCCGAGGAGGCGTAGACCACCGGAATCGGCTGCTCGGCCACATGCCGCGCGGCGTCGAAGACGTTGATGGTGCCGCCGAGATTGACCTGATGGGTGCGTGCCCAATCCTCCCGCGAGCGTTCGACCGAAGCGATGGCCGCGAGATGAAAGCAGCCGTCCTGGCCCGCCATCGCCTCGGCCATCGCCTGGGGGTCGGAGACGTCGCCATAGATCAGCGCCGCGGCCTCGGGCAGGTTTTCGGATTTGCCGGTGGACAGGTCGTCGAGCACCGTGACCTCATGGCCCGCCGCGAGCAAACGCTCGACCAGATGCGAACCGATGAAACCGCATCCGCCGGTCACCAGATATCGGGCCATGCCACAGTCCTCTTTCGTGTCATCCGAACCGTTTGATTACCACGTCCGGGAAACCTGCGCGAAAAAAATTAAAGGGGTCTGGGGCCTCAAGGCCCCAGCCGGTCCAGGGCGGAGCCCTGGTCGCCGAAGGCCCAGG
>CAIOBP010000090.1 GCA_903856295.1 uncultured Rhodospirillales bacterium | reverse complement strand
GCCAACGACCGGGCCTTCGACCAGAGCCGTTGGCATTACCCCCTCGCCACTGCCCGAGGTCACCGTGCTGGTCAACCCCAACAACCCCGACGGCCGGCGAGTCGCCCCCGACACCGTGGGCGCGATGGCCCGGCGCGGCGGCTGGCTGGTGGTCGACGAAGCCTTCGCCGATGTCGCGCCCGAACTCAGCGTCGCGCCGCGAACCGGCGAGCCCGACCTGATCGTGCTGCGCTCGTTCGGCAAGTTTTTCGGCCTTGCCGGACTGCGCCTGGGCTTCGCTCTGGCCGAACCGGCGCTCGCCGCGCGCATCCGCGAGGCGTTCGGACCATGGCCGGTCAGCGGCCCGGCGATCGAGATCGCCCGCGCCGCCCTTGGCGACCACCAGTGGATAACCGCCTCCCGCCAGCGACTCGCAACGGCGGCGGAGCGGCTCGACACCCTGCTGTCCGCGCGCGGGCTAAAGGTGCTCGGCGGCACCAGCCTCTACCGCCTCGCCTCCCACCCCGACGCCCAGACCATCCACCAGCGGCTGGGCCAGGCCGGGCTTCTGGTCCGGCGCTTCGAGATCGATTCCGCCTGGCTGCGCTTCGGCCTGCCCGCCGACGACTCCGCCTGGCGGCGCCTTGAGGAGGCGCTGGGATGAGCCGGGCCTTGATGTTCCAGGGCACCGGCTCCGACGTCGGCAAATCGCTGCTGGTGGCCGGACTGTGCCGGGCGCTGGTGCGGCGCGGGCTGAGCGTGCGGCCGTTCAAGCCCCAGAACATGTCGAACAACGCCGCGGTCACCGGCGACGGCGGCGAGATCGGCCGCGCCCAGGCGCTTCAGGCCCGCGCCTGCGGGGTGGCGCCGTGCGTCCACATGAATCCGGTGCTGCTGAAGCCGCAATCGGAGATCGGGGCGCAACTGATCGTGCGCGGCAAGGTGCACGCCACCGCCGAAGCCCGCGCCTATCAGGCGCTCAAGCCCGGCCTGATGCCGCTGGTGCTGGAAAGCTTCCAGCACCTCAAGGCCGAAGCCGACATCGTGCTGGTGGAGGGCGCCGGCAGCCCGGCCGAAATCAACCTGCGGGCCGGCGATATCGCCAACATGGGCTTCGCCCTGGCCGCGAAGGTGCCGGTGGTGCTGATCGGCGACATCGACCGGGGCGGCGTGATCGCCAGTCTGGTCGGCACCCACGCCGTGCTGCCCCCCAAGGAACGGGCACTGATCCGGGGCTTCCTGATCAACAAGTTCCGCGGCGACGTCTCGCTGTTCGCCGATGGGCTGTCGGCGATCGGCGGCTTCACCGGTTGGCGCTCGTTCGGGGTGGTGCCCTGGCTGCCCGAAGCCGCCCGCCTGCCCGCCGAGGATGCGGTGGCCCTGGACCGCCGCCGGAGCGGCGGCGACGGTACGGAACGGCTGAAGATCGCCGTGCCCCGCCTGTCGCGCATCGCCAATTTCGACGATTTCGATCCACTAGCCCAGGAACCGGGGGTCAGTCTGATCATGGTCGCGCCGGGCGAGCCGATCCCCGCCGACGCCGGGCTGGTCATTCTGCCGGGGACCAAATCGACCCTGGCCGACCTCGCCTTCCTGCGCGCCCAGGGCTGGGACATCGACCTGCTGGCCCATCTCCGCCGGGGCGGCCGGGTCTGGGGCATTTGCGGCGGCTATCAAATGCTGGGGACCCGTGTCGAGGACCCCGACGGCGTCGAAGGCCCGTCGGGAGGGGCGCCGGGACTCGGCCTGCTCGACGTCACCACCGTGCTGACGGGGGACAAGGTGCTGCGCGAAGTCTCCGGTCACGATGCCGCCAGCGGCCAGCCGGTCACCGGCTACGAAATGCACATGGGCCGGACCAGCGGCCCCGGCACCGCCCGGCCGATGCTGCGCTTTGCCCAGGGCCACGACCAGGGCGCGGTATCCGGGGATGGACAGGTGCGCGGCTGCTACCTCCACGGCCTGTTCCGCGCCGACGGCTTCCGCGCCGCCCTGGTGCGGCAACTGGGCGGCACCGCCGACGGCACCGCCTTCGAAGCCGGCGTCGAGGCCGCCCTCGACGCCCTGGCCGCTCACCTCGAACGCCATCTGAACATTAACGCCCTGCTGAACGCGGCGGCGTGAGCGCGAATCGGCGCAGCGTCAGCCCTCGGACGGCTCGCCCACCGGATCGGGACCGAAGCGGTTCTCGCCCGGGGTGCCGCGCAGGAAGCCGACCTCGACCAGATACCAGATCGCGCCAACCAGCGGGATGATGTTGATCAACATGAACCAGCCGGACCGATTGCGGTCATGGCACCGTTTCACGTTGATCGCCAAGGAAGGGTACAGAATGATCAGGTTGAATATCATGGGCAGGACACCGTCCGTACCGAGCGAAACATCGATCACGGACAAGACGACAGCGACCGCCACCGCCGGCAGCGAGAACCGCAACCAGTACTCCGAGCGCCTGATCCGGCCCTGAAATGAGAACAAAAAATCACGAAGCGATGTCGGTTCCATGGCTGCCCCCATTCGGTATCAACACAGTCGACACATACGCCCGGGACGCGCCCAAGTCCATCCCCGGCAACGGGCCGGGAAGCGGGCGGCATCAAATTGGGCAATTGCTTGACCGAACCGCCCGAATTATCGTAGCAATCCACCATCTAGCCGGTGATACCGGCAACTTTATGTCGGCTCAACCAGGGAGACCCACCCGTGAAGCTGCCCTCGAACTTCTACAAGCCGCTGGCCATCGGCGCGCCGGAACCGTTGCGGGAACTGCCGGTACGCCTGGAGCGCATGCTGCATTTCTTCCCGCCGCACCTGGAAAAGATGCGCGCCAAGCTGCCCGAAATCGCCAAGCAGGTCGATGTGGTGGTCGGCAATCTTGAGGACGCGATTCCCGCCGACGCCAAGGAAGCGGCGCGGGCCGGCTTCATCGAGGCGGCGGCCAAGACCGATTTCGGCCAGACCGGATTGTGGGTGCGGGTCAACTCGCTCAACAGCCCGTGGATTCTCGAAGACCTGATCCAGGTGGTCGGCGCGGTCGGCAACAAGCTCGACGTCGTGATGCTGCCCAAGGCCGAAGGCCCCTGGGATATCCACTATCTCGACCAGATTTTGGCCCAGCTCGAGGCGCGCAACGGTGTCAGGAAGCCGATCCTGATCCACGCCATTCTCGAAACCGCCCAGGGCGTCAAGAATGTCGACGATATCGCGGCGGCCAGCCCGCGCATGCACGGCATGAGCCTCGGCCCCGCCGATCTCTCGGCCTCGCGCGGCATGAAGACGACCCGGGTCGGCGGCGGCCACCCCTTCTATGGCGTGCTCGAGGACCCCAAGGCCGATGGCGGCGTGCGCGGCTTCTTCCAGCAGGATCTGTGGCACTACACGGTTGGCCGGATGGTCGACGCCTGCATGTCCAATGGCTTGCGCGCTTTTTACGGCCCGTTCGGCGATTTCCAGGACGATGCCGCCTGCGAAGCCCAGTTCCGCAACGCCTTCCTTCAGGGCTGCGTCGGCGCGTGGTCGCTGCATCCGAACCAGATCGCCATCGCCAAGCGGGTGTTCAGCCCCGATGTCGGCGAGGTCACGTTCGCCAAGCGAATCATCGACGCCATGCCCGACGGCACCGGCGCCGTGATGATCGATGGCAAGATGCAGGACGACGCCACCTGGAAGCAGGCCAAGGTCATCTTTGACCTGGCCAAGCTGGTGGCGACCAAAGACCCGGCGCTGGCGGCGCAATACGGGCTGTAGAATGCATTCGATTAACGATGCTTTCGATTAACAGGGTAATCCAGGGGCTTTGCCCCTGGACCCCACCAAAGGCCACCGGCCTTTGGAAACCGTTTCAAGGGCCGTGCGAAGCGATCAATGCTCGCCCTTGCTCGGATCGAGATAGCGGTGCATGTGAACGATGAAGTAGCGCGCGTGGGCGTTGTCCACGGTCGCGCCGGTGACGCCACGCCACGCCTTCAGCGCCGCGGCGTAGTTGGGAAAGATGCCGACGACGTGGAGATTACTGGGATCGACGAACTCGGTGGAATCCGGAGACTTCAGCTCTCCACCGAAAACCAGGTGCAGCAGTTGTTTGTCCGACATGGGGTTTCCCGTCAAATGATGAGATGTTGAACGAACGAAACGCGGGGAAGCCGCTCCCCTTTCAGGCGCCGGCCGCAATCAGCTTGTCGTAGGCCGGTAGCGTCAGAAATTCAACGAAGTTTTCCGCCTCGACCAACTCCAGGAACAACTCGGCGGCGTCACCGAAGCGGCCGAGCCGGTAGCGCTCGGCCCCGACCCGCTGCCGCCAATGATCGAGTTCCTCGCGCAGCAGCGCGCGCACCAAGCTCCTGGTCACTGTCCGGCCATCCTCCAGCACGGCGCCGTGGCGCAGCCAATGCCAGACCTGGGAACGGGAAATCTCGGCGGTGGCGGCATCCTCCATCAGGTTGAACAGCGGCACGCACCCGACGCCGCGCAACCACGATTCGAGATAGCCGATGCCGACCGCGACATCATTGCGCAAGCCCGCCTCGGTCTTCGGTCCGGACGGCAGCCGGAGCAGGTCGGCGGCGCATATCCTGGCCTCCTCGACCGCCCGGTCGAGCTGGTTGGGTGCCGGCATCAGGCGATCGAACACCGCCTTCGCCACTGGCACCAGCGCCGGATGAGCGACCCAGGTGCCGTCATGGCCCCTGGCGGCCTCGCGCTCCTTGTCGGCGCGCACCCGATCGAACGCCGCCTGATTCGCCACCTCATCGTCCTTGACCGGGATGAACGCCGACAT
This sequence comes from uncultured Rhodospirillales bacterium, assembly GCA_903856295.1. Taxonomy (GTDB): domain Bacteria; phylum Pseudomonadota; class Alphaproteobacteria; order Azospirillales; family Azospirillaceae; genus BOG-933. The sequence continues at coordinate 18,804 of CAIOBP010000090.1, read as the reverse complement.
GCCGCCAATCGCCGGAGCGCCGCGCCGATGACAGGTCTCGATGGCGAGACGGCTGTAGGATTCGAGAAACCCGCTGTCCATGGTGATCAGGGAGCGATCGGGCAGCATCTTGAAGGGATTGCCACTGAAGGTCTTGATGTGGCTGAAGATGTAGTCCCAGCGTCCGCAATTGAGCCCGGCCGAGTAGTCGCGCAACTCGTAGAGAATTTCATCCATCTCGAAGGCGGCGGGCAAGGTCTCGATCAGCACCGTGGCCTTGATGGTCCCGGCCGGCAGCCCGAAGGCGTTTTCCAGCACCTGGAAGACCTCGCGCCACAGCCGCGCCTCAAAGTGAGACTCCAGTTTCGGCACATAAAAATACGGACCACTGCCGCGCTTAAGCAGCTCCGTCGCATTATGATAAAAGAACAGCGCGACATCGAACACGGTGGCCGAAATCGGCCGGCCATTCATCAGCACGTGCTGTTCGGAAAGATGCCAGCCGCGCGGCCGCACCATCAGCACCGCGATCTCATCGTCGAGCCGGTAGTGCTTCCCGGTCGCCGGATCGCTGACGGCGATGGTCCGGCGCACCGCATCCCGCAGATTGATCTGGCCGTCGATCAGGTTGGTCCATGTCGGCGTCGTGGCGTCCTCGAAATCCGCCATGAACACCTTGGCCCCGGAATTGAGGGCGTTGATCACGGTCTTGCGATCGGTCGGGCCGGTGATCTCGACCCGGCGATCCTGGAGATCGGCGGGTTGGGGCGCGACGGTCCAGTGTCCCCGCCGCACCGCCTCGCTTTCAGGCGGAAATTCGAGAGGGTCGCCGGTCTCGATCAAGGCCCGCCGTCGGCGGCGGATATCGAGCAGGCGCTCGCGCTCATCGTCGAACCGCCGCTCAAGCTCGACGACCAGTTCCAACGCCTCAGGCGTCAGCAAATCCTCGTAACCGGGGTGAAGCGGCCCTCGAAGGGTAAGGCCGGCTATGGTCGTGACGGTCATCCTGCTCCCCCACCCGCGATCATGGCCAATCCGGTATTATGACTACCACAGGCCGCGCCCCGGCACCACCGGCCGCTCACGAAAACGCCGCCGGGAGTTGCCCGGCGGCGAGATCGTCCTGAGACCGAACCGGCACTAACGCGCCGGCTCAGAACTCCTTCCACTCGTCGTCGGCACCGTCGGTCGCGTGCTTGAGGGCGCCGCCGGCCGTCTTGGCAATACCCTGGGGCTTGGCGACCGCCCGGGCCGCCGGCTTGGCGGCCGGCTTGGCCGCCCCCCTGCCCGCCACCGGATGATGCACGGCCTTGGCCGGCGCATGAGCCGGAGCCGGCTGACGGTGAGAGGCCTGCTGATAGTGCGGACGGCCGCCACCATGGCCGCCACCATGACCACCGCCGTGACCAAGGTTCTGGCTGTCGATCTTGAAGAACGAGACCAGGGAGCGCAGATCGGAGGCCTGCCCGGCCATCGATTGAGCCGCCGCCGTGGTCTCTTCGACCAGCGCGGCGTTCTTCTGGGTCATCTCGTCCATCGAGGCCACCGCCGAGTTGATCTCGTCGAGGGCCGAAGCCTGTTCGGCGGCGGCGGAGGCCATTTCGCTGATCAGGGTCGCGACCTGCTGGACGCCGCCAACAATCCCCGACAACGAGTCGCCGGCCTTCTTGACCATCTCGACGCCGTTCTGGACCTGATTGTCGCTGTCCAGGATCAGGGTCTTGATTTCCTTCGAGGCCTGGGCGGAGCGCTGGGCCAGCACCCGGACTTCCTGGGCGACCACCGCGAAGCCCTTGCCGGCGTCGCCGGCGCGGGCCGCTTCCACGGCGGCGTTCAAAGCCAGCAGATTGGTCTGGAAGGCGATTTCGTCGATGACCCCGATGATGTCGGTGATCTTGCGCGACGAGTCGGCAATCGACTTCATCGCCTCGATCGCCGAGTTGGCCACCGAACCACCCTGCTCGCCGGCCCGGCGGGCGTCGGTGGCCTGGGTGTTGGCCCGCTGGGCGTTCTCGGCGCTGGTGCGCACGGTGGCGCCCAACTCTTCCATCGAGGCTGCGGTTTCCTCAAGGCTGGAAGCCTGCTGCTCGGTCCGCTCCGCGAGATCGGCACTGCCCGAAGACACCTCGGCGGCGGCCTGGGAAATCGCCTCGGTGGCGTCGCCGATCTGGCCGACGATTTCTCCGAGCTTGGTCGAAGTGGTGTTGATGTTGTTCTTCAGGTCGTTGAAAGCGCCTTGATAATCCTTGCTCACCCGCTGATTGAGATCACCCTCGGCGAGCGCGCCCAGAACCCGGGCGATATCGGAAATCGCGCCCTGAACGGTGTCGGTCAGGCGGTTGATGCCCTCGCTCATGGTCTTGTAGAAGCCGTCCTTGCCGGCGAGATCGATGCGCGAGGACAGGTCACCCTTGGAAACAGTGTCGATCAGATGCGCGATTTCCTGACCGATGGCCAGTTCGCGCGCCCGTTGGGCCTCGGCGGCCTTGCGCTCGGCTTCGAGTCTCTGCCGCTCGGCCTCGTCCATGCGGACCTTCTCGATGGCGTTCTCCTTGAACACCTGGACCGCCTTGGCCATCTCGCCGATCTCGTCCTTGTTGGAGAGAGCGGGCACCTGGACATTGTTGTTGCCGGCGGCCAGCGTCGTCATGGTGCTGGTCATGCTGATCACCGGGCCGGTGACGCTGCGGGCGATCAGCCAAGCGAACAGCAGGCCGATCACCGCCGCCACCACCGCGATCGTCATTTCCATCGAAGAGGCGCTGGCGATGGTCGCATTCATCTCATCACGGGTGGTACCGAGCGCGGTATGCTGCGACTCGGCGGTTGCCATCGCCAGCTTGGCGAAGACCCGCGCCCGCTCCGACATCGTCTGGCCCATCAGGGTGTTGGTGGCCAGCACGTCGGTAGCCGCCTCGCTGAACGCCTTCAGATATTTGTCGGCGTTTTCATCGATCCTGGTGGCAATGCGCTTCTGGCCCGCATCCTGGTAGCGATTCGCCAAGCTGTCGGTCGTCTTCCCGAACTCGGAGATCATGCCCTTGATCAGAGGCACAGCCTTCTCCTCGGGGTCCATCAGGAACTTGACCGCGGTCAGACGGGCGAGCATCAGCTTTTCCATCATCACGCCCAAGCGGGCGCCGGTCTCGAAGTCCTTGGCATCCGCGGCAACCCGAACCAGTTCGCCCACATCCTCGCGCAATTGCTTGCCGATCGGGTTCATGCCCTCCTCGACCAATTTGTCACGGCGATGGCGCATGACGACCAACTGATCGAAGTCGCTGCGGTAGCCCTCGAACAGAGATATCATCTGCTCAAGATTGGCCCTGCGCTTGGGGTCGAGCATATGCTCGCGCGTAACGCCCAGCAACTCGCCGAGCTTCTTGATCGACTCCTGCGCCCCCTTCGCGAACTGTTCGTCACCGGTGTTGCCGAAGAGGCGGACATTGCGCCGCATTTCGGCGACCAGGGTATTGATGGTCGCCACCCGCTCGGCATTGTCGGAAATCGTGCTGTAGCGGCCCATGAAGGTGTCGACATCGCCGAAGCCGCGGATGCCGATCAGGGCGACCATGCCCAGCAACAACAGGATGACCAGGAACCCGGTATAAATGCGGGTTCCGACCTTGAACTGGCCGAAGAAACTGGCTTTTTCCTGGTGCACACACCCCCAGAGGCCGGAGATTGGTTTCGGTGGTCCGACGAAAATCCACCCTGCGCGTCGATGGGCACCAAAACGGCGCCCCACAACGCGACAGGGAGCAAAACTATCACAGAAAAGCGGAACTCTCGACTGCCGGATTGTCACGGCCGCCGATATTATCCGCGAACCTCCCAGCAACCTAGCGCGATTTCAGCAGGGCGCCAAGCCCCTCGCGCACTGCTTGGTTGATTCGGACATCGACATCTTCCATCATTCCACGGACCAGTTTGTCCCAAACCTCTTCACGGCCGGCCAGCGAAATATCCTCGGGCACGGTCTGCGAACGGGTCGCCACGCCCTGGACGAAGCCATTCACCCCCGAGGGGCTGTTCTGGCTGACGAGTTTCACCTCGATCCGGCCATCGTAACGTTGCGCCTGCTGAGTCGTGAAATAGGAGGTTACCCCCTGTTCGCGCGCCAACTGCGACTCGACGATGCTCGCATCGACGATCACCACCTGCACCGAACCGCTCTGGCCGACCGGGCGCAGCCGCTGCGCCGCCCAGCGCCGCACCGCCTGGGTCGGAGAATTGGGCGCGAGATGTTCGACATTCGGCTTGCCCATCGGCGAGCGGTACTGCTCAACGACGTCGATCACCGCGACATCGAGGTCGATGGTCTTGCCATCGGCGAAATTGATGGGCGGCGGCTTGACCGGAACCTTGCTGGTGCACCCCCCGAGCGTCAGCCCAAGCGTCATCATCGCCGCGAAAATCAGCGCCCCCGGCATCCGCCGCATCATCGACCTTTCCATCGCCCACCCCGCTCGATTTCACCAAACCGCAGCCCAGCTGCCTTGTGACTTGACGCAGCCCAGCTGCCTTGTGACTTGACGATCTATCATTCCAGCCCGCCAGCCGCAATCGGCGCCGTCATCATCGGCTTTCGCGCGATGCCGGTACACGCGATGCCAGCGCGCGCGATGCCAGCGACGGGGACGTCAGAAATCGACGCCGGACGCGAAGCGGAGCACATGGTCCTGCTCGGGTCGCTCCGGCACCGCCCCGATGCCGATCAGGCCCCAGCCGACCAGCTTCGACGCCTCGCGGCGCAACGGCACCGGCGGACCGTTTCCCGCCCGGACGAAGGTGCCGTTTGAGCTGTGGTCGGTGAGCAGGAAGCTCTCCCGGCTGAACTCGACCGAGCCGTGCTGGCGCGAGGCCAAGGGCGACTGGACGACGATGTCGCAGCTCTCGTGACGGCCGATGGTGAGTTTCGGCGCACGCATGCCGACGATCTTTTCCTGATCGCCGAACATGATCCTCAGGGAAAAACTGGCAGCCCGGACAGCCTCGCTCATCATGGCGCTGCCGATCACCGTCCGCTCCGAAAGACTGTCTTCGGCCGTGCGCTCGAGCAAGGTGTAGATGCGAATCGCCACCGTCTTGCCCTTGACGCGGGTGGTGTCGATCAGCCGGCACCGGGCGCTCACCGGCGCCGACAACCGGTTCACCGCCGCTTCGGTCAGCAAAATCTCACCGGGGCTGGCCATCGCCTCGACCCGGGAGGCGACATTGATGGCGTCGCCGAAGACATCGCCGCCGTTGCTGACCACCGAGCCGAAGTGGAGACCGACGCGCAGACTGAGGGCGCCGCAGCCCTCGAGCTTTTCCGCCGCGACCGCGCTCATCATCTGAACGGCCGCCCGGCACGCTCGCTCGGGGGTGACGAACACGCACATCAGCCCGTCGCCAAGGCTCTTGATCACCTTGCCGCGAACCCCGGTGACCTCCCCTTCGAGCCGGCCGAGCAGAGAGCCGATCACCTCGGCCGCCCGAACATTGCCGAACCTCTCGTACAGACGCGTGCTGTCGCAGACATCGACAAACAGGATGGCCAGTTCGTGTTCCATGCCGGGATCGCGCCGATTCGTCCGATAACCCTCAAAGCCGGTTTCATAGCACACTCCGGCGGCAAAGGTCACCCGACCCGATGCCGATCAGGAATTGCCAGATCGCGCGCCGGACACTAAGATGGTGAACAACCGATTAAGGACGACCAGGATGGCGCAGCGGACACAAGCTTTGGTATGGCGCCTGCGAATGGGAACCCTGATGTTGGGGACTCTGCTGCTGGCCACCGTCGCCGCGCCGGCTCTGGCGGAAGAGGGCGAGCACCGGGTCGCGTGGAATCTGGTCCGCACCCCCTCCCCCGGTCTGGCCCAGGTGATCGGCGGCTACGCCCATGGCTGTCTGGCCGGCGGCGTCGCGCTGGCGCTGGACGGCACCGGGTATCAGGTGATGCGCCCGGTGCGACGGCGCTATTTCGGCCATCCGGTGCTGATCGACTATCTTCAGAAGCTGGGGCGGCGCGCCCACGAGGCCAGCCTGCCGCCGATCGCCCTCGGCGACCTCTCGCAGCCCCGGGGTGGACCGATGAATTTCGGCCATGCCAGCCACCAGAGCGGTCTCGATGTCGATATCTGGTATCGGCTCGATCTGCCGCTGCTGCCTCGCGACCGCCGCGACTCGCTGAAGGAAATCGGTCTGGTCGATGGCGGAACCCACCGGGTGATGAGCCCGGGCTGGACCGAGGCCCACACCCGGCTGATCCGCCTCGCCGCCGCCGACCCGCGCGTCGACCGCATCTTCGTCAACCCCGCCGTCAAGCTCGAACTGTGCCGAAAGGCCGGTGGTGATCGCGGGTGGCTGCGGTCGATCCGCCCCTGGTACGGTCACGACGACCATTTCCACGTTCGCCTCGCCTGCCCCAAGGACAGCCCGCTGTGCGAGCCCCAGAAGGCGCTGCCCGAGGGCGAAGGCTGCGACGAGGAGCTGATGTCCTGGATGCCGGAGGCCCATCCGCCCCGGCCGAAAAAGCCGAAGCCGCCGGAGCGCTCCGAGCCCGATTTGCCGCTGGCCTGCTACCACGTGATCGTCGCCGCCGACCCCATGTTCAATCAGCCGCACTGACCGGCGGCGGCGCGGCGGCCACATCGGCCGCCGCAATCTGGAAAATTTCCCAAAAACAACGCGTTCTGCTATAATCAAGGCAAGAGATCGTGTTGCGGCCCTGGATGGTTGGGACACGGTTCGAAATGTCCGCAGAACCGGTCGAACCGCTTTCGGCAACTCAAACAACGAAGTCGGCCCATGACATCGTCACATAGTCCGGAGCCTGCCAAGCAGGCCGACGAGGGGAAAGAGGAAACCACCCTGAAGACCAAGCTCATCGCTTGGTGGGAGGGGTATGATCTTTCCGGCGCCAGACGCAAACGCGAGAAGGACGAAAAGGACGGCGCCAAGGGCAACAACGCGAAAGACGACAAAACCGTCAAGGCGGGCATGAACCGTCACGGCAAGCCCCTGTGGTCGGCCTCGCGCATCGAGGTCGCGGAGAAGATCTGGGGCACCGGTTACGTCCTGCCCGGCGGCGACGACCTGATCACCACCCTGATGAAGCCGCTCGGCCTCAACCCGGCCATGACCGTGCTGGACCTGGGCGCCGGCCTGGGCGGAGCTTCGCGCTGCATGGCCTCCACCGGATGCTGGGTGACTGGCCTGGAATCGTCCCCTTTCCTCGCCGAACAGGGCATGGCGCGCTCGACCAAGGCGGGGTTGGGCAAGCAGGCGCCGATCCAGGTCTACGATCCGGAAAATTTCAAATTCGAGAAGCGGGTCGACGTGGTCTTCGCCAAGGACGTCTTTTTCACCATCAAGGATAAGAGTTCGCTGTTCGACCGCATCGAAGCCATCCTCAAGCCGCGCGGCCAGTTTCTGTTTACCGACTACGTGATCGATGCCAGCAAGCGGAACTCGCCGGCCATTACCTCCTGGAGCGACCGCGAGCCTCTGGAGCCCCAACTCTGGACGCTCGACGGAGCGCTGTCCGCCTTCACCCAGTGCAACCTCGACCTCCGGGTTCACGAGGACATCACCGTACCCCACCGCGCGCAAATTCTCGCCGCGATCAAGGCCCTGACCGAACATCTGGAAAAGCACAGCCTCGACAAGGACACCAAGATCAACGTCATCGACGAGGTGGAAACCTGGGCGCAAAGGGTGGCGGCTTTGGGCGCCGGGCTGAAATGCTATCGTTTTTACGCCCTGAAACCCGCGGAGTAGATACGGTGGCCAGCCTCCGCGCCCCGACCGTCGCCGGCACGTTCTACCCCAGCGACCCCGTCGCTCTCGGACACATGCTCGCCGGCTTCACCGCGACCGATGGCGCCGCCGCCCGGCCCTACAAGGCGATCATCGCCCCTCACGCGGGCTATCCGTACTCCGGTCCGATCGCCGGAACCGCTTACGCCGCGATCCGGCATCTGGCGCCGCAGATCCGCCGGGTGGTGCTGCTTGGCCCGACCCATCGCTTCGGCTTTCACGGCATCGCCGCCCCGAGCGAAGACGGGCTGGTCACGCCGCTGGGCGTGGTGCCGGTGGACCGGCCTGCCCTGGACTCGGTGATGGCTCTCCCGGGGCTTCAGGTGTTGGACGCGGCGTTCGCCGGCGAGCACGCGCTGGAAGTCCACCTGCCCTTCCTCCAGCACGTCCTCGGCGAGTTCGCGGTGGTGCCGCTGCTGGTCGGCAGCACCGCGCCGCAACTGGTCGCCGCCGTGCTTGAGCGTCTGTGGGGTGGCCCCGAGACCCTGATCGTGGTCAGCTCCGATCTCAGCCACTATCAGCCTTACGACGCCGCCCGCCAGACCGATCTCGGCACCTCCCAAGCGATCGAGGCGCTCCAGGGAGACCGGCTGTCGGGAGAACGCGCCTGCGGCTTTCTGCCGATCGCCGGGTTGCTGCTCCGGGCCGCCGCGCTCGACCTGCGCGTCACCACCCTCGATCTCCGCACGTCCGGCGACACGTCGGGCGAGCGCTCCCAGGTGGTCGGTTACGGCGCCTATGGCTTCGAGGAGGCCGCGAGCGCCCGTCTCAGCGACGAGCACCGCCAATGCCTGCTCGACGCCGCGCGCCAGGGACTGGCCCATGCCGCCGCCACCGGGGAAGCCCTGACCGTCACCCCCGAGGATTATCCGCTGCCGCTGCGCGCGCTGCGCGCCAGCTTCGTCACCCTCACCCAGGCAGGACAGTTACGCGGCTGCATCGGCACCATCCTGCCCGGCAGCCCGCTGGTCGCCGACGTGGTTCAGAACGCCTTTCGCGCCGCCATGCACGATCCGCGCTTCGGCGCGATCACCCGCGAAGAGGTCGGACGCACCGATATTTCGGTTTCGATCCTCAGCCATCCCCGGCCGATGGCCATAACCGGCACCGCCGATCTGCTCGCCCAGCTCCGGCCCCATGTCGACGGGTTGATCCTGCTCGACGGCAGCCACCAGTCGCTGTTTTTACCCTCGGTCTGGGAGATGCTGCCTGATCCGGCGCTGTTCGTGGCCCATCTCAAACAGAAAGCCGGCCTGCCCCCGCACCACGACTCGGCAAACCTGCAGGCTTTCCGGTTTACGACCGAGACCTTCCCGAACGCGCCAAAGTAGCGGTTTCCAAAGGCCCCGGCCTTTGGCGGGTTCCAGGGCAGAGCCCTGGACCTTACTTGGACCTTACTTGGACTTTATTTGGCCTTCACAGTTCCAACACCCGCAGCGCCTCGGCGTGGACTCCGGCGTCACCAGCCGCGACCACGCGCCCGTCGCTGTGGCGGTCAAGCGGACGCCCCTGCCAATCGGTCATGACTCCGCCGGCACCGATAACCACCGGAGCCAATGCGGCATAATCGTAAAGATTGAGGCTGGCCTCGACCACCAGATCCTGAAAACCGGACGCGAGCAGCCCATACGCATAGCAATCGCCGCCATAGACCGTGAACTTGGTCGCGGCGCTGAGGCGGGCGAAGGCGGCAACGTCGGCGCCGGTAAACATGTCCGGCGTGGTGGTGCCCAGCGTCGCGGCGGCCAGGGAGCGGCAGGAACGGACCTTGGCCGGAGTGCCGTTCAGCGTGGTCGCCCGGCCGACGGCGCCAAACCAGCGGTCGCCGATCACCGGTTGGTCGATCAGGCCCAGGACCGGCGCCCCCTGGTACAACAGGGCGATCAAGGTGCCAAAAATCGGGCGGCCGGTGATGAACGCCTTGGTGCCATCGATGGGGTCGATCACCCAGACATACTCGGCATCGGGATTTTTGACGCCATATTCCTCGCCGATGATGCCATCCTCGGGACGCTGGGCCGCGAGGATGGTCCGGATCATACTCTCGGCCTCGCGATCGGCGACGGTCACCGGCGAAAGGTCCGGCTTGTCGGACACCGAGAGCTGGGAGCGGAAATAGCGGCGCACAATGCCGCCACTGGCGTCAACCAGCCGTTCGGCAAGGGCGATGAGGTGGGCGGGGCACGAGGTGATCATCGAAGGGGCAACCAAAATTTCATTACCGGGATAGTATCCATCCGGAGCGGCAGCGGGAACCGAAAACGGCAGGCTCATGACCATGCAGATAAAATACAACCTTTATGCGGGCGGCACGCTCGACCGTGCCTGCCTCCTGCGCAAGAATCATGATTGGATCGAGGCCCGGCTGCGGGCGCCGGACACCCGTCTGATGCCGGTCTGGCGTTCCATGACCCTGATCGACAGTGGCGATCCCGCCGCGCCGCGGCTGGTCGGAATTCCGGCGCCGCGAGGGATCGACCTCGCCAACCTGCCCGGAGCCGAAATCGCGCTGCTCGGTCTCGAGGGCGACTCCGCGGTGTTCGCCCTCGATCTCACCGCCGCGCTCGACGCGCCGGACTCCCACCCCGCCCTCGCCGGGCTGGGCGGTTTTGTCGAACTGCGCGCCGTCGGCGCCCTGCTGCCGGCGGCGGAAGCGGCGCTCGCGGCCTACGCGCGGGGCTTGATGTGGTGGCACCAACGGCACCGCTTTTGCGGTGTCTGCGGCCATGGCACCCTGGCGCGGGAAAGCGGCCACGTTCGCAGTTGCGCCAATCCCGCCTGCGCCGTCTCGCATTTTCCCCGCACCGATCCGGCGGTGATCATGCTGGTTCACGATGGCGACCGCTGCGTCCTCGGGCGCCAGCCGCGCTTCGCCCCCGGCCTCTATTCCACCCTGGCCGGCTTCGTCGAGCCGGGGGAAAGCCTGGAAGAGGCGGTCGCCCGCGAGGTGTTCGAAGAGGTCGGGTTGCGCGTCTCCGAGGTCGGCTACGTCTCCTCCCAACCCTGGCCGTTCCCATCGTCGCTGATGCTCGGGTTCTACGCCCGCGCGGCCTCGACGGACATCACCGCCCAACCCGACGAAATCGAGCACGCCCGCTGGTTCAGCCGCGCGGAACTGCTGAGCGCTCCCCCCGGCCTGCCCCGCGCCGACTCGATCTCGCGCCGATTGATCGAAAACTGGCTGAGAAAATAGCCGGTTTCCAAAGGCCCCGGCCTTTGGCGGGTCCAGGGCAGAGCCCGGCCTTCCTGGCCTTCGGCGACCAAGGGGCTCCGCCCCTGGCCCCCGCCGGGGCCGCAGGCCCCAGACCCCGAAACGAAAACGCCGCCGCCGATGATGACATCGGCGGCGGCGTTCGCGGCAAGACACTGCTTACTGGGCGACGTCCAGGAAGCGGGAGAGATGAACGTCGCGGATGTTGAAGACCACGCCCTTGACCCGCTTGGAGACCAGCGACTTGGTCGCATAGTGGTAGATCGGGATCAGCGCGTATTCGTCGAGCATCAGCCGTTCGGCCTGTTGCAGGAGGCCGGCCCGTTCGGCGGGGTCGGAGGTCTGCCCGGCCTTCGCCAGCAACTCATCATAGGCGGCGTTTTTGAAGCCGGAGTCATTGCGGGGCGGAAGGGCGGTCGAGAGCATCAGGTTGAGGAAAATCGTCGGATCGGCGTAATCACCGATCCAGGCGGCGCGCACGACCTGGAACTGGCGGTTGGAGCGGCGCTTCAGATAGTCGCTGCGGTCGGTGCTGACCGTGTTGACGACGATGCCCTTGCCGAAGGTGTCCTGCCACATGCCGACGATGGCATTGGCGATCTTCCGATTGTTGTCCGAGGCGTTATAGAGAACCTCGATGGTCAGCGGCTGGGCCGGGCTGTAGCCGGCTTCGGCGAACAGACGGCGAGCCTCTTCCTGCCGCTGCGACAGCGGCTGATCGATGAAGGGCAGCGGCTGGCGCTTGTATCCGGGAACCACCGGCGGCACCAGGCTGTAGGCCGGCAGCTCTCCGGCGCGGGTGACTTTCTCGACCAGCGCTTCGCGGTTGACCGCCATGGTCAGAGCCTTGCGCAAGCTCTTGTTGCCCTTGAACGGCTCGGCGGTCAGGTTAAGCGCGTAATAATAGGTGGCGAGGTAGGGCTTGTTCCAGAATTCCAGGGGATCGCTGAGGGAAATCCACTTGACCTGTTCCTGGGGCACCTCGTTGGTAATGTCGAGCTTGCCGGCCTTGAACAGCGCCAGTTCCTCGGCGGCGCTGGAGATCGGCAAAAACACCACCTTGTCGATCTTAACGTTGGCGTTGTCATAGTAATTGGGATTGCGCACCAGCACGATCTGCTGCTTGGGCGTCCACTCGGCGAGAGTGTAGGCGCCGTTGCTGACGATGTTGCCGACATCGGTCCAATGTTCGCCAAACTTCTCGACGGTGGCGCGATGAACCGGGGTTGCATTGTTGTCGGCGGCGATCAGGGCCAGGAAATAAGGGGTCGGGCCACGCAGGGTAAACTTGACGGTCTGGGGATCGACCGCCTCGACTCCGAGGTCCTCGACCGGCTTCTTGCCCTTCGAGACGTCTTCGGCGTTGCGGATCACCGCCATGCTGGAGGCGCTGCCGCCCTGATGCGGAGAGATGGCACGACGCAAGCTATAGACGAAATCCTCGGCGGTCACCGGATCGCCGTTCGACCACTTGGCGCTGGGACGCAAATGGAAGGTGTAAATGGTGCCGTCGTCGGAAATTTCCCACGACTCGGCGACGCCCGGGACGATCCGGCCGCCGACGCCATAAACCACCAGCCCCTCGAAAAGGTCGCGCAGGACGTTCGATTCGATACGACCATCGGTGGTATGAGGATCGAGGGCCGCGGGCTCGCCGCCGTTACCCCGCGTCAGAACGGTTTCCGCGAGCGCGGTCCCGGCAAGGCCCGACAGGACCGCCGCGATCAGACCAACGCGGACAATGAGACGATTAAACAGTCCCCCCATGAGGCGCTTCCTCCCTCTCCCTGGATGGCTTTCACCGGGCGCCATCCTCTGACCCGGCACGCTGCCGCCGGCCACCGGCGCTTCCACGCCACCCCCATCGAAGCAGCTGACACACGCATGAGGCAAGCCCCGGAGTACCGGTTTGGGCCACCGGAATCAAGGAGAATTCCCAGCTTCCCCCGAGATACGAATTCCGGAATCCGCCAATTCGGACCGGCAAAAATAAATAGTGTTCCGATACTTGCGCCCCCGGGACGCGCTGCGGCGGGCGGATGGTGCGGAATGAACCGCCGGCGCCTCCGCCCCGCCGGTTCTCCCGCCGGTTCTCCCACCGGTTCTGATGTGTTGATTGCCCGCCGGGTTGCTGTATAAGGAAGGCGGGTGATATTGGCTAAGGAGGGCTCCGATGGACCTGGGTTTTCTAACGGTTCCGCTGACGATGGCGGCCATGGCGTTCGGGTTCGCCGTCGTTACCGACACTCAGACCGTCAACATCGAGAAGGTCAATGTCCCGGCTTCGATTTCGGGAGCATCGGGCTTCACCCAGAACGTGGTCATCGCGCATCTCGCCGATGAGATGCGGGCGATCGAGCACGAGGCCCACTCGGGCGCACAGGCCCGCTCGATTCAACTTCAGGGCGAGAAGAGCTGGCTGATCGTGCTTGCCGACTATCTGAAGGTCACGCCGCTCATCCGCGTCGCCCAGGAATCGGCGGGGCTGACCCCCTTCAGTTTCAGCGGCGAGATCGTGATGCACGGTCCCGAGCTTGAATTCGTGCTCCGGGGCTTCGACGACAACAGCAAGCCCGAATACATTTCAACCCGAGGCCCGGCCGACCAGCTTTCGTCCCTGATCAAGGAAACCGCCTACGAGGCGATGCGGGCGATCGACCCCTATATCGTAGCGGCCTACCAGTTCAAGCGCGACTTCCGGACCCGCGACTTCACGCCGACTCTGGGCATCATCCGCCGGGAACTTGCCAATACCGACACCAGGAACCACAAATGGATGTATAATTTGTGGGGCATCGTGCTCTATCAGCAGGCGGATCGTGCCGGCGCCATCGAAAAGTTCAAGTCCGCGCTCGCCGTGGATCCGAATTTTTCCTCGCCGCTGCTCAACTGGGGCGTGGTTCTGGCCCGGCAGGGCAACAATCAGGAAGCGATCGAGAAATTCCAGCTCCTGATCGCCAACCGCCGCGGCGACGCCTCCCCGGCAACCAAAGCGGCGGCCCAAGCCGAGTGGGGCTTCTCGCTGGCCTTGCTCGGGCGCTATGAGCAGGCGTTCGCCAAATTCAAGGAAGCCACCAAGACCGACCCCGGCTTCTCCGACGTCTTCTCCAGCTGGGCCGAGGTGCTGAGCGCGCTCGGCCGCACCGAGGAAGCGACGAAGATGACCGCGCGGTCGCTCAAAATGGCCCCGGCCGAGGTCGTCTACACCGAAAACCTGATCGGCTCGGTCCAAAATCTTCCGGCCACCGCCTCGGTGGTCAACTGATTTTTCCGCCCGGCCCCTGGTCCCGCATCACCGCCGCGATACCCTTTCATGGAGCGTCGCGGCGGTTTTTTTATGCCTGCCTGTCATCCGAACCGAAGGCGACCACGTAAAGCCTATTGAGACTCTGGCATCCAACTTTTCAGTGCTATAAAGTTTTGGACGCCTCGCCTGGGTCAAGCATGCCTGTGCGTCCCCCCCGCCGACACAACGGACTACATCAGACACCGCCATGACAATTCCCCCGCCGGCCGATCTTTCCAAACTTTGGCGCCACTGGTCCAAGCGCAAACTTTTTCTGGTCATTCTCGGGATCGCCACCTGCTTCGCCAGCGTCATCTCTCTCGTCATTCACCTCGTGGTGGTGCGTCCCGGCGAGGAGGAGGTGCGTCTCGCGGTGATTGCGCCGCTCTCCGGCCCTCAACAGGCAAAAGGCGAGGAAATCCGTCGCGGGGTCGCTCTTTTCGTCGATCAGGTCAATGCCGGCGGCGGCATCAACCACCGGCCGCTCAAACTGCTGACCTTTGACGATGGCGACGATCCGGCCAAGGCCCGGCAGGCGGCAGAAGCCGCCGCCGCCGCGGGGGTGGTCGGCGTGGTCGGCCACGCATCGCAGCAAACGCTGGCGGCGGCGGGCGAGGTCTACCGTGACCGCGCCCTGCCCCTGATCACCCCGACCGCCGAATTCGACGACGAGGCCGCGGCCAATCCCTGGGTCTTCCGCAACGCCTTCAACCAACTCCATGAAATTCGCTTTCTCGCCAACTACCTGCGCAACGTCATCGGCGAGAAGACGGTTTCGATCATTTACCAGACCGGGCCGGACAACGAGGCGCTGGCCCGGGCGTTCGACGAGGTGATGCAGCGGTTCGGCACCAAGGTGCTGTACCGCTGGGACTTCGATGCCGGAACCCCCGATTTTGCCGCCCGCGCGCAAGCCATCGCCGCCGACATCAAGGACAAGAAGCTGATCGGCGCCTTTCTGGTGCTGGGCGATGCCGGCGCCAGCGCCAAAATTCTGACCACGCTGCGCCGCACCGGCATCGACAACCGGGTGCTCGGCCCGCGCGTGCTGGCCACCAACCGCTTCCTGGCCGCGCTCAAAACCGAGTGGAAGGACAGCGAAGCCCAGAACATCGACACGCGACGCCGCCCTTCGCTGGCCTCCGCGCTCAACGGCGTGCTGACCACCACGCCGCTGCTGTTCGACACCGCGGGCGAACTCGCCCAGGGGTTCAAGAACGGCTATGTCAAGGCCCACCGGGCGTCACCCGACTGGCTGGCCGCCAGCGCCTTCGACGCCGCCCGGTTGCTGGTTTACGCCCATGGCCGCCCGCGTGGCGAGACCGCCGCGCTCAGCCCCGGCCAGTTCCGCGCCCGCATGCGCGACCGCCTCGTCGCCCTGGATGGCAGCCACGTCCGCGTCGACAGTCTGTTCGGGCCGGTGGCGTTCAACGCCAGAGGGGTTTCCGCCCCCCAAACCATGATCGGTGTTTACGACGGCTTGGATCTGGTGGCGGCGATGACCCAGTTGTCGCCGATTCGCGAGGAAAACATCGGAAACTATCTCGATGAACTGGTGGCCGGCCGGGCGCTGTACGTCAACGACCGCTTCATGTACAAAACAAATGTGGTTTATACCGGGATAAAGCTGGAGAAGATCGCAGGGCTTGACATATCCAGCAACACCGTTGCGCTCAATTTCCAGATATGGTTTCGCTGGCGCGGCCCCATCGAGCCACAGGACTTGGTTTTCACCAACGCCGCCGAGCCAATCACCCTGGGAAAGCCCGAACATGAGGCCAAGATTGGCGACATGTTCTATCAGTCATATCGGGCGAAGGGAAAGTTTTACCTCAACTACTCATCGGTCGAGCGCGCCTATGGCACCCAGATCATCGGCGTCGCCTTTCATCACCGGACGCTGGCGCGCAACAACCTGATGTATGTCAGCGACATACTCGGCATGGACATGAACAGCGGCTCGACGCTGGCCGAACAATTGCTGAAATCCAACTTGGTGCTCGATCTGGGCAGCGGCAATGGCGACGCCTCGTTCTTCCAGCGTCTGGCGGCTCAGTTGTCCCCCTCCCCCGAAACCACCGACCCGCTGGTCGACGCCATGATCCGCTCCAGGGTGCTGGCCGGAATTTCGGGCTGGGTGCTCGACCGCGCCTGGATTTCCCAGGACATCGCCCGCCGGGGCGCCGAGGGCGATCCGGCCTTTGTCGGCTTCGGCAAGCCGCAACCGGAATTCTCGCTGCTCGACATGGGCAGCCTGCTGAAACCCGACCAGATCGATCCCCGCGACTTCATCCCCAACGACTGGTTCGTGGTGATCGCGATCTTCTCGCTGGTCGGCTCGGTGGTGGCCAACCTGCTCGACCGCAAGGACCGGGGCCAGTTCTGGCGCATGCAGACTCTGGGTTTGCGCATCGTGTCGTGGCCGCTGCTGTTGATGTCCTCCGGCAACATGGTCCTCGATTATGGCCTCCAGAATCTGACCACTTCGACCGTCGACACCATTGTTTTGGTCTACAGTTCGTTATGGTGGATCGTTCCGGCGCGGCTGGCGACCATTTCTCTTGAGCGTTTCGTCTGGGTGCCACTGGAAATTCGCACCGGCCGCAAGATTCCCAACATCATCCGCGCGATCACCGCTCTGGTCATTTACCTGTTCGCCATTTTCGGCGTCATCGCCTTCGTCATGGGCAAGACCGTGACCAGCCTGCTGGCCACCTCCGGCTTGATGGCGATGATCATCGGCCTCGCGATTCAGGCCAATATCGCCAACATCTTCTCGGGCATCGTGCTCAATATCGAGCGCCCCTTCAATGTCGGCGACTACATCAAGCTGAACGCCAATGTCATGGGTCAGGTGATCGACATCACCTGGCGCACCATCCGCATCCGCCATCTCGAAGGCCAGATGGTCTGCCTGGCCAACGCCAAGGTTTCGGAAGCGGAGATTCACAATTACAGCAATCTCGACGCCAATTTCGTCCGCATTCCGCTGTTCGTCGACCCGCGTTACGATCCCCGGTTGGTACGCCGCTTGGTCAAGGAGGCGCTGGACAGCTTCGACATTTTCCAGAATCTCGCCAGCAACTATTTCGGTCCCGACGCCCAGTTCAAGGGTATCGAGTGCCAAAACGGCATCTGGGCCGCCCGTTACCGGGTGAAATTCTACGTGCAGAAGGGCAATGACGAGAACATGGTGGTCAACGATGTGATGGCCCGCATCTGGGAACGCTTCCATGACAACGGCATCGAGTGGACCCGGCCGGAACCGTCACCGCCGGGTCAAGGATTGGCCGCCGCCCGGGCGCTGCTCTCCGCCCCCGCCGAGAGCTGAAATCACAGGAATGGTCGTATGATCAACCGCCGGATTATCGCCATCATCGTCATCACCGCCGCTCTGTCGATGCCCGGAGCGAGACCGGCCGGCGCCGGCGAGGGGGGCCTCGGGCTCAGCGATCTTTTCGGCTTCAGCCCCCAGGAAGGAGCCAACCTCACGGTTAGCGATCGTGAGCAGGGCAGCCTCGGCTGCATCATCGCCGGCGCCGGGGCCGGCATCGCCACGGTGCTGTTCGGTGGCGCCGCGATCATCGCCACCCATGGCCAGGGCGCCGCCACCGCAACCACCGTCGCCGTGCCGGTGCTGGCGGCAACCATGACCGCCGCCTGCGCCTTCGGCAGTCAGGCCGCGCCCGGCATTGTCTGGTTGCGGCGCAACAGCGACGTCCTCTTCGGCAAAGTCATCAACACCATCCCGGTCGAACCGCTGATCAAGGCACTGCCAAGCATTAAAAATTAACAATGCCCGCATTTTATTAAAAGTCCGGGAGAAAATTTGACCTTGTCATCGCGAAGCTCTTGGGCATAGAGTCGCGAAATTGAACGCTATCCTTCGATTGTGTTTAATTTTAGATGCCTGAATCACGGGCATTGCCCACCAAAAGTCTCACAATCCAACATCGTCAGGCCGGCAGGGCTTGGCCAACAAGGCTTGGAATGGGCGAGGTCGGATCAAAAAAACTGGTCGCTTTGATCGACAGCAACCCCAACGACCGCAAGTCGCTCGCCGGAGCGATTGACAGTTTTTATGCGGTGTCGCAGTTTTCCGAGGCTGGCGCCGCGCTCGACGGCCTGCGCCGGACGCCACCGGCCCTGATCATCGTCGATGAAATGCTGGCCCCCTGCGGCGGCTACGAGTTCGTGGGCATGGTGCGTGGCGAGCGGGCGCTCGCCGCCATTCCCGCCGTGGTGGTGTCCGCTCTCGACCTCAAATCGGTCCGGGACTCCATCTGGCGCTGCGGTGGCAATGGCTACCTGTCGAAACCCTGGAACACCGACACCGTTCTCAGGACGATCTCCAACCTCTTGAACAAAGCGGTGGAAAAGAAAGGCTCTGTCAGCGGTGCTTGTTGGCGTCCTGCACCGCCCCATATGTAGGGTTGGGAGGGTGGCGCGATGCGAGAGATTGATTTCACGGCGGCGATGGCGCGACTGGGCGATCTGACGCCTCGCCAGCGCCGGACGATGG
>CAIOBP010000089.1 GCA_903856295.1 uncultured Rhodospirillales bacterium | reverse complement strand
CTCTGGCCTTCGGCGACCAAGGGGCTTTGCCCCTGGACCCCACTGGGGCCGCGGGCCCCAGACCCCGGTTTATCCGAAGACTTCGTTCCAGGCGGCGCGCAGGGCCATGTCGACTTCGTCCATGGTCACGAGGTAGCCGAGGGCGTGCATCGAGGTGACGCCGTGGTCGCGGATGCCGCAGGGCACGATGCCGCCGAAATGGCTGAGGTCGGGCTCGACATTCAGCGCGATGCCGTGAAAGCTCACCCAGCGCCGCACCCGCACGCCCAGCGCCGCGATTTTGTCCTCCTGGCCAGGCAGGCCGCCATAGGGTCGCTTGTCGACCCAGAGCCCAACCCGGCCGGGCCGGCGCTCGCCCTTGATGGTGAAGCGGGCGAGGGTGCGAATCAGCCACTCTTCCAGGTCGCAGACGAAGGCGCGGATGTCGGGCTGGCGCTTTTGCAAATCGAGCATCACATAGCCGACCCGCTGGCCCGGTCCGTGATAGGTGTATTGCCCGCCGCGTCCGGCCTCGAACACCGGAAAGCGTGACGCCTCCAGCAAATCCTCGGGGCGGGCGCTGGTGCCGGCGGTGTAAAGCGGCGGATGCTCGAGCAGCCAGACCAGTTCCGGCGCTGAGCCGGCCCGGATCGCCGCGACCCGCGCTTCCATTTCGGCCAGTGCCTCGGGATAGGGCACCGGGCGGTCGCTGATTCGCCATTCGAGAGTCGAGGTCATGGCACCACGGGCCGGCCAGTGGAAACAGGGCCGCCACTATCGGCGAGCCCGGCGGGAAAATCCAGCGCCGCGCTCGGAAGCGCCGTCCGGTCTTGATCTCGGCAACAGTGCGCAAGAAGAGTTGCGCGTGAAGATCAGGTTCGTCTGGCATTGCAGCAAAATCTCATGGTAACGTCGCCCGTCCTGCTTCCAGGGGCGCCACCGGGCGCCCTGGAGGTGTGACGGGCTTTGCGCGGCTTGTGTCCGGTGGGTTGGTGTCCGGTGGGTTGGTGTCAGGGCGGGTTTGTGCCAGAGTGGGCTTGTCCCGAGACGGCCCCGGCGGCGTGCGAAGCGGATTGCGGACTTTCGGAGCGATTTATGGGAACAAAAGGCCGGGCCGGTTGTTCATCGAATTGCGGGTTCCAAAATGGTGGCTCCGCCGCGTTTCGGAGACTCGTTCCGCTCCGTCCCTGTTTGGGAACTGTAGGCATTCGATGACCCTCCAACATTCCGAACGTCCGATCCCGGCCTTCGTTGGTTCCTCGTCCCGCCGCGCGGCGGCGGACGATCCCCTGGCCACGCCCGCCATCGGCAATCACGCCGCGCTGCTGCTGGGCGACCTTGTGGCCCTGTCGCTGGCGTTTTTGTGTGCCGGCGCGCTGACGCTGCTGGTCGATGAGGAAATCTTCCACAAAGCTTCGGACTATGCCGGCAACACCGAGGCGCGGGCACGATTGCTCCAGTTCCTGCTGCTCTCGGGATTCGTGCTGATCTGGCACAATGAACGCGGGCATTACGATACCCGGCTGCCGTTCTGGACCGAGACCAAGCAAATCCTGATCGCGCTGTCCCTGGCGGCGATTCTCGATGGCTTTTTACAGTACATCATGAGGGTGCAGGTTTCCCGGGGCTGCCTGATCGAGACCTGGGCGCTGTCCTTCGTGCTGGTGATGGCCAGCCGCGAACTGGTCAAGCGCTGGCTGCGGGCGCGCAAGACCTGGGATTTGGCCACCGTGATCGTCGGCACCCGGTCCGACGCCGCCGCCGCCGCCCGCATGGTCAAGGCCGAGCGCAACCTCGGCTACCGGGTGGTCGCGACCGTGGATCCGGCCGAAATCGCGGTCAGCGACGCCGTCGATTGCGCCGAGTCGCTGTATCGCCGCTACGAAGCCGACTTCGTGCTGGTGGTGCCCGACGCCCACGACTCGGTGCATTGCAACGCCCTGACCGCGATCCTGACCCGACAGACCATGCCGTTCGCGCTGGTGCCGCCCACCGCCGGCATTCCGGTGTTCGGCCTGACGCCGGTCTACATGCTCAGCCATGACATGGTCATGCTGATGGGCCGGAACAATCTCGGCCACCCGGTGGCCCAGGCGTTCAAGCGCTGCGCCGATCTCGCCGGCGCCGCCGTGATCGTGCTGGGGCTGCTGCTGGCCTCGCCGCTGCTGGCCTGGATCATCTATTCCATCCGGGCCGATGGCGGGCCGGCGCTCTATCGCCAGACCCGGGTCGGGTTCGGCGGCCAGCGCTTCCACTGCTTCAAGTTCCGCTCGATGATCGTCAATTCCGATCAGGTCCTGAAGGAGTATCTGGCGCGCAATCCCGAGGCGGCGGCGGAATGGCAGCGCGACGTCAAGCTGCGCCATGACCCCCGGATCACCAAGGTCGGCCACTTCCTGCGCAAGACCAGCCTCGACGAACTGCCGCAATTGCTCAACGTCATCCAGGGCGACATGAGTCTGGTCGGGCCGCGGCCGATCGTGCCGGCTGAAATCGAACGCTACGGCGCCGATATCGCCTATTACTATCAGGTGCGGCCGGGCGTCACCGGGTTGTGGCAGGTCAGTGGCCGCAATGATGTCGATTATCCGACCCGGGTCCGGCTCGACTGCTGGTATGTCAAGAACTGGACCTTCTGGCATGACGTGGCGATTCTCTTCAAAACCATTCCGGCCCTGGTGACCGGACGCGGCGCCTGCTGACGCCGCCTCGGCACCGCCCGAAACACAAAGCGCCGCTCCGGATACCCGGTGCGGCGCTTTGTTTCGAATGCGGTACCTTGTTTCGGCGGATGGGAGGTTTCTTACTGAGAGACCACCCAGCCCCCGACCGAGGCGAAGGCGGCGCGGGCGGTGGCCTCGCGCTTTTCGCCCGAAACCGGGCCGGCATGGCCGCGTCCGGATCCGGAATGATTTCCTTCACGGTGAGTGGCGTCATGGTTGTGGGCAATCGTGTTCAAAGCGCTCTCGGTCTTTTCAACAGGGGCCATGTCCCAGTCCTCCAAGTGCAGCGTGGTACACTACCACTAACAAATTTAAGGGGTTTCCGCAGGCTGTCAAGCCTGACGGGAGCCGTTGTCCTGGTGGCCCGGCGTCACTTTCACCAAAAGGTTAATATTTTGGGCAAAAAATTTCGCCGTTAAGTCAGGATCAAATTCCTGTTTTGCGCCTGCGAAGCCGCCGTTATACCGCAGCGCAACCATCCGGGCTCGGGCCGGCCTGAGTCCTGGTTTCACAGACGGAATCCGAAAAAATTCCGCCAGAGGGCGCGGCAGGATGTCGCAGGTGCGAATGGCTTGGGCGCCGGTCGACGGGATGGCCGTCCTCTCGCCACGCAGCGGCCGACCGCTGGCAGGGTTAACATCGCGGCCGAAAACGGATTGCGGGAAACCGAAAGTGGCCTGGCCGCCGGTCTATCGGGTTTGACATCCGGGTGCGCATCCGTATAGTGCGGGGCTTCATTCCGAGAACGCGGGCGTGCCTCACCTTAACGCCCCGCCCTTTGGCGTACCTTGCCGCTGGGACTATCGGGACACCACAACGAACCGGATAACGGATCACCATGAGCAAGCGTCAGGAATCCAAGTACAAGATCGACCGCCGCCTCAATGTCAACCTGTGGGGCCGCTCGAAGAGCCCGATCAACCGCCGCGCCTATGGCCCCGGCCAGCATGGTCAGCGCCGCAAGAAGCCGTCGGACTTCGGCTTGCAGCTGATGGCCAAGCAGAAGCTCAAGGGCTATTACGGTAATATCGGCGAGCGCCAGTTCCGCCGGCTGTACGCCGAGGCGGTGCGCCGCAAGGGCGATACCGGCGAAAACCTGATCCAGCTGCTGGAGCGCCGGCTCGATGCCACGGTCTATCGCATGAAATTCGCTCCGACCCCGTTCGCGGCGCGCCAGATCGTCAACCATGGCCACATCCGGGTCAATGGCAAGCGCGTCAACATCCCGTCCTATCAGGTGCGGGACGGCGATGTCGTCGAGATCAAGCAGAAGTCCAAGCAGATGGCGCTGATCCTGGAAGCCCAGGGCTCGCGCGAGCGCGACATTCCCGACTATCTCAGCGTCGATACCGGCGCCATGAAGGGCACCTTCGTTCGCGCCCCGCTGCTGGCCGATGTCCCCTACCCGGTCCAGATGGAACCGAATCTGGTCATCGAATACTACTCGCGGTAACGGTTTCCAAAGGCCCACGGCCTTTGGCAGGGTCCAGGGGCGGCGCCCCTGGCCTTCGGCGAGGGGGGGGGGGGGGGGGGGG
>CAIOBP010000088.1 GCA_903856295.1 uncultured Rhodospirillales bacterium | reverse complement strand
CATCGTCCGGCGCTGGCGGGGCGTCAGATCGCCCAGTCGCGCCATCGCCGCCGTGAAATCAATCTCTCGCATCGCGCCACCCTCCCAACCCTACATATGGGGCGGTGCAGGACGCCAACAATCACCGCTGACAGAGCCTTTTGGATCGGTTTCAGCAGATACTGGAGAACGGATTTCTTGCCGGTCAGAATTTCCACGGTCGCGGTCATGCCAGGGATGATCGGCAACTCCCGGCCATTGTGCTTCAGGGCGTTTTCATCGCTGCGCAGCACGACCCGGTAGAAGCTCTCCCCCTTCTCGCTTTTGTCGTCCTTGATCGTGTCGGCGCTGATGTAATCCAGAGTCGCGCGCAGGCCGCCATAGATCGAATAGTCATAGGCGGTGATCTTGATGACCGCCCGCTGGCCGGGGCGGAGGAACGCGATGTCCGCCGGCCGGATGTGGGCCTCGATCAGCAGCGTGTCGTCGAGCGGCACGATCTCCATGATGTTGTCGCCGGGCTTGATCACCCCGCCGATGGTGTGGGTGTAGATCTGTTTGACCGTGCCGTGGACCGGCGAGCGCACCTCGGTGCGAAAGACCTTGTCCTTGTTCGCGGTCGAGGCCGACAGCAGCGATTGTACTTCGTTGCGGCGCTTGTTGATCTCGGTGGCGACGTCGCTGCGAAACTCGGCGATGCGCGACGCCTCCTTGCTCTCGGCTTCGGCCAGGGCGTTTTGCGCCCGGGGAATCGCCAGTTTCAGGGTGTTGATGTCGCCCTCGATCTGCACCACGTCGCGCTCAAGCTTGAGGTACTCGACTTGCGGGTAAATATTGCGCGCCGCCAGCGGTTTGGCGATGTCGCGCTGGCGGCGGGCCAGCTCGAGATTGGCGGTCTGCTGGTTGAGCTTGCTGCCCATCTCCTCGATTTCGCTCCGGCGCTGGGCGGCCTGGGAGTGGAGCACCGCGCGGTCGGCCGCGAGGCGGTTGATCCGCGCCCGGTAGAGGGCCATCTGGTCGGTCACGACCTCGGGCGCCGCACTGCGAACCTCGGGCGGGAACGCCGGTTCGGTGTCGTTCAACTCGCCCTCGAGCCGCGCCAGCGCCGCGGTTCCGGACAGAAACTGGGAGCGGGCGTCCTGATAATTCGACTGGGCCTGAATGTTGTCGATATGAACCAGCACGGTGCCGGCATCGACGATGCTGTTTTCCGTCACCGGGATGTCGGAGAGGATGCCGCCCTCGAGATTCTGGATGACCTGGGTGTGGCCGGACGGAATCACCTGTCCGGTGCCGCGGGTCACCTCGTCGAGAATGGCGTAGTTCGACCAGATCAGGCCGCCGATGCAGAAGGCGCAGACCGACAGGCTGAGAACATAAGTGAAGCCGTGGCCGCGGCGACGAAGCGCGGCCTCGATTTCGGGCATGAAGTCCGTTTCGTCCACTGGGTTGGGCTTGGGGCTCATCCGGTCCGGTTCATCTGGAGGCAGCGGGTTTTTGAGGGTGGGACGAGACGGCGGTCACGCGGGCGACGATCGCACCTGGCCTTTGCGCAGCGCTTCGAGAACGTCGTTGCGCTGTCCGTCGGCCACGACCTTCCCGCCCTCGAGAATCACCAGACGATCGACCAGTGTCAACATCGAAGCCCGGTGGGTGATCAGGATCAGCGTTTTATTGCCGATGACCTCGGCGAGCCGGGTCTTGAAGGTCGTTTCGGTTGAGTTGTCCATCGAATTGCTGGGCTCGTCCATGATCAGGATCGGCGGATCGAGCAGCAGCGAGCGCGCCACGGCGATGCTCTGGCGCTGGCCGCCCGACAGCGCCATGCCCCGCTCGCCGACCGGCAGATCGAAGCCCAGCGGCATCGAGCGGAGGAAGTCGGTGACCCCGGCGATCTGGGCGGCGCGCATCATCGCCCGGTCGTCGACATGGGGGACGCCGAAGACGATGTTGTCGCGCACCGAGCCGTGAAACAGATAATTGTCCTGGGGCATGTAGCCGATGTTGCTGCGCAGATCCGCGGGGTCGACCTGACGGATGTCGTTCCGCCCGACCAGCACCGCGCCCTCGCCCGGCTCGTAAAGGCCGACCAGCAAGCGGCCGATGGTGCTTTTGCCCGAGCCGATGCGGCCGATGATCCCGACCTTCTCCCCGGCCTTGATGCGGAACGAAACGTCGTCGAGGGCCTTGGAGCGGGAGTGCGGGTAGGCGAAGACGACGTTGCGCAGTTCGATATCCGCGGTCAGGCGGGGCTGGTGGATGAAATTCTTGTCCACCCCGCGCTCGACCGGCGCCTTCATCAGCACATCCAGCCCCTTCAGGGCGATGCGCGATTGCTGGAAGCGGGTGAGCATGGCGGCGATGGCGCCAAGCGGCGCCATCACGCGGCCGATCAGGATGCTGCACGCCACCAGCGCCCCGGTGGTCAGGGTGCCGTCGGCGATCAGATAGACGCCATAAACCACCAGAGCCACCGAGACCAGTTGGCTGGCGGTGCCGGCGAAGCTGGTCGACAGCGAAGAAATCAGCTTGGCCTTGCCGTTCGACTCGGCGGTCAGCGCCACCAGCTTTTCCCATTGCTGCTGAATCTGGCCCTCGGCGCCGGCAAACTTGATCGTCTCAAGCCCGCTGATCACTTCGACCAGCAGCGCGTGCTTCTGGGAGGACTCCCGGAAGGTCTTCTCGACGGCGTATTTCAGCGGAAACTGGAGCAGATAGCCAACGATCAGCACCACCGGCACGGCGACGCAGGGCACGATGGCCAGCGGCCCGCCGATCAGAAAGATGATGTAGATGAAGATCACGATGAACGGCAGGTCGATCGCCGCGAGCAGGGTCGAAGAGCTGAAGAATTCACGCAGGGATTCGAACTCGCGCAAACTATTGGCCAGGGTGCCGCTCGATTGCGGACGCTGATCCATTCTCATGCCGGTGACGTGTTGCAGCAATTGGCTGGCGATGATGATGTCGGCGTTCTTGCCGGCGACGTCGACAAAGTAGCCGCGCAGCAGCCGCAGCGCGAAGTCGAACAGGTAGACCAGGGTGGCGCCCAGGGCCAAAACCCACAGCGTTTCCATGGCGTTGTTCGGCACCACCCGGTCGTAGACGTTCATGGTGAACAGTGGGCTGGCGATCGCGAACAGGTTGACCACCAGCGAGGCCAGAATAACGTGCCGGTAAATCGGCAGAAATTTAAGGATGGTGCCCCAGAACCAGCGGGTGGTGTCGAACAGGCGCAGATCGGCGGTGCGGGTATCAAGCTTTGCCGAGGGCTGGGCGAAGAACGCGTAGCCGGCATATGGCTCTTCGCTGTTTCACGTGGGTAGCTTGAGTTCTAGCTTTCCGGCGACGAGGTAGATTATCGCGGCCAGGTTGCGGGTAGAGCGGTATCCCCGTGCCTTGGCCTTGGCTGCCTGGACCAAGCTGTTGATGCCCT
>CAIOBP010000087.1 GCA_903856295.1 uncultured Rhodospirillales bacterium | reverse complement strand
TTCACAGACTGGCTGTCGATCACGCCCGCCGTCGGGCTCGCCTCGCGGCCCATCGCCTCCCGCGCCGCCATCACCAGATGGTGGTTGATCGTCCGCCAAAGCCCGGTGTCACGCCAGCGATAGAAGTAGCTCTGCACCGTCGTGTGGGCGGGAAAATCCTTCGGCAACATCCGCCATTGGCACCCTGTCGCCGCAATGTACAGGATGCCGTTCACAACCGAACGTAGGTCCGTCTTCCGGGGCCGCTCCCCCACCCCGGACCTCCCGCCATGCCCGCCCTCGCCTCCGATCTTGCCGATATCCTCGCCACCATCTGCCGGCCGGGAGATTATTTCGTTTCGGGGCGGGTTGATTTCCTGGTCGATCTCATGACCGCGCTGTCGGCCATCGCCCCACCGCTGGCCGGGCGCGCCGCCAACCACCTCCTGGCCAACCCGGAAACCTACGGTTTCGATGCCGCGCTGATCCCGGCGATGCTGAAGCTAATCCCCGGCCCGCCGCTGCCGGCGGTGGTGCCGCTGCGGGCCGCCTGCCTCGCCCACCTCCGCGCCGCCAGTCCCGAGCCGCTGGAAGCGCCTCGGGACTGGCGGCGGGAGAGCCGCCTCCCCTGCTCCTGCGAGAATTGCCGCGAACTCGCCCGCTTCCTCGCTGATCCCGAGCGCCAGAGCTGGGTTTTTAAGGCCGCCCAGGGGCGTCGAACGCTCGATCTTCGACGCCCGGAGCGATGCCGACTGCACCTCCGAACGCAAAGGCAGCCCCCACACCCTGATCTGCACCAAAAACCAAGCCAGCTTTGACCGCAGAGTGGCGCAGCGCCGGAAAGACCTCGGCGATCTGGCGCGGCTCGAGACGGCCGGTCATGGGCATTGACGCCCGCTGCGGCCGTCGTCATGGTCGGTGCCGTCGCGACGGCTGGTCCGGCGCGGCGTGTCCGTTTTGCCTGCCGATGAGATGAGCCGTCCGCCATGGCCCCGAGCTCCCGCCCCGTTTCCCGCGACGCCTTGCTTGAGCGCGCCGCAGCACTGCCGGCCACCGAGCGGATGGTGCTGCATCTCAAGGCGCTGATCGGCCCGCCTACCAACAAACAAGAGTTCCTGACGGTGATGAACGCCACCGGCAGCCGCGCGCCGGACGGCAAGGCGTGGTCGTACAAGCCGGTCAACGAGGCGCTGGACAGGCTGGTGGCGCTGGGGCTGCTGGAGGAGGATTTTTCCTGCCCCGACGGGCTGTGGCATCCGCTGGCGGTGGCGTGCTTCGCGGCGCCCGAGGGGGCGGCGCTGGCCAAGGCGGTGCTGCGCGCGTTTCCCGAAGACGGCCGCCGGCAATATTACTCCTATTCGCTCCAGAGCGATTGGCACGTGCTGCGCCGGTTGCGCCTAGCGATCTACGCCGACGACGGCGCTGGCTTTCGCAAGCTGTTCGATGCCTACAACGCCGAGTTCAGCCGGGCGCGGGGGCCGCACATCCTGGAGGTGCTGTTCCGCGACACCGCCCTGGAGGCGGGGTGGCTGGCCAGCCGCGGCCTGGAGATTCAGTACCCGCTGTTCGCGATCAAGCTTGACCACTTCCTCACCACCGGCAAAGCCGCGCCGGACCTGACGGCGCTGGCCGCCCATTACCGGGCGCGGGAGGACCAACCGGAGTACCGGGATTTCAAGTGGCTGCTGCTGCACTCGGACCTGCTGGCCGGGCGGACCGCCACCGTCCGCCGCAAGATCGAAGCGCTCGCCACCGAGATGGGCGACACCCCCGAATCGACCCGCCTGCTGCTGCGCGGCTCGGTGGATTTTCTCGAGGGCCATAACGACGAAGCGCTCGGCCATTTCCGTCAGGCGCTCAAGCTTTACAAAAAGGAGATCGGCAAGCGGAAGCTCTTCTTCAATGGTGGCAACGGCCTGTTCTTCCTGCTGGCGCTTATCCGGGCCAACGACCCCGGACTTTACGCCGAAGTTCAGAGCAATCTCGATGCCGTCGGCCATGAGGGCAATCTGTTCTCTCCCGGCTTTCTGGCGGTTCAGGCGCTTTTGTGGCTGTTGCAGGGGCTGGAGCCGAAAGCCCGCGAGCAGTTGGAGGAGCTACGGTGTGGCGGCGTTCGCGAGCCGCTGTCGGCCGCTCTCCTCGCCCTGGTCGAGTTCCTCACCGATTCCACCCTGGCGATGGCGGCGATGAAGGACACCATGGCCCGCTTCGAGGCGCTGAAGGAGGTGCTGCCGCTGGTCGCCCGCATTCACGCCGAGGTGCTGGAGCGGATTTCCCACCAGCCCGCCGCTTACGACGCCTTCCTGCGCACCCCGCCCGACGGCGTACCGGTGATCGATTTCACCGGCATCGTGCAGTTGCGCCAGCCCTGGGAGCGCACCCTCGACAGCCTCGCCGCCTTCCTCAAAACCGGCAGCGCCCGCCCGGCGGCAGCCCCCGCCGCCGCCAAGTCCAAACGGCTGGTCTGGTTCGTGGACCCCGAGCGCAAGCTGGTCGATGTCGCGGAACAGTCAACCAAGGGCCGCGACGGCTGGACACCCGGCCGCGCCGTCGCCATGAAGCGGCTGCACGAGCAGGACCCACGCCTCGACTACCTCAGCGACCACGACCGCCGGGCGTTGCGCACCATCCGCAAGGACGTCCACGGCTGGTACAATGAGGAGAACTACGATTTCGACTCCTACCGAACCCTGCTGGCCCTGATCGGCCATCCGCTGGTGTTCGACGCAAGACGGCGCGAACAGCCGCTGGAACTGGTGGCCTATCCGGTCGAGCTGGTGGTGAGCAAGCAGCGCGACGGCTATCAATTTGCCCTCTCCCACCGCGCCGCCGAACCGACATTGTTCCTGGAAGCCGAGACGCCGGGCCGCTGGCGGGTGGTGGATTTCTCGGCCAAGCTGGCCGCGGTCCAGGAAATCCTTGGCGAGCGCGGCCTCACCGTGCCCCGCCAGGGCCGCGAGCGGGTGCTGGCGCTCCTCAAAGAGCAGCACCCCAGCCTGCCGATCCGCGCCGACATCGCCGAGGCCGACCTGCCGGCGCTCGAGGGCCTGCCCGGCGCGGTGCTGCAACTCCAGCCCGAGGGCGAGGGGCTGAAGGTGGCGATGGTGGCGCGGCCGTTCGGTGCCGCCGGCCCCTATTATCTCGCCGGGCAGGGCGGCCAGTCGGTGCTGGCGGTGATCGAGGGCAGCCGGGTGCGCGCCAACCGCGATCTCGACGCCGAAAAGCGCGCCGCCGCCGCAACTCTCGCCGCCCTGCCCACCCTGCACCGCGAGGCCGCCTCCAGCCACGAATGGGTGATCGGCGATCCCGAGTCCGCCCTCGAATTCCTACTCGAAGTCCAGGCCTGCCAGCCGCCGCCGCTGGTGGAATGGCCCGAAGGCGAGCGCCTCGCCGTCCATGCCGAGGTGTCGGCCGCCAGCCTTGCGCTCAAGATGTCGCGCGCCCGCGACTGGTTTCACATGGAAGGCGAGATACAGGTCGACGAAGACCTCGTGCTCGACATGCAGGATTTGCTGGCCCGGCTTGAAAAGGCGAAAGGCCGCTTCGTGCCGTTGGCCGACGGCAGCTTCCTCGCCCTGACCCGCCAGTTCCAGAAGCAGTTGGAGCGCCTCGGCGCCGTCACCGAACCCGACAAGAAGGGCCTGCGCCTGCCCGCCCTCGGCGGCGTCGCGGTGCAGGAGCTGGTCGAGGATGCCGGCAGCGTCAAGGCCGACAAGGAATGGAAGGCCTTCACCGCCCGTCTCGCCGCCGCCGGCCGCCACCAGCCCGCCGTGCCGTCGACGCTCCAGGCCGAGCTGCGCGACTATCAGACCGAAGGCTTCCAGTGGCTGTCGCGCCTCGCCCACTGGCAGGCCGGCGCCTGCCTCGCCGACGACATGGGCCTGGGCAAGACCGTGCAGGCGATCGCGGCGATGCTGGAGCAGGCGCCCCACGGCCCGATCCTGGTGCTGGCCCCGACCTCGGTCTGCCATAACTGGGAGCGCGAACTCGAACGCTTCGCCCCCACCCTGACGCCGCACCGCTTGGGCGCCGCCGCCGGTCGGGCCGAGCAGATCGCGGGGCTCAAGGCAATGGACGTGCTGATCACCAGCTACGGCCTGCTTCATCAGGAGGCCGACCGCCTGGCCGAGATCGACTGGCGGATGGTGGTGTTCGACGAGGCCCAGGCGATCAAGAACGCCGAGACCCGCCGCGCCCAGGCCGGGCAGCGGCTGAAGGCACACTTCCGCCTCGCCCTCACCGGCACCCCGATCGAGAATTACCTCGACGAGCTATGGAGCCTCTTCAACATCGTCAACCCCGGCCTTTTGGGCTCGCGCGAAAGCTTCGCCCGCCGCTTCGCCACCCCGATCGAGCGCAACCGCCACGACGGTGCGCTCCATGCGCTCCGCGCCCTCATCCGCCCCTTCATCCTGCGCCGGACCAAGAGCGCGGTCTTGAGCGAACTGCCGCCGCGCACCGAACTCACCCTCGAAATCGATCTGCCCGAAGACGAGCGCGCCTTTTACGAGGCGGTGCGCCGCCGCGCCCTCGAAGCCCTGGCCCAGCTTCGTGACGGCGGCACCGGCCCCGGCAGCGGCCAGACCCGCATTCACATTCTGGCCGAGATCACCCGCCTGCGCCGCGCCTGCTGCCACCCCGCCCTGATCGACGCCGACACCGAACTCCCCGGCGCCAAGCTCGACGCCTTCCTGGAGTTGGTGGACGAGTTGATCCGCAACCGCCACAAGGCCCTGGTGTTCAGCCAGTTCGTCGGCCAGCTGGAGCGGGTGCGCGACGCCCTGATCGCCCGCGGCATCAATCACCAGTATCTCGACGGCAGCACCCCCGCCAAAGACCGCGAAAAGCGGGTCGCCGCCTTCCAGGCCGGCGAGGGCGATCTCTTCCTGATCAGCCTCAAGGCCGGCGGCACCGGGCTCAACCTCACCGCCGCCGACTACGTGATCCACCTCGACCCCTGGTGGAACCCCGCTGTCGAGGACCAGGCCAGCGACCGCGCCCATCGCATCGGCCAGCAGCGCCCGGTCACCATCTACCGCCTGATCGTCCGCGACAGCATCGAAGAAAAAATCCTCGCCCTCCACCGCGCCAAACGCGACCTCGCCTCGGACCTGCTGGATGGCGCCGAACTCAGCGCCCGCCTCACCGACGACGATTTGCTCGACCTGATCCGGGCGTGACGCCGGGCGCCACTTGGTGCCTCGGAGTGCCTTTTGGCGCCGCTGGGCGCCGGTGTTTTTGTTGACACGCGCGAGAACGGCCCGCGCTTTCGCTGCGGGCCGTTTCGTAACTCATTGATATTATTGGAAGACTTGGTTGAGGGAAGAGGACACTCCCAAAACCATTCGCTGGATATTATATATTGGTTCTGGAGCGCCGCATCAAAAAGTTTGAAGGTCGGATCGACGGGCGAAGGTGGCTCGCGGCGGAAACCAGTATTGGTAAATCAAAGACCTGCCATGCCACGAACTTCGGAGGTTTGACCTGGAGAGAGAGTGACTATTTCGTGTCGGGTCCGGCAGCCGCTGGAATTGCGGATATTTTGACGCGGTGCGGAACTCCGATTTCAAAGCGGCTCTTTGACCGCAGGGCATAAATTCCTATCGACTACAATTAGGCGCGGTTTCCAAAATGATCCTGCTCTGAAGCGGGACCACCCAAGATTTTGGAACGGCTCACCTCATGGCTCCGAATTAGGTGCGATCCGATACGTCGTCGAGCACGTCGACGCACTTCCGTGGGCCGTCCCGAGCAGCGCGATCACACCCCAAGCAGCGGTCTCAGCTTGGCGGCAACCTCGTCAACGACCGCCGCCGGGACGGTGCCGACGATCTCCAGACGGCGGGCTTCGCGGTCGACGCTGCGGACATGGTCGGTCAGGATAACACCGGAAACCGGCAAGCCCGGCGGCAGCCGGACCTCCATCGGCCAGCCTTTGATTCGGCTGGTGATCGGGCAGACCACCGCCAACCGGGACCGGCGATGGTAGGCTTCCGGAGTCAGCACGATGGCCGGACGGCGTCCCGCCTGCTCGCTGCCGGCCTGGGGCGTGAAGTCGATCCAGACCAGACTGCCGCGATCGGGCAGCATCTACAGCAACTCCATCCCGACCGGGCCATCGTCCTCCAGCATATGTTCCCTTTCTGGGGTCATGCCGGCCAGCAACTCGTCCAAGGAATAGCGATGCCGTGCTGGAGAAAGGATGATGCGGTCTCCCTCGACCGCGACGTCGAGGCGGGAGCCGGCATGCACATGGCCAGCGATCTCCGGGGGCAGCGGCACCGCGACGCCATCCCCCCATCGTGCAACCGTGATTTCCATGGCATCCCTGCCTTTCCACATCGTCAACCGTCCCTTCCAACCTAGGCGGTGGCGGGAAACTTCGCAAGGGCCGGCAGCGCGGTCTTTGCCGCGAAGCCAGGATTTAGACCATCCCCAACGTGTAATAATATTGATAATCAATGGCTCTGACGGCGTTGGTTGTTGACGGTCAGGCCAGCGCTGCGGCCATGACCTGAAACGGAGACACCTCGTCGCCCTGCCGCTCGACCATCCGGCGCCAGCCGAGATAATTGGACAGGTACTTGGTGGCGATCCCGCGA
>CAIOBP010000086.1 GCA_903856295.1 uncultured Rhodospirillales bacterium | reverse complement strand
TCGCGGGATCGCCACCAAGTACCTGTCCAATTATCTCGGCTGGCGCCGGATGGTCGAGCGGCAGGGCGACGAGGTGTCTCCGTTTCAGGTCATGGCCGCAGCGCTGGCCTGACCGTCAACAACCAACGCCGTCAGAGCCAAAAGAAATGGGACGCACTGCCCGAGAAGCAGCGCACCGCCCTCAAGGGAACCCTGGAGGTCATGAGCGCGGTCCCCACCGCGATGCAATCCGGAACACCGATCGACTATGGCAGTTTCAAGGATAGCTGCGCCCCGCTGATCGGCGTTCTCTACGATGGCGACGTCAAGAGTGTGCTCGATGCCGTCAGGGAACATGACAACTACACCTTCTCCCATTCCTTCAAGGTCGCGACCCTGCTGACGATGTTCGGCAGCGCCATCGGTCTTTCCGAGGCCGATCAGGTCCTGCTGGCTTGCGGCGGCCTGCTGCATGATGTCGGCAAGATGTCGATTCCGTTCGAGCTTTTGAACAAGCCGGACAAACTGTCGCCCGAAGAGTGGGCGGTGATGAAGAGCCACGTCCCGACCACCATGGACTTCCTCAACATCTGTGACGGCATTCCCAAGGGCGCGCAGATCATCGCCGCCCAGCACCACGAGAAGCTCGACGGCACCGGCTATCCCAATGGTCTCAAAGGCTTGGCGATCAATGAGCTGGCGCGCATGGCCGCGATCGTCGATATCTATGGCGCCCTCACCGACCGCCGCAGCTACAAGCCGGAGATGGCGCCGGAAACGGCCTTCGATCTCATGAGCGAGAGCATGTCCGACCAACTCGACACCGGCCTCCTGAAGGTGTTCCGGCACATCGTGCTCGACCAGACCCGGTAGCGGACAAGTCCGCCAGACCCGGTAGCGGGGAAGTTACGGATGCCGAGCGAAATCGTGCCGAAAGGCTTGGCAGTTTTCACAAAAACTTGATAATCGACTGGATGGCGATGACCGGCTTGTCCGGACAGCGGAGCGAAGGAGAGCCGGAACGGTGAATTCAGTCTTTGTCTGGTTCCAGGGGTTCATCCTCGGGGTCGCGATGGCGGCTCCCGTGGGTCCGATCGGGCTGCTCTGCATCCGGCGGACGCTGGAGCACGGGCAGTTGCTGGGGTTCGCCACCGGCATGGGCGCCGCCGTCGCCGACACCATCTATGGCGCCATTGCCGCCTTCGGGGTCAGCGCCCTGCTGGCCTTCCTCAGCGGCCATGAATCCACCTTTCGCCTAGTCGGGGGGTTGTTTCTACTGGCGGTGGCCGTGCGCACCTACTTCAAGAACATGGCCGTGGTCGGCGACGACTCCCTTCGCGACGGCAAGACCTGCATCGGCGGCTTCATGACCGGGTTGACCCTGACCCTGACCAATCCGGTGACCATCCTGGCCTTCGTCGGCCTGTTCGCCGGCGCCGGGGTTGGCGGCAAACTCGATTTCGTCGATGCCGCGATTCTGGTCTGGGGCGTCTTCCTCGGGGCCTCGTCCTGGTGGCTGACCCTGAGTTCCGGTGTCGCGCTGGTGCGCCATCGCATTTCCGACGACCGCCTGTCGCTGATCAACCACATCACCGCCATCGCCCTTGCCGTGTTCGGCGTTTGGGCGGTCGTGAGTTCGCTGCTCTGATCCCTTACTCCTGGTGGACCAACCATGACTGCCGAGTCCCTTGAGGTTCGTCGCAAACGCCTGAAATTCCGGGCCTGGCACCGCGGCATGCGGGAGTCCGATCTGCTGCTCGGCAACTTCGCCGACACCCACGCCGGCAGCTTCACCAACGAGCAACTCGACCGCTTCGAGGCGCTGCTCGAGATGGCCGACGCCGACGTCTACAATTGGTATGCCGGGCGCGAACCGGTGCCGCCGGAATATGACCACGACGTCATGGCGCTGCTGCGGGCCTTCCGCATCACCGACAAATCCCAGAACTGACCCCCCGGAACCATTCCCGCAGCGATCCCCGTGTCCAAGTTCGACCTCACGCCGGGCCGCGCCGGCCGTTTGCTGATCGGCGGCGCCCCCGAGGGCCACGACGTCCGGGTGCTGCTGGACCTCGCCCAGCGCGCCGGCAAAGAGGGGCTGCTGCACGTCGCCCTCGACGACAGCCGCGCTGCCCGCTTGGCCGAGGCGCTGGCCTTCTTCGCTCCTTCGGTCGAAATCCTGTCCTTTCCGGCCTGGGATTGCCTGCCCTACGACCGGGTTTCGCCCAACCCGGCGATCGTCAGCCGGCGGATCGAAACCCTGTGCCGGCTGATCGAGCCCGCCCGCGGCTCGCGGATCGTGCTGACCACCGTCGCCGCGATGGTCCAGAAGGTGCCGCCGCGCGCGGCGCTCAAACACGCCAGCTTCCAGGCCAGGATCGGCGAACGGCTCGACATCGACCGGCTGCAAAAATACCTCGCCCACAATGGCTATTCCCGCGCCCAGACCGTGCGCGAGCCGGGGGAATTCGCGATCCGGGGCGGCATCATCGACCTGTTCCCCCCCGGCACCGAGGAGCCGTTGCGACTCGATTTGTTCGGCGACGAGTTGGACGGGGTGCGCGCCTTCGATCCGCTGTCCCAGCGCACCACCGAGAAGCGCGACCGCGTCGACCTCAAGCCGATGGCCGAGCTGTTTCTCGACGAACCCTCGATCTCGCGTTTCCGCTCGGGCTATCGCGAGCTGTTCGGCGCCATCAACGACCATGATCCGCTTTATGAGGCGGTGACCGCCGGGCGCAAGCATCCGGGCATGGAGCATTGGCTGCCGCTGTTCTACGGCAGTCTTGAGACCATCTCCGACTACCTGCCCTCGGCGATCATCGGCCTCGATCATCAGGCCGAGGAGGCCCGCGACGCGCGGCTGGCCCAGGTCGCCGACTTCCACGACTCGCGCAAATCCCTGCGCAACGCCGAGCGCGCCGCCGGTACCGCCCCCTACAAGCCCCTGCCCCCCGACCGGCTGTATCTCGATAAAACCAGCTGGGAGCTGATTCTCGGCTGCCACGCCGTGGCTCAGCTGTCGCCCTTCGCGGTGCCGCCGGGGCTGATCGGACAGATGGATGCCGGTGGCCGGCGCGGCCATGATTTCGCCGAAGCCAGGGCGCGGCCCGATCTCAACGTCTTCGACGCCGTGCATGAGCACATCACCGAGCTGGCCAAATCGGGCCGGCGGGTGATGGTCGCCGGGTACAGCCAGGGCTCGCGCGACCGCCTGCTCTCGGTGCTAGCCGACCACGGCATTCAGGGGCTGGAGCCCGCCGACTCCTGGCCCGACGCCCAGGTGTTCGGACGCGGCACCCTGGCCATGATCGTGCTCGGCATCGAGCATGGCTTCGTCGCCGGCGACCTCGCGGTGATCACCGAGCAGGACATTCTCGGCGACCGCCTCGCCCGTCCGCCCAAGAAGCGTCGACGCGCCGCCAATTTCATCGCCGAATCCTCCAGCCTCGCCGCCGGGGACCTGGTGGTTCATGTCGAATACGGCATCGGCCGTTTCGACGGGCTGGAGACCGTGACCGCCGCCGGCGCCCCCCACGACTGCCTGCGCATTATCTATGACGGCAATGAAAAGTTGTTCGTGCCGGTCGAAAACATCGAGATGCTGTCGCGCTTCGGCTCCGACGAGGCCGGCGCCCAGCTCGACAAGCTCGGCGGCACCGCCTGGCAGGGGCGCAAGTCGCGGGTCAAAAAGCGGCTGAAGGACATGGCCGAGGCGCTGCTGCGCATCGCCGCCGAACGCGAGTTGCGCCGGGGTGAGGCGCTGGCCGCGCCCGAGGGGCTGTACGCCGAGTTCGCCGCCCGCTTCCCCTATCCCGAAACCGAGGACCAGCTCAACGCCATCGCCGATGTCGTCGAAGACATGGCCTCGGGACGGCCGATGGACCGACTGGTCTGCGGCGATGTCGGCTTCGGCAAGACCGAGGTCGCCCTGCGCGCCGCCTTCGTCGCCGCGCTTTCGGGCCAGCAGGTGGCGGTGGTGGTGCCGACCACCCTGCTCGCCCGCCAGCATCACCGCACCTTCACCGAGCGCTTCAAGGGTCTGCCGGTGGTGGTCGAGCAACTCTCCCGCCTCGTCACCGCCAAGGACACCACCCGGGCCAAGAAGGGACTGGCCGACGGTACCGTCGATATCGTGGTCGGCACCCACTCCCTGCTCTCCAAATCCATCGGCTTCAAGCGGCTGGGGCTGGTGATCGTCGACGAGGAGCAGCATTTCGGGGTCAAGCAGAAGGAGCGGCTGAAGGAGCTGCGGGCCAACGTCCATGTCCTGACCCTGACCGCGACGCCGATTCCGCGCACGCTCCAGATGGCGCTGTCCGGAGTGCGCGAGCTGACGGTGATCGCGACGCCGCCGGTCGACCGCCTCGCCGTCCGCACCTTCGTCCTGCCCTTCGATCCGGTGGTGGTGCGCGACGCCATCCTGCGCGAGCATTACCGCGGCGGCCAGAGCTTCTATGTCTGCCCACGGGTCGAGGACATCGCCAAGGTTGCCGAGCGGATTCGCGAACTGGTGCCCGAAGTCAAGATCGTCACCGCTCATGGACAAATGAGCGCCTCCGAACTCGAAGAGGTGATGACCGCCTTCGACGACCGCGCTTTCGACGTGCTGCTGGCCACCAACATCATCGAGTCCGGGCTCGACATTCCCAACGCCAACACCATGATCATCCACCGCGCCGATCTCTTCGGCTTGGCCCAGCTTTATCAGCTGCGCGGCCGGGTCGGACGCTCGAAGCTGCGCGGCTACGCCTACCTGACCTACAATCCCAAGGGCACGCTTTCCAGCTCCGCCCAGCAGCGGCTGCATGTCATCGAG
The DNA here is from genome assembly GCA_903856295.1 of uncultured Rhodospirillales bacterium. GTDB lineage: Bacteria > Pseudomonadota > Alphaproteobacteria > Azospirillales > Azospirillaceae > BOG-933. Next base: position 704 of record CAIOBP010000086.1, on the reverse strand, counting down.
ACTCTGGACACCCTCGGGGCCGGCTTCCAACTCGCCTCCCACGACATGGACATTCGCGGCGCCGGCAATCTGCTCGGCGAGGAACAGTCGGGCCATATCAAGGAGGTCGGCGTCGAGTTGTACCAGCACATGCTCGAGGAGGCGGTGGCCACCGCTCGGGCCGGTGCCGGAGCCGCCGCCGCCGAGGAGCGTTGGACGCCGCAAATCAACCTCGGCATGCCGGTGCTGATCCCCGAGAGCTACGTCTCCGATCTCTCGGTACGCCTCAGCTTCTACCGCCGGATCGCCGATCTGGCCGACCGCGCCGAAATCGACGCCTTCGCCGCCGAGATGATCGACCGCTTCGGCCGCCTGCCCTCCGAGGTGGAAAATCTGCTGGAGGTGGTGGCCATCAAGCAGCTGTGCCGGATCGCCAATGTCGAGCGGGTCGACGCCGGCCCCAAGGGCGCGGTGCTGACCTTCCACAACAACACGTTCAGCCATCCGGAAAAGCTGGTGCGCTACCTCGCCAGCCAGTCGGGCACGATCAAGCTCCGCCCCGACCACAAGCTGGTCTGCCTGCGCGCCTGGGACGCCCCCGACCAGCGCCTCAAGGGGACGCTGAGGTTGCTGAAGGACATGGCGGGGTTGGCAGCCTAAAAAGCCGCCGGCCCCAGTGGGTCCAGGGCAAAGCCCTGGTCGCCGAAGGGGGGGGGGGGGGGGGG
>CAIOBP010000085.1 GCA_903856295.1 uncultured Rhodospirillales bacterium | reverse complement strand
GCACATCGCCAAGGACCTAAAAATTCCTGAGAACATAACCCTGTTCCCAATCCCGCCATACTCCCCGGAACTGAACCCGGTCGAAAATATATGGCAATATCTGCGCCAGAACAAATTAGCAATACAGGTCTGGGACGATTACAATTCCATTGTCGAATCATGCTGAGATGCTTGGAACTGGCTCGTCAGTATGCCTCATCAGATCACCTCGATCGCCAATCGTGACTGGGCAAAAGCGGTCAGAGCCTAGGGCCGTTGGTATCAGAGGACCAGCGGTATCCATGACGGTGGATTTGGAACGAAGTCAACGCCGTTTGTTGTCAGGTGCATTTTCTTCTCAACGGTGTTACCTGTCGGCCCGTGTCGATATCGTGTCCCGGAGCCGAGAGCTGGATGACTGGGTGGTGAATCAGGACCGTCGAAATTTCAGATGCGGGTCGTTGTCGCTCCGTGTCCTGCGCCGGTCATGGCGCCGGCCGGTTTCGGCGCTGGCTGCGTTTTCGGTGCTGCTCCTGTTGTTCATGCCGATGGCGCCGGTCCGAGCGGCTCCTCCCCAGCATCACCACGGGTTGCACCATGGGCACCATCATGGGCCGGTGAAGGCACCGCCTTGCGCCGACCACGACCAAGGGACCTGCCCGTTTTGCGTCGCCCATCCCGGCTTCAGCCTGCCGCCTCCGCTGCATCCAGCCCAGCACCTCCCGTCGCTGAAGTCCGAGGGCGTTGTTGAACGGGTGGCCAGGATCGAGGCCCCATTTCAGCCGCTCAGAAGCCGGCACCGTTCGAGAGCGCCTCCTCAGCCCATCGCCCTCTGACTTTCGCTCGCCGCTGTTTTGAACGGCAGAACGGCCCGAGACCGGACGAGGCAAGCTCGATCGGTCGGGTTGGGGCGATTCCTGCCAAGGATCGGGGACGACGGGTTACCCATGAAATTCTTTTTGCCCGCCGCGGTAACGTGGCTGGCGCTCCTTTTCGCTGGCGCCGCGCCGGCGCTGGCGCATGCCGTTCTGCTGGAAACCGTTCCGGAAGATGCCGTGCGCCTGGAAACGCCGCCTGCGGAGATGAGGCTGCGCTTCAACGAGCCGGTGCGTCCACTTGCCGTGCGGCTGGTCGGCGATTCGGGACAGACCGTCGAAACCGCTGTCGAAACCCACGAAGCGACGCTCACGCTGGTGCCGCGCGTCCCCTTGCCGACCGGCGGCTACCTTATCGAGTACCGGGTGGCGTCGGGGGATGGTCATCCGGTCTCAGGCACGATTGGCTTCGGCGTTCGTGCGGCTCCGCCTTCCGAAGATGGCGCAACGCCGGCCGATCCCGTTTGGCGGACCGGACTCGTGGTCGCGGCGCGGACACTTCATTACGGCGGATTGCTGGGCTCTGTCGGCGCCGCGCTGTTCCTGGCGCTGGTGGCACGGCGAGACGAGCGCCTTCGTCGGCCGCTCATGCGGATCGCACTGATCGCAGGTGCGGTGGCGCTGTTCGGGGCGGGCTTTGGCATCGTGCTGGCCGGGACCGGAGTGATCGGACCGGAAGGGCTGGCGCTGGCGGTGGCTGTGGCCGGGCTAATGCTGATCTTCGGCGCTGGTCTGGCCGGGGGGCGGTTGGAGGCGGCGGGATTGCTGATGGGCGCGGTGATCGCCGCTGCGTCTCTGGCTTTGACCGGCCATGCCGCCAACGCGCAGCCGCACTGGCTGACGGTTCCGGCGGTGGCGATCCATGTCCTGGCCGCGTCGTTCTGGATCGGATCGCTGTTGCCGCTGATCGTGGTTTTGCGCGCTTTGCCCGCGTCCCACGCCGCGCTGCTGGTTCGCCGCTTCTCCAGGATCGCCCTGGCCGCGGTTCCGGTGCTGCTCGCGGCCGGCGTCGTGCTGACGCTGGCCCAGTGCGCCGGGGCGGTCGAACTCGCGAATACCGGCTATGCCCTGATCTGGCTCGGCAAGATGGCCGGAGTGGTGGCGCTGCTCGCTCTTGCCGCCCTCAATCGGTTGCGCCTTACCCCCGCGTTTGCGCGGGACGAGACCGGAGCGGCCGGGCATCTGCTCCTCAGCATCCGCGCCGAATTGTTGCTGGCGGCCGTGGTGGTGACGCTTACCGCCGGCTTGGGAGCGGTGCCACCGCCCCGGACACTGGCCGCAGCCTCCGAGCCCCAGGCAGCTTCAGGAGTCGGTTACGCCACGCTGGTGTCGCTTCCCGGCGGCACGGCGGTGATCGAGATCGACCCGGCGCGACCGGGGCGCAACCGGCTGACCGTTCGCTTTCCGGGGCTCGCCTCGGGACGCGTGACGCTGAACACCGAGACCGGCGATCGGCGTCCGTTGCCGTTCTCTCTGTCTGCCGCAGGCACCGGCGGTGCGATCCAGGGCATGATCGAGATTCCGACGTCCGGGCGCTGGACGGTGACCATAGAAAGCCCTTCGTCTCCGTTGCCGGTTCTTCGCGTGATCGTCCCGATCAATGCCGGATATTCCACACCCTGATTATCAGAGGATCGAGCATGAATTCACGTCATCGCCTTTCGCACCGAACATGCTTCGCCGCACTGCTCATTGCCGCGCAGGTGTTTTTCACCGGATCAGCGGTCGCGGATACGGGGAACGACCGGCTCGCGGCACTGTTCGGCGGCCCCTGGAGCCTGACCGATGTCAAGGGCCAAGCGGTTTCCGAGAAAACCTGGTTGGGTCAGGTGGTGGTGCTGTATTTCGGTTATCTTTCCTGCCCCGATATTTGTCCGACCAGCCTGCAAACCATCGCCCAGGCACTGGACGCGCTTGGGACGACAGCAGCGAAGGTTCAGCCGCTGTTCGTCACCGTCGATCCCGAGCGCGACACGTCCATGCGGTTGGCCGACTTCACGGCCCAGTTTCACCCCCGGATCATCGGTCTGACCGGGACGCCGGACCAGATCGCGTCGATGACCAAGGCCTTCCGGGTATCCTACCGCAAGGTCCCGGATTCCAGCGGCAAAAGCTACTTTATCGACCACTCTTCGGTCGTTTACCTGATCGATACCGGCGGCAAGACCGCCGCCGTGCTCGGTCCCGAAACCAGCGCCGACGCCATGGCGGCGGCGCTCGGGAAGCTACTCCCAGCCTCAACCAACTGAACAAACGAGAGGAAGCAGTCATGAGAATCCTGAGCATTACCGTCGCTACCGTGATGGCGGCTTTGCTGGCCGCGCCGGCCCTCGCCCACGGCTTCAAGGCCGGCGCCATCGAGATCGAGCATCCGTGGGCGCGCGCCACCGCCGCCGATGCCGCGAACGGCGCCGCTTACATGGTCCTGAACAACGAAGGCAAGGAGGCCGATCGGCTGGTTTCCGCCACCTCACCGACGGCCGAGCGGGTCGAGATGCATACCCACATCGACGAAGGCGGCGTGATGAAGATGCGCCAGATCAACGCCGTGGAACTGGCGCCTGACGCCACGGTCAAGCTGGCTCCCGGCGGCCTGCACGTGATGCTGATCGGTCTCAAGGCTCCGCTGGTCAAGGGCAAGGCGATCCCGCTGACCCTGACCTTCGAGAAGGCCGGCACGGTTACGGTCGAGGTCTCGGTCCAGGGCGCGGGGGACACCAAGGCTGATCACGAAGGCTCGCACCACGATCACGACCACGGCGACCATGATCATGGGGATCATGATCACAAGAACTGAGGATCACCTCGGCACCGGCTGGCAGATTTGGGGCAAAACCCAGTCGCCAGCCGGCATCCGGGCCGGATCGAAACCGGGGTCGAGCATGATCTGATAGGCGCGATGGCCGGGCGGCCAACGGGAGGCGACAAAAGCCAGCACCGCCTCGATATCCGTGTCGTCAAGACGACCGGCGTAGACCGGCATCGGGCTGACATATCCCGGCGCGGCGGCGGCGCCCTGGCCGAACTTTACCAAACGGAACAACTCACTTTCCGAGTGCATCCAGGTATGGCCGGTCTCGTCATGGGGCGGCGCCTTGATCCGGCCATCTGTTCCGACACTCTGCCACCCCGGCTCACCCTTGAGGTCGGCACCATGGCAGGAGGCGCACTCTTTCAGATAAATCCGTTGTCCCCGCACGAGTTGCTCGTTGGCATTGGATTGTGCTGGAGACGATACGGCAGCTTGGCCGACATGACCCTGAGCAATCATCAGCCAAGCTACGACAACCATGATTAAAAGCCAAGCCGGGAAGAAACAAGTATCCCGATGATTGGATGGTAATTTGATCACCAGCCGGCCCTGTTGACGTTGTCGCAGTTCGGAACTCTCTATGCCGCAGCGCGCTGTTTGTCCATAGGTCTAATAAAGTATCCCATTGCCTGTCCGGTCCAAACGGGGGGCACTCCACGGAAAATCCTTGGGCAGCAAACGCCATTGGGCACCCCGTTGTCGCGATGTACAGAATGCCGTCCACAACCGAACGCAGTCCTCGTTTTCGTGGGCGCCCAAGGCGGTTCGGTTTCGGGAGATGCGGCTCGATATTTTTCCATTCCGCGTCCGTCAGGTCGCTTGAATACCGTGGCTCGTCTCGCCGATACTTTGCACGGGTGATTTCAGTCCAAACCATGTTGTGTCCTCGTCGTCGCTCGCAACCACGAATGAATCACAACTAACTGAAGTCACTCAACCCTTTTTCGGTCGGCCTCTTAGTTATCCCCAATACTAATAGTCGCCATCAACTGATGGCAGTTGAGTCGTGTGGTGCTAAAAGAAAGGCTAAGTGGTCAGTATGCCTGCCCCCATAACCGTATCATCACAGTGACCCGATCACATGGGGGCAGGCATACCAGGGGCTAACGGGCTTACTTCTTCGAGGCTTTTGCGACCGCAGTCTTAATCTCGTCCAGGCCTTCGGTGACCCGCTTGCTGATGATGTTGGCGGCTTCGGTGTTGGACTTGGTGACCATGTCCGCCAGTTCCTTCATGTTCGCCAGAGCGGCCTGGAAAGCGGTCTGAACCACCTCGGCCTGCTTGGCGACCTTCGCTTCGGGAGCGCCGGGGACCATGATCTCGCTGGCGACGGTGCGGGCTTCTTCCATCGACGCCTGAAGGATTTCAGCCTGACGCTTCATCACGGCCTGGACGCCCGCGATCACAAGCTGATTGGCTTCGGTCAGGGCTTCGATGTTTTTGCGCTGGGCCGCGATCATCGGCTCAAAATCGACGCCGGGGAGCTTGAAATCGGCGAGCATCTTGGTGATGTCGGTCTGGAACATCGGGAAGGCGGTCGGATTGGACATTGGGGATTTCCTTGTGACGACGGTCGGTTGATGGGATTGGAAGATAGTTACGGCGCACTCCCGGCGCCACCCTGTGTAAGGGTTGTTACCCGAGGTGAACGTTTGGGTCAAGAGGTTGCTATAATGTAGCGAAAATTTTAGTAAACTGTTGGCGGGTCGGATCGCCCCGACGTAGGCTAGAACTCTTGATGTAGTGGCGGCTTGGCCACACTGCTGGATTTTACTAAAAAGTTAGGCAAATGCTTTTTTGGGGCTGGAAAAGGCGTTATGGTTGCTGCAAGCTAAAATCGTTCTACATTGCCCCTGTCCCTTGAGCGTCGTGAGAGGGGCCCTTGGTCAGAAAGGGGTTCATGGTGGCTGTGTCTATTGAGAGGGGAGACGCCGCAGTCGTCGGGCGAATCATCGAGCGTGTTGACGCGCCCCTTCGGCTGAAGGTCTTCCACGTGGTTGGCGAGTTCGGGGCTAATATCGTAAACCAATTTTACGACCAGTTGCGCTCCGATCCCGACATCGCCAGCTTTTTTGAGCACGGCGTGGTCGAGGATCAGCTGAGCTGGGTGATGCGACTGTGGCTGACTGAGCTGTTTTTCTATCCCCGCGACAGCACTGACGTCGAAGGCCTGATTAACCGCCAGGTCGAGGTGGGCAAACGCCACTCTGTGGTCAACGTGCCGCTGACCGCCATGCAGACGGCGGTCGCCGTGTTAAAGCGGGCCTTGTTCCAGCAGATGATAGATGCTGCCATGGCGCCGTCTCGGCTCACGGACGCCATCCTCTATGTCAACGAGATGGTCGATTGGGCAGTCGGTAACATTAATAGCACCTGCGTACGCGATATGCTGGCCGACGTCCGTGATCAGCAAACACTCAAGTTGCAAATCTTCAACGTCGATATGGCACTCCAGACCGAAAGCCTACGCTCCTCGCTTTACGACTGGCATCGCCAGATCCTCCGCCTGCTCTACGACGAGGGGGTGGCGCTCGACTGCTTCCCTACCTTGCGACGGACCAACCTCGGGTTGTGGATTCTACACAAGGGCGATCTCATGCTTCCCGACACCGTGGAGATCGGCCAACTCAAGCATATTGTTGAGCAGATCGACGGCCAGGTCCGTCAGGCAGTGCGCGGTCGCGACCGCTCATCCTCCCAGGAACTGCGGGCGGCGCTCACGGTGATCGACCAGTACGTCAATTCCGCCGCCGCCATCCTCGGCACCATTAGCGACCGCATGCTCACCCTGGAGGGGGGCCGCGATCCGCTCACCAAGCTGTTCAACCGCCGTTTCTTGCGCACCATTCTCCAGCGTGAGGTCAAGCTCTCGGTGGGATCGGGCGAGCGCTTCGCCGCCATCATGGTCGATATCGATTATTTTAGGCTCTGACGGCGTTGGTTGTTGACGGTCAGGCCAGCGCTGCGGCCATGACCTGAAACGGAGACACCTCGTCGCCCTGCCGCTCGACCATCCGGCGCCAGCCGAGATAATTGGACAGGTACTTGGTGGCGATCCCGCG
>CAIOBP010000084.1 GCA_903856295.1 uncultured Rhodospirillales bacterium | reverse complement strand
GTTTAGATTTGATTGCAGGAAAGAAGGTGGTAGTCTCGGAACGTGCTCCACCCGCTACGCGGCTGATCGGCACTCAGGCACCCGGCGGGACTCTCTCTTAACTCCGCCCCACCGCTGTCCAAACAGCGGGGTCCACCTCACGGTTCGTGAAGGTGGTGATCCAGGGCGCGCCGGACACCGTCATGCCCGAGGCCTCTCAGGCCGGCGCTCTCCTGCTGTTTGAAATCATCAGCATCGCCTCGGACGTCGGCTTGCTGTGGCTGCGCATCGCCTCCTGGCACCAGGCTCTTGTCACGGAGAACGAAAGCCGGCGACGCTCCGAGGCGGCGCTGACCCAGGCAAGAGACGCGGCCGAACAAGCGGTGCTGGCCCGCAGCCGCTTCCTCGCCAGCATGAGCCATGAAATCCGCACTCCGATGAACGCCATCATCGGCCTCGCCCGCCTGCTGAGCCGGTCGCGCCTGGAGGAAAGGCAGCGCCTCCATGTGGATCGCATCTCGAAAGCGGGAGACACCCTGCTTTTGCTGATCGACAGCGTGATCGACATCGCCCGCCTGGAAACCGGCAACCTCCATATCGCCGAAAAGGATTTCAACCTCGATACCCAACTCGACCGGGTGGCCGCCCTCTTCGCCACCGAGGCCGAAGCCAGGGGCCTCGCATTCGACGTGCGCAGCGCCGAGGGCGTGCCCTCATGGCTGCGCGGCGATCCCGCCAGACTGTCGCAGATTCTGATCAACATGGTGGGCAACGCGGTCAAGTTCACCGCCGTCGGGCGGGTGGACCTGACGGTTTCGGTGGTCGAGCGGAGGGAAGGCACGGTCAGCCTCCGTTTCGACGTCAGAGACACCGGCCCCGGCGTCGCCGTCGAGCAAAGGGCGGCGATCTTCGAGCCGTTCCGACAGGCGGACGACGACGTTCATCGCCAGCACGGCGGCGCCGGGCTCGGACTCGCCATCTCCAGCCAACTCGCGGCGCTGATGGGCGGTGAAATCCAGGTCGACAGCGTCGTCGGGGCCGGCAGCACGTTCTCGCTCTTCCTGCCGTGCCGGCCGGCGGAAAACGAGGCGCGTGCGCCGGCCGCGTCCGTCATCAGGCTGGAGGGCGCGCGCATCCTCGTCGCCGACGACGATGAAACCAACCGCGAGGTCGCCCGCGAAATCCTCGAGCAGGCGGGCGCGGTGGTCGAAACGGCCAATAACGGGTTGGAGGCGGTGGCGCTGGCGTGTGCCGCCGACGCCCGGTTCGATGCGGTGGTGATGGATGTCCGCATGCCCGGTCTCGACGGACTTGGCGCCACCGCCCGCCTGCGCGAGCGATACGATGCCCGGACGTTGCCGGTGGTCGCCCTTACCGCCCACGCCCTCGAGGAGGAGCGCGGGCGCTGTCTGGCGGCGGGAATGAACGGCTTCGTCACCAAACCGGTGGAACCCGACCAGCTTCTCTTCGCCCTCTCCCGCTGGATCGCGCCGGCAGAGTTCGCCGACCCGTCCGCGCCCGTCCTGGGGCCCGTCCCCGAGCCCGCCGCCGTGCTGCCGGACATGCTGCCGGATATGATTCCCGGTTTCGATCTCGCGGGTACGCTGAACCGCTTCTGCGGCAACGCCGCCGTGGTCCGCGCCCTGCTCGGCGGCTTCGCCAGTCGGTGCGCCACGACCGCCGAGGCCCTTGACCAGTTGCAGGCGGGAGCGGCGACCGAGGAAGCCAGGGACAGGGCGCACAGCTTGAAGGGCGCCGCCGCCACTCTCGGGGCCCGCCGCGTCGCCGAGGGCGCCGCGCGGCTGGAAAGCGCCCTGAGTGAAGGAGATGCCGAGGCCATCCGAACGAAGGCCGGGCGTCTGGCCGCCGCTCTGCGCGAAACCGTGCAAACCATCGAAGGCGCGGGCTTCTCTAGACCTAAGAAAGGCTGAGGAACAAATAAGTGCTGACACCAGACGTGTTTTGAAGAACCATGCCAATTGCCCTCGGGTAGCGTCGGCAGGAAAGGATAAGGCGAAGTGGTGCGCACCATACTGGTCGAAGACGATCAAGAGCTTCTGGACGCGCTCGTTCCGACTCTCAACGGCTTGGGAGTCGAAACCGTCGGTGTGCCGTGCGCGACGGAATTCTTACAAGCCCTGCTCGCGGAGTCTTTCGATGTTGCCATCATCGATTTGGGCCTCCCGGATGGCGACGGCCTTTCCCTTGTCCGCTTTCTGGCGGAGCGAAACGATATCGGCCTGATCATTCTGACCGCCGCCGGAGAGGACGAAGACCGCATTCGCGGTTTCACCTCCGGCGCCGACCTCTATTTCGTCAAGCCGGTCAATTGCCGGGAACTCGCCGCCGCCGCGACCCGGCTCGCGAAACGGCGTGGGGCCGCCAAGGCCGACGCTTATACCGGGGCCTGGGTTGTCCGGCGCAAGGAGTGGCGGCTCATGGCGCCTGCGGGGGGCGTCGTCTCCCTGACCTTCAAGGAGGCGGAGTTTCTGAGCTGCCTTGGCGCGCGGGCCGGGGAGGCGATCTTGCGTTCCGAATTGCTTGAACGCCTCTCGGGGGGAGCCGAACCTGTCGATACCCGCAGTCTCGATGCCCTCGTCCGCCGTCTGCGTCTCAAGGTGGAGACGACGTTGGGTGGAGCTCTGCCCGTCCGCACCGTTCACGGTGTCGGCTACCTGTTTTCCGAACCCCTGATGATCGACTAATACATGCGGTAGTTCGGGGTGCTGCTCTGAGGTGGCCCCCAAAATCCGGACAGCTGGCGTTGAGAGAGTCCCGCTCCTACAAGTGGCATAACCACAGGAGCGTATCATGACGCAAGTTCGCAAAAAGCACACCGCCGCGTTCAAGGCCAAGGTTGCCCTGGCCGCC
>CAIOBP010000083.1 GCA_903856295.1 uncultured Rhodospirillales bacterium | reverse complement strand
GTCCTCATCACTCCGGGAGGCCCGGCTGCGCAGTATCAGCAAGCAATTAATTTACAGAAGCTAGTATGCACAAACCGGCTTGCCGGAGGGGCGATGGCTTTGCTATGGTCGGGTTGACTTTTGGGGTGCTGTCCTGCTTCGGCGTGGTGCGGCTGAGATCACACCCATGGAACCTGCCCGGGTAATGCCGGCGAAGGGAGACGGGAAGATGTCCGTTAGCCAGTCTATGCCTTTGGGCGGGGATTGCCCTCGCGTCGCCGTGATCGGGGGCGGTGTCATCGGCCTCGGTATCGGCTGGCGGCTTGCGCGCGCCGGGTGTCCGGTGACGGTGTTCGATCGCGACGAGGCCGGGCATTCGGCGAGTTGGGCGGCGGGTGGCATGCTCGCGGCCGGGGTCGAGGCCGAACCGGGCGAAGAGGTGCTGTGGAACCTCGCCTCGCGCAGCCAGCATTTGTGGCCCGACTTCCGCTATGCCCTTCAGGCCGACAGTGGTCGCGACATCGGCTATCGCGACGAGGGCACCATGGTGGTGGCGCTGACCCGCGACGATCTGGAGCAGTTGCGCTTCAATTACGAGTTTCAGCGCAGCCTGGGCATCGAGCTGGAATGGCTGTCGAGCACCGAGGCCCGGCGCCGCGAGCCCTATCTCAACACCGGCACCGCCGCCGCCTATTTCTGCAAGGGCGACCATCAGGTCGACAACCGGCAGGTGGTCGAGGCGCTGAAGAAGGCGCTGGCCAAGGCCGGGGGCGTGCTGCGCGAACGTGCCGAGGCGGCGGTCGAGCTGGCCGGCGGCCGGGTGGCCGGGGTGCGGATCGGCGACGAGGTGCACAAGGCCGATGTCGTGGTGGTCGCGGCCGGCGCGTGGTCGCGGGGGGTTGGCGGCCTGCCCGAGGAGGTGCGTCCGCCGGTGCGGCCGGTGCGCGGGCAATTGCTCTATTTGCGCATGAATCCGGCCGAGCCGCTGGTTCGCCACGTCATCTGGGCGCCCAAGGCCTACATCATTCCCCGGAAGGACGGCCGGTTGCTGATCGGCGCCACCACCGAGGAGCGGGGCTTTGACACCAGACCGACGGCGGGCGGGGTCTTCAGTCTGCTGGAGGGCTGCTGGCGAGCCTTTCCGGGCATCGAGGAGCTGGTGCTGGAGGAGATCGTGGTCGGCTTCCGTCCCGGCAGCCGCGACGACGCGCCGATCCTGGGGCCGACTTCGGTCGAGGGGCTGGTCATGGCCACCGGCCATCACCGCAACGGCATCCTGCTGCTGCCGGTGACCGTGGAGGCGATCAGCCGCTTTATTCTCAAGGGCAAGGTCATGCCCGAGATCGAGGCCTACCGTCCCGACCGCTTCCGCAAGCCGGCGGGGGGCGGGCCGTGAGCGTCGCCATCCGCCTCAATGGCAAGGACGAGACCGTGGAGGCGGCGACGGTGACCGAGTTGCTGGTCGCGCTCGGCATCGATCCCGCGCGGCGTGGGCTGGCGGTGGCCATCAATGGCGAGGTTGTGCCCCGGCGCGACTGGGCCGGGCGCGCCCTTGCCGTCGCCGACGACGTGGAAATCGTCCGGCCGTTGCAGGGTGGCTGATCCGGGCCGCGAAGCGTTCCATATCTTTTTTCCGAGAGCATGAGGGTGCGCCCATGTCTGATCGTCTCGTCATTGCCGGCCTGCCTTTGCGGTCGAGGTTGCTGGTTGGCACTTCTGGCTATCCCAACCAGCAGGTGATGCTGGACGCCATCGAGGCCAGCGGCGCCGAACTGGTGACGGTGGCCATCCGCCGCATCAGTCTCACCGGCTATTCCGAGAGTCTGGTCGACGTGCTGGGCGACCGTTATCGTCTGCTGCCCAATACCGCCGGTTGTTCCACCGCCCGCGACGCCGTGCTGACCGCCAAGCTGGCCCGCGAGGCGCTGGAGACCAGCTGGATCAAGCTGGAGGTGATCGGCGACCGCGAGACCCTGTTTCCCGATGTCGAGGAACTGCTCAAGGCGGCGGCGGAGTTGGTGGCCGATGGCTTCATCGTGCTGCCCTACTGCAACGACGATCCGGTGACCTGCCGCAAGCTGGCCGATCTCGGTTGCGCCACCGTGATGCCGCTGGGCTCGCCGATCGGCACCGGCCAGGGCATTCGCAATCCGGCGGCGATCGAGCATATTTGTTCGCGCAGCCCGGTGCCGGTGATCCTCGATGCCGGCGTCGGCACCGCCTCCGATGCCGCCTTGGCCATGGAGCTGGGCTGCGCCGGGGTGCTGCTCAACACCGCCATCGCCAAGTCGCTCCATCCGGTGGCTATGGCGGCGGCGATGAAGGCGGCGGTGGCGGCCGGATACGGTGCCCGCCACGCCGGCCGTATTCCCAAGCGGGCCCACGCCGATCCTTCGAGCCCGCAAATGGGGCTGGTCGGATCGTGAACGACACTTAAGTTTAGCGTATTGGTCGGATTTCTGGTTCTGGAGCAAGTGAGATGTCTGAAGGAAACGCGCTCAACCCCGGTTTTGCGGTCACCACCGGGCCGTTGCCATCCTCGCGGAAGATTCATGTGCCGGGGACGCTGTTTCCGGATATCCGGGTGGCCATGCGCGAGGTCGATCTCACGCCGTCGGCCGGTGAGCCGCCGGTGCGGGTGTATGACGCCTCCGGTCCCTACACCGATCCCGCGGTCACGGTCGATATTCATGCCGGTTTGCCGGCGCTGCGCCGGGGCTGGATCGAGGCGCGCGGCGATGTCGAAGCCTATGACGGCCGTCCGATCCGGCCCGAGGATGATGGCGGCAAGGCCGGGGGACCTGCCAATCTCGCCGAGTTTCCGCTCTCCAGCCGGCGCCGGCCCCTGCGCGCCAAGGCCGGGCTGGCGGTGACCCAGATGGCCTATGCAAGGCGCGGCATCGTCACGCCCGAGATGGAATACATCGCGGTGCGCGAGAATCTTGGTCGCGACGCCCTGCGCGCGGCCGGACAGGTGCGCGATGGCGAGAGCTTCGGCGCCGGCATTCCCGATCATGTCACCGGGGAGTTCGTGCGCGACGAGGTGGCGCGCGGGCGGGCGATCATTCCCGCCAACATCAATCATCCCGAAGCCGAGCCGATGATCATCGGCCGCAACTTCCTGGTCAAGATCAACGCCAACATCGGCAATTCGGCGGTGTCTTCTTCGATCGAGGAAGAAGTCGAGAAGATGGTCTGGGCGATTCGCTGGGGCAGCGACACCGTGATGGACTTGTCCACCGGCCGCAATATTCACACCACCCGCGAATGGATCATCCGCAACTCGCCGGTGCCCATCGGCACGGTGCCGATTTATCAGGCGCTGGAAAAGGTCGGCAAGCCCGAAGAGCTGACCTGGGACATCTTCCGCGACACCTTGATCGAACAGTGCGAACAGGGGGTGGATTACTTCACCATTCATGCCGGCGTCCGGCTGGCGTACGTGCCGCTGACCCTCAAGCGCACCACCGGCATCGTCTCGCGCGGCGGCGCCATCCTGGCCAAATGGTGTTTGGCCCACCATAAGGAGAACTTCCTCTACACCCATTTCGAGGATATCTGCGAGATTCTGCGCGCCTACGATGTCGGCTTTTCGCTCGGCGACGGCTTGCGTCCGGGCTCGCTGGCCGATGCCAACGACGCCGCCCAGTTCGCCGAACTCGAAACTCTGGGCGAGCTGACCAAAATCGCCTGGAAGCACGAGTGTCAGGTCATGATCGAAGGCCCCGGCCATGTGCCGATGCACAAGATTCAAGAAAACATGACCAAGCAGTTGAAAATCTGTCACGAGGCGCCGTTCTATACTTTGGGGCCGCTGACCACCGACATCGCGCCCGGCTACGATCACATCACCAGCGCCATCGGCGCCGCGATGATTGGCTGGTTCGGCACCGCGATGCTGTGCTACGTCACGCCCAAGGAGCATCTCGGCCTGCCCGACCGCGAAGACGTGCGCCAGGGGGTGGTGGCGTACAAGATCGCCGCCCACGCCGCCGACATCGCCAAGGGGCACCCGGCCGCGCGCCTGCGCGACGACGCCCTCTCGCGTGCCCGTTTCGAATTCCGCTGGCGCGATCAGTTCAACCTGTCATTGGACCCGGAAACCGCCATCCAGTTCCACGACCAGACCTTGCCCGCCGAGGGCGCCAAGATCGCGCATTTCTGTTCGATGTGCGGCCCGAAATTCTGCTCGATGAGCCTGACCCAGGACGTCAAGGCCGCCGCTGAAGCCGGCATGGCCGACATGAGCGAGAAATTCAAGGAAAAGGGTGCGGAGATTTACCTGAAGGCCGAGGCGGCGGACTGAAATCGGTGATCAGCCCCCGAGAACCGGAACGCCGAGTCTGCTCGCGGCCTGCGCCAAACGGGCGTCTTTGGTCGCAAGTGGCACCCCAAGGCGCATGGCGAGTTCAAGGTAACAGGCATCATAGGTGGTGATGTTTTGGGCCTTGGCGAGAGCCAGCGTTTCGCGTAGCGCGCGGGGGGCGGTTTCGTCGTCGGTCTGGATGTCCAACCCGTCGAGCAGATTGAGAAATTCGGCACTGCGAGCCGAGGTCAGTCGCCCTCGGCGTTCGGCTGCTGACAAGATATTCCCAAGTTCGAGGAACCAGAGCACGGGTACTGCGGCGGCCTCCCTTTCCAACCGGTCGAGCAAGGCCCAGGTCGTGCTCGTCGCCTCGTCCTGGAAGCACCAGGACAGCGCGATCGAGGCGTCGAGGACAAACGCGGTCACCGCCGCCCCTCGTCTCGCAGTTCCCGCCAATCGAGAGCGCCGAGGGTGTTGTCGGCGCTGAAAGCTTTCAGCTTCTCAATGGTTTCACGGGTTCGTTGCCGGTCTGGACTGCGGACGGAAACCAAGCGTGCGATCAACCGCCCATGTCGGGTGATGCCGACCTGCTCGCCCTGCTCGACCCGTTCCAGCAGGGCCGAAAACTGGCTCCTGGCTTCCAACGCGCCAATGGTCACCATGGGATAGCCTCCTGAACCGGACCTTGCCGCCAGTCTAGCCAGGGCGGGTGGGGCTGGCAATGGTGCAAACAGCTTGCGCTTTCACGGGTCGCCGCGGCCGCCGAACCAGACCCGGGCGAACAATTTGAGCTTGGTCGACATCGATAGATGTTCGTCGGAGAGTGATTCCAGCAGATCCGACAGACGTTTGGAAATAATTACGGTGTAGAGAGTGACGATCGTGGTCGGCACGAAGGTGGCGATGAAGTACCAAATCTTGGTCATCAGTGGCGCGTCGGCCGCGGCGATCAGGTTCATCCCGAGCAGACCGGTGACGATGCTGCCGATCAGGCCGAAAGTAGTGACCACGGTCAGGCGGACGACGGTGTTGGCCTGCCGGCGCAGGCCGTCGCTCTCCAGGTAATTGGCCATGTCCTGCACCGCCACCCGGACATCGTCGTAAAGGGCGTCGGTGCCGTGATGACGGCGGAAAATGGCGAAAATCGCCCGCGCCGGGGCATGAATCGAGACTTCCCGGAACCAATAGCGGTGTGTGAAGCGCAAAAAGGTCGCGAACAGGTCGCGAATGGTCCGTTTGAAGGTCTTCACCCGCTCGGCATCGCGGATATCCAGACCATTCATGGCCAGAGACAGCCGGTCGGCAAACATCAGCAGCGCCGCCTTGTGGAAATGGGCGATCAGGGCGAGCAGAAAATACTGGTGGCGGAATTGCGCCAGCACGCCCTGTTCGGGGTCGGTGAACAAATGCTGGCGCGCCTCGCCGACCACCACGAAGGCCTGTCCGGAACACAAAAAGCGGGTGTTGGCCACCCGGGGATTGTCGATGCCCCAATAGCGGTCGTAACAATACTCCTTCTCGAAATCATGAAGAAAGGCCTCGGATACCGGGAGCTGATCAGAAGAACCGGGGCGGGCCGCCAGAACCATCCGGACGAAATCGCCTCTCGACAAGGATTGCGGCTCATCGAACGAAAGATAGGCCAGAAGCGGCATCCGGCTGTATTCCAACTGGCGGAAGCGCAGCGTTCCCGGCCGCGGCGACGAGTCCGGAACCATCGGTTCGAGCAGATATTCCCAATCGGCCGAGATTGCGGTGGTTCGCTCCCGGCACACGGTGGCGAGGAACCTCTGGCGCTGCTCGAAGTCGGAAACCGCGCGCACCGTGTCTGCGGCGTCGAGCCATTCGGCCCGGAGCAGGCAGTGATCGCCATGCTCCTCCTGGTCCCATCCGGTGGGAAAGGCGCGGCCGAAACGGAACAGTAAATCCTGAACCAGTTCAAGCTCAAGATCGTCTCCAAAGACCTCGACAGTGAACAGCGTGACGTCGATATCGTAGAAGAAATATAAATCGATGTGAGCGATCGACAATGTCACCGGTTCTGGGCGGCTTTTGAGTGTCAGGCGCACCGTGCGAATATCTGAGCGTCGGAAAACCCGGATCGGCGATTCGCCATAACTGCTTTGCCGCGCCTCGCCATAGAGAAAGCGCTGGACCGCCGGAAGAAACGTAATAAACTCGTTGTAATGACGAATTTGGAATTGGGTCGGGTCGGACGGATACTCGTCGGTGACCGGATACCAAGCCGTATTGTCGCGGCGCAAATCATCCCAGCGCCGGGCGACGTGCTGGTCACAGGCGGAGGGCATCAAGTGCACCGGCCAGAGCAGAATCTGGCGAAAATGCCGGACCAGTTTACCTTGCGCCGCGTCCGCGTCCGGATCGCTCATCTTGTTTTTATCCCCAGTGCCGCCCGGCGCCCAGAAGCCGCCCTCGCAGCCTCGTCATCAACATTAGGCCGCGCCGCCGCCGGCTTCAAGGCCGCTGGCGGTCTCCCCTTCACTCGGCTGAGAAGGATCGGCGGTATCAGTGGATCAGCTTGACCAGCGCCGCAGCCATGGCGACGCCGGCGGCCAGCATGCCACCGAGTTTGACGGTAAGGCGTAGTTCCATCTCGCGCAAATCGCTTTTTGTGGCGACAGCGTCCCGCAACGCTTCGTCGAGGGCGTGGGCATAGGCGCGCGCCTCGTTCTCCGCCACTCCGGCTCCGCCACTCCGGCGGCCTTTAAAGTTTCCAGATAGAGCCGCTTGTCAAACGTCGTCGTGCTCATTGTCGTTTCCATGCCTCGCCGCCGAGGATAGCGGTTCTGGCGTCACGAGTCCAACCAGCCATGGAAACCGGCCGGCCCGCCCTTCGCCCGCCCTTCCCGCCGGCCCTTGGATGCGCTACAAACGGCCGGTGCGATCTAACCGGAGTGTGAAGCCGATGGCGTCCTATCAGTATGTCTATGTCATGAAGGGGCTGACCAAGATCTACCCCGGCGGCAAGAAGGTGCTGGAGAACGTCTGGCTGTCGTTCTATCCGGGGGCCAAGATCGGCGTGCTGGGGGCCAACGGCGCCGGCAAGTCGACCCTGATGAAGATCATGGCCGGGCTCGATAAGGACTATGCCGGCGAAGCGTGGTCGGCCGAGGGCGCCACCGTCGGCTACCTGTCCCAGGAGCCCCAGCTCGATCCCAAGAAGACCGTGCAGGAAAACGTGCTGGAAGCCTTGGCCGAAACCAAGGGGCTGCTCGATCGCTTCGAGGCGGTGAGCATGCGTCTGGGCGAGGTCGAGGACCCCGACGAGATGACGGCGCTGATCGACGAGCAGGCGGCGCTTCAGGAAAAGATCGAGGCCGCCGACGCCTGGGACCTGGACCGCACGGTCGAAATCGCCATGGATGCGCTGCGCTGCCCGCCGGGCGACGCCGACGTGTCCAAGCTTTCGGGCGGTGAGAAGCGCCGGGTGGCGCTGTGCAAACTGCTGCTCCAGAAGCCCGACATGCTGCTGCTCGACGAACCGACCAACCATCTCGACGCCGAGTCGGTGGCGTGGCTGGAAAAGCATCTGGAAGAGTACAAGGGCACCGTGGTGCTGGTCACCCACGATCGCTACTTCCTCGATAACGTCACCGGCTGGATTTTGGAGCTGGATCGCGGCCAGGGCATTCCCTACGAGGGCAATTACTCCTCCTGGCTCGGCCAGAAGCAGAAGCGCATGGAGTTGGAGGGCAAGCAGGAGCAGTCGCGCCAGAAGACCCTGGCGGCGGAGCTGGAATGGATTCAGGCCTCGCCCCGCGCCCGCCAAACCAAGAGTAAGGCCCGCATCAGCGCCTACGAGACGCTGCTCGCTCAGAGCAAGGATCAGAACACCGGCGAGGCCCAGATCGTCATTCCGGTGCCGCCCCGGCTCGGCAGTGTGGTCATCGAGGCGGAGAAGCTGCGCAAGGGCTTCGGCGACCGGCTGTTGATCGACGGCCTGGATTTCCGTCTGCCGCCCGGCGGCATCGTCGGGGTCATCGGTCCCAACGGCGCCGGCAAGACGACGCTGTTTCGCATGATCACCGGCCAGGAGACGGCGGACGGCGGCAGCTTCAAGGTCGGCGAGACGGTGAAGCTCGGTTATGTCGACCAGTCACGCGACACGCTCGCGCCCAACAAATCGGTGTGGGAGGAAATCTCCGGCGGCGTCGACGTCATCGAACTGGGCAAGAAGACCATGCCCTCGCGCGCCTATGTTTCGGCCTTCAACTTCCGTGGTGGCGACCAGCAGAAGAAGGTCGGGCAGTTGTCGGGTGGTGAGCGCAACCGGGTGCATCTGGCCAAGATGCTGCGCACCGGCGCCAACGTTCTGCTGCTCGACGAACCGACCAACGATCTCGACGTCGACACCCTGCGGGCGCTGGAAGAGGCGTTGACCGGCTTCGCTGGTTGCGCCGTGGTGATCAGCCATGATCGCTGGTTCCTCGACCGTATCGCCACCCACATTCTGGCTTTCGAGGGTGACAGTCAGGTGGTGTGGTTCGAGGGCAATTATCAGGACTACGAGGTCGACCGCAAACGCCGGCTCGGCGCCGACGCCGACCAACCCCACCGCATCAAGTATAAGCCGCTGGTGCGGGCATGATCCGGCGCGGCGCGGTCCTGTTTCTGGCGCTGGCGGGCCTTGCCGGGCCCGCCTTGGCCGATTGCACCGATGGCGCCGCGCCCAAGGTCAAATGGCATCGCTGCCTTCAGGACAACCGGACGCTGACTGGAGTCGATCTCGGCGAGGCGGTGTTGCGTGAGGCGACTTTTCTGCGCAGCGATCTCAGCGGATCGAGTTTGCGCGGCGCCGACGCCTATCGCGCCAAGTTCGTCAGCGGCAAGCTGACCGGGACGGTGTTCGATGGTGCCCGGCTGATCGAGGCCGATTTCAGCCGCGCCGATCTCACCGGGGCGTCGTTCAAGGATGCGGATTTGCGCAGCGCCCGGTTCTATGAGGCCGATCTGCGCAAGGCCAATTTCAGCGGTGCCCGCCTGGAACGCGCCGATCTGCGCAACGCCGATCTCGCCGGGGCGACCTGGACCGACGGCAAGCGGGTCTGCGTCGAGCCGTCCGTAGGGCAGTGTAACTGAAATCGGGGTCTGGGGCCTTTGCGGCCCCAGCGGGTCCAGGGCGGAGCCCTGGCCGTCGGAGACACCAGGGGCTCTGCCCCTGGACCCCGCCAAAGGCCGGCGGCC
>CAIOBP010000082.1 GCA_903856295.1 uncultured Rhodospirillales bacterium | reverse complement strand
GAGGGCATCAACAGCTTGGTCCAGGCAGCCAAGGCCAAGGCACGGGGATACCGCTCTACCCGCAACCTGGCCGCGATAATCTACCTCGTCGCCGGAAAGCTAGAACTCAAGCTACCCACGTGAAACAGCGAAGAGCCATCGTCTCGAATATGATACTAAAAAGCGCCCGAGAAATATTCAGGTTCTTTTGGACCTTGGTGCCCTTTACATCGGACTCTTGAATCTTTCTGACCGAGACCATCGACACAGGCTCCCGCAACCACCTCGCACCAATTCTTCACACCAGGCCGGCCGCCCACCCGACTCCGGCCACAAATCAGACCGGCACACTCTTGTATTACGAAACAATAGCGACAAGAGAGACCCGTGCCAACCCTTATTTATCTTTCGCAGCGCACAATAAGCTGTGAGAGCCTCAAGATTACCCAACCCAGGTTGCGAAACAATCGGGTGAAGAATGGCGTGCCGATCAACCGCCATCATCGCCGGGGGAACCCGCGGCGGCCGAGGTGATGCAACCGGAGCATCGCGACCAGACCGCGATAGTCCCGTCGAACAGCCAAGATCACTCAAATGAATATCCAACAACAGAATTCATAACTCAGAAAAACTCCTCTACATACAAATGTATGAAATGACAATCACAGCATACCCTGAAATTACCATTGACCAAACCCAGAAGGATGTGGCAGAATATTCTGTGTCATTCCCCTTGTTATCCTAACTGTTGTCATTTGCCCCTCAGGAAAAATAATAATGTCGATTGGTTGTTATTGCATAGGATTAACAAGAATCCCCATTGCCTTGATTATATTCTTGGCGACGGCTTTTCATATTTTATTCACCCCCCTGAAGGCGGTGGCATCACCGGCCAAAGGCCAAAGTGAGAGTGAAGCGCGCCAATCAACCCACTTCATCGTATCGATCGATGTTTCCGGAGACATGCGCAGAGTCGTCATGGGGCCACAGAAAGTGGCGGCCAAGGCAATTGCCAGCCTGCTGTTCGATGGGGTTCCGGATTCTGTATCCAGACCCCGATTCAACCCAGCGACCGATGAAGTCTCTGTTATTACCTTTGTGCTGACGGAGGCACGGGCGAATGAATGCAAAGCCTCCACCGGCTTTACCGCCTCACCCGAGAAGTTGTTCTCGCTTCAGCCGGTGGTTTCGGGCGGGCGTTCGGCCTTTGAAGAGTCGCTGGCCCGCGCACTGGCGCGTGAGTGCACGATTCCGACCGGCATGAACTATGCGCCGGTCGTGACCGCCGAGATGATGGCGCCGGTCTTCGCCGGAAAGCAGCAGTGGGACCGGAATCAGGATCAACGGCTGTTCGACCACACAGTCCTGATCACAGTCTCGAATGATGTCTACAACGGTTTTCCCACCCGGGAGCTGGACGATCTCACCCGGCGCCGGGGCCTGCCCCTCGACGGCGTTGAAGATGCCCTGGCCTTGACCCGGCAGGTCGCCCAAAATTTCCACATGGTCAGCCCGGAAGGGTGGCTGATCTCCGCGATCATGCGCGACAACCACTTTGTCGGCTTGAAGGCGGGCGTTCAGTCATCATCGGACGGGCCGCCGCTGCGACTCCAGATGATCAGGCTGGAGCCGGCCGGGGTCAACCTTGCCGGCGCCGTGGATATTCCTGCCCGCTTGGTTCTGGATCGCGTCGCCATCGGCCCGAACCGGCTCCAGTTCGAACCGGCGGCGGGAGAGCGGGCGGATATCCGGGTGCCGTTGCGCTCCGGGTCCGATCTGCCGCGCCTGATCCCCCTGAAAGCAGAACTTCGGACGCGCACCACCAACCGCCAGCCGTGGCGGATTGGCTCCAAAGCTCTGGCCGCGACCGCGACCATCGATCTGGTCGGGTGCCCGCACCCCGCTTGCTCCAGGGCCGGCGATGATCTGCGCATCAATCCGCTGGCGGCCCTCGGCGCGCCCGACGGCCTGGGTGCGGCCGACTCTCTGCCGGCCGATGGCGACATCGAGATCCGCCTCAGTTTCCGCCACTATACCGGCGCGCTCTATAACGCGCTCGGCGTCAAAACCGAGTGGCTGACGCTGCCGGTCGGCTTCGCGCCGCCACTCAAGGTGGAGGGCTCGACCTGGGCTCCGGCCAACCTTTATCTCGATAACGCGACGCTGGCCGGGGTCTGGCGTCCCGGAGACCGAGACCTCACGCAATCCGTGGCGCGGGTTCGGCTGCTGGCGGAGCGCGATCGTCAGGAGATGGTCAGAACCGCGCAGGGGTTGGCCCTGGCCATCCTGATGCCGGTGGTGCTGATCGCCCTCTGCTTTGCCGTTTGCTATCGCCGGCCGTTCCGGCCACGGTTGATCTGGTCCCCCGCGACGAATCCAACCCTGGATTTCGATGATGCCGGCAACAACCGGCTTCTGCTCGGCACGGTCACCGTGACCAACACCGCCAGCGTCCCCTGGTTTGGGCGCCTGCTCGCCAATCACGACCACCCTCATCGCCCCGCCACGCTGAGTCTGGCCTTGCCCGCCCTGACCACTTACCGGCTCCGCGTGAGTGACGATAAGGCCATCGGCTTTCTCTCCGATGAAACCGGACAGCCGCTCAGTCAAATCGTGGAGCGGGAGATCACCCACGGCAATCAGTTTCCTCTGTTTCTGGCGGTCGAGCGGGTGCTCGATTATGAGGGGGACTGTGAAGGAGACGACGCCGAGGAAGCGATTCCGCTGACTGTGGCCTTATCCTGGCGCCGCCGCTGGAAAGACGCTCGCGGCACCAGAGAGGAAGAGGTCGGTCTGCGGCTGCGACTGCGCCGGGAACGCCCGCGCCTGCCCTTGGTCAAGATCGAACTGCCCGATGACGCGGCCCCTCCCCTGACGTTCGAGCGGGGCCAAACCAGAGTCATCGGCACCGTCGTGATCGAAAGCCAGGCTCGGCATGCCTTCGCCCAGCGCTTCGCCGCCTCCTATGCCATCATCGCCCGGCGTGCCGGAATCCCGCTGGCCGACGGCGCCCTCCGTCTGGCGGGAGACACCGCCGGTATCGAGATTCCGAGCGGCGCGACCATCCGGCGGGACCTGCTGCTCGAGTGCGATGGCTGCCTCGTTCCCAATCCGGAGTTGTCCGAAGATATATACGGCTTCCGGCTGGTCGGCGACGCCGCGCCCCACTCCGACCTTGGGCCACACGGCTTCGCCCTGCGCCGCGATCCAACCCTGTGCGAGCCCCGGCTCATGCTGGACTGGTGCGGGCGACAGTACGATATCGCCTGGCCGAACGGCGGGACCGAGGCCCGGGTCGGCACCGCGACCGTCGACAGTCTCAGTTCGATGCCGGTGTCCCCGCTTCCGGGCAATGTGCTGTCCTTGCCCGACCCTCCCGAGGGCGCGCGCATCCTGATCCTGGCCAGTGGCGGCACCGCCGAGGTTCTCCGCCTGAGATTGGGGAACACCGGGCACTCCGGCCGAGGTTTGGTCACCTTCTCCTGGACGTGGTCCCTGAGTGAGGACGAGACCAACCCCGCGATCGAGCCCCAGCCCGGCAAGCGCCTGAATGACCTGATCACCGTGGCGGACGACATCACCTCGCTGCCGGTGCAGGGCACATCGCTGGTGATTCCGGAAGGGCTGGATACGGAACGAGCCTTGCACATCGCCGCGCTCGGCCGGGCGATCAAGCGCATCCACGGCGACCGCTCGGGAGCGCTGTCTCTGCGCCTGATGCTCACGGTTTCGCGCACCAACGATCGCGGCGATGTCTGGTCGGGCACCTTGTCGGTGGCGGGGCGCTTTCATCTGGAGGCGCTCCCGCCGCCGAACTGGCTCTGCATCGACTTCGGCACCTCGGCAATCGCGGCGGCTTTGGGCGCCGGCGACGTTGTCGGCCTGATCGATCTCCAGCGTCGTTTGCCGCAAACCGACGCCCAGGCCGCCCGGTTGGAGCGCAATCTGGCCGATTACGACCCGACCAATCCGGAGCGTGGGTCGCCATTCCTGCCCAGCTATGTCGTGTGCGACGCCGACACCCGGAGCGGACCGGCGAAAAAGCATGCCCGCCCGGGCTTTCCCGCCTTCGTGCCCGGGTCGCTCAAGCCCGAGGACCCGGCATTCCTGTCTTTGCCGGCGACCGCCTCCGCTTGGCATCGCCACCCGCGGCGGGTCATCGGTTCGCTCAAAAGCTGGCTCGGACGGTCGTCCGCGAGCATCGTTCTCGGCGAAGACGTTCCGCATGAAGCCGATGGCGGGGACGTGATTGAAGGTCCGCTGCCCACCGACCGGGTGGTCGAGGGCGCGTTCGCGGCTCTGGCCTCCGCCTATCTCGACGATCCGCTGCACCGGGCGGGGCGGGTGATCGTCACCCATCCCAATACCTTTTCCCCCGTCCACCGCGACCGCTTGCGCCGGTGCGTGCTGCAGGGGCTCGGCCCGCACCTGAATATCCATCTGCCGGAACGCGTGCAGCTGATCGGGGAGTCCGACGCCATCGCCTTCCATCATTGCCGCAATCGCCAGCGGCAGGAGCAGAAGCCGCGTCACCGCGAACGCATCCTGGTGTTTGACCTGGGCGCCGGGACCCTCGACCTGACCTTGCTCGATGTGCGGTGGTCGCGTGGCGAGGTGGTCAGGCCCGAGGCCTGGACGGTGGAAAACCGCATTGGCGTGCCGGTGGCCGGCAATCACTTGGACCGTATCCTGGCTTGGCTGGTGGACCGGGAGCTGAAGACGCTGGCCAAGGCGCACGGCGCCGACATCAACTATGTCTTTCCCGCCGTCGCGGCGAGCCTCGGAGGCGCCGGCGACCGCAAGGACGATCATCGGCAGGCGATCGCCGAACTGGCCGTCGCCTTGCGGCGGGCCAAGCAGGGAGATCGCGAGCGCGATCTGCCGCCGTGGGATGGCCGGAGCCCCTTCCTCGTCCAGGTTGGCGGCGACGGCCCCTTCCTGATGAACGTCAAGAACGACCAGGTGCGCAAGTCGCTGCCCGAAAGCCCCAACGGCGGCTCTCCGCAATTGATCACCCGTGACGACGCCATTCTGCTGGCGTTTCCGGCCGAGGCGGTTCACGGGGATCGCGGCGTGCGGGCCTTCTTGCGCTTCCTGACCAAAACCTGTGTTACCGAATTGCTTGACGGCGCCGGGCGCAGCCATGGCGACGTCGACACCGTGCTGGTCTCTGGGCGCGGCGCCCTGTGGCCCGGACTCCGGGACGCGGTCGTCAAGCAGTTCCCAAAGGCCGAGACCCCGATGCTGCACGCTTCATCCGACATGATGAAGGACGCGGTGGTGCGCGGCGCCATCGCATGGCAGCAGCTGACCGGGGCGGCCCGCACCGTCATCGAGCAGCGCCAGCCACGGCTGGCGGTTCTGCTCGAAGGTGAAAACCGGCTGGTTGAAGAAAAAGATTGGAAGCACCCGATCGATCTGTCGGCCAATGCCAGTTTCCGGCTGATCCAGATCGAGTGTGCCAATCCCGATATGCGCCGGGACGCCCGGACGTTGCGGCGCCATTTTTATATCGACGTCGGTTTTGGCAGCCTGCAGCGCGAAGAATTTTGCCAGTCGGACCCACACCTTCGCATTCACCGCGAACGGGATCGCGCCGGCTACACCGCGATCCGGGTCGAGGGCAGCAGCGCCTCCCGAACTCTCGGTGTTTCCGGCGTGGCGGGATCGGTGGTGATGCGCCCGCCCTGGCCAGTCGGCGAACCCCTGCTTTCCCCTGACGAACCGCCCGAGGAAGAATAAGCCCATGCCCACCCCGGTCATCAGGCGCTACCGCCCCCTGCCCCTCGCCACCGCGCTGCTCCTCGCCGCACTGTCGCTCCCCCTCTGGACGTCGGCAGCCGGAGCCCAACAGGCTGCGGACGCAACACCCGCGTCCGCTCCGCCTCCCTCTCCGCCCGACCTGATGTTCGTGCGCTTCGCCGCGGCGGGCGCGCAAACACCGGTCGGTGTGTGCGCGGTTGGAAAAGCAAAGACCAACCCAAGCGAAATTGCTCAAATTTGCATCGTTAAGCCGGCTGGTGCGAACAAGACATTTGACGTGCTCCCTCAAGGCTCCCAAGCAAATTGGCAGCCACCCCAACCAATCGCAGCACTTGAAAAGTTTCTCAGGCCCGTCGCTGCGACTCGTGGGTTAGAACTCGCGTTGAAGTAGCTGCCTGCCCCTGACGCCGGACGCCGGCCTCCCATCATTTATCCCTTGGTGAGACCGGAGAGACCATCCCTCGGCGCCGACCTG
>CAIOBP010000081.1 GCA_903856295.1 uncultured Rhodospirillales bacterium | reverse complement strand
TTTCCGCCATATTATCGCCTGCCACAGACCTCGACCTCGCAGCAAGCCAGAGGCATATCTCCGCCTTCGCACGATGCCAGGCGAGCAGGCCCAAGTCGATTGGGGCCATTTTGGTCACCTTACCATTGGCGGCGCCAAACGCCCCCTGATGGCATTTGTCATTGTCCTCAGCTACTCACGGAAGATATACCTTCGGTTCTTTCTAGATGCGAAGACAGAGAACTTCCTTCGTGGTCATGTTGAAGCATTCCGGGCATGGCAAGGTGTTCCTCGTGTATGTCTCTATGATAATCTTAAAAGCGCCGTACTGGAGCGACGTGGAGATGCTGTGAGATTCAATCCAACATTACTTGATTTTGCTGGCCACTACCGGTTCGAGACACGCCCGGTTGCAGTAGCGAGGGGTAATGAAAAGGGAAGAGTTGAGCGCACGATAAGGTATATACGCGACAACTTCTTCGCAGCTCGGCAGTTTGATGATATTGACGATCTCAATCGCCAAGCTTCTGCATGGTTCGAAGGACCAGCGGCAGATCGGCCCTGCCCGGAGGACACCAATCGTGCGGTTCGTGCTGTATTCGCTGAAGAAGCACCCCGGCTTCTTCCTTTGCCCGACAATCCTTTTCCAGTGGAAGAGAGAGTTGTGGTTCGGATTGGTAAAACACCCTATGCCCGCTTTGACTTAAACGACTATTCGGTTCCCCACGATTATGTGCAACGCCCACTGACCGTCCTTGCCGATCTCCACACCGTGCGCATCGTCGATGGCCTTCGGGTGCTTGCCCAGCATAATCGCAGCTGGGGCAAGGGCGAGCAGATCGAGACCCCCGACCACATAAAGGCGCTGATCAAGCAGAAGGGCGCCGCCCGCCGCCATCGGAACTCGGATCGAGTTGCCCAGGCGGCACCAGCGGCCAAGGATCTTTTCACCGCCGCCGCCGCCCAGGGCAAACCGCTCGCCCGGATAGCCACCGACTTGGCCGGTCTCCTCGACCAGTTTGGTGCGGCCGAACTGCAGGCCGCCATCGTCGAGGCTCTGAAGCAGAACGTCCCGCACCCGAATGCCGTGCGCATCGCGTTGGAGCGTCGTCGAGAAAGCCGGCGGCTTCCTCCTGCCGTCGCACCCAACCTCTCAAAGCACGCCAAGGACAAGGACGTGTCCGTACGCCAGCCTCGCCTTGAACAATACGACCGACTGAAGGAGCGCGGCAATGGCGGAAAAAAATCTTGAGGTATTACGCGCTCGTGCCGTCGCCCTCGGCCTGCATGGGCTGATCACGCACTGGGACGAAGCGGTCGCCGCTGGTTGGGTAGAGGCGATAATTATCTGGGAGGAACAGGAGCGCGCCCGCCGAAGCCATGAGCGTCGTCTCCGCAACGCTCATATCGGACGCTTCAAGCCGCTTTGTAACTTCGACTGGGACTGGCCAAAGCAATGCGACCGCATGGCTATTGAGTCGCTGATGAGCCTTGAGTTTCTGAACGACGCGACCAATGCCGTGATCATTGGGAACAATGGTGTTGGAAAGTCAATGATTGCAAAGAATATTGCTCACCAAGCACTCGTGTGCGGTCATACAGTTCTATTCACAAGCGCTGGTGAGATGTTAACCAACCTTACAAGCACAGATAGCGCCTCTGTTTTGAGGCACAGGCTAATCCATTATGCCAGCTTTCATCTACTTGTCATCGATGAAGTTGGCTACCTCTCTTACTCAGATCGCCACGCCGACTTGCTTTTTGAGCTCATCAGCAGGCGCTACGAGAAAAGGAGCACGATAGTGACGACGAACAGAACGTTTGGCGAGTGGCAGCAGGTCTTTCCGAGCGCAGCCTGTGTTGCCTCCCTTGTCGATCGTTTGATCCACCACGCCGAGGTTATCGCAATCGACGGTGAGTCGTACCGATTGAAAGAAGCAGAGGAAAGGGCCGAACAGCTAGCTCGGAAGCGCCGGGGAGAGAAGTCATGAAAACACCAGACCGCTTTTCTATCGACCTCAGCATTCCCACATACTGGACAGCAGAACAAGCTCTTGCCGTCTTCGACTTGGTCGATAGTCTCAGAGAGATAATATGGGGCCACTATCAGGGGAAGATATTGGAAATTGTCCCGGAAGACCGTGGCCGGCGGGTCCGAAGGCGGTTCAGGCTTGACCCAGGCGACATTCCGTTCTGACCAGATCGCCCCCGTGTGCACCCATGGCCGTCTCTGACGGCCATTTTTTTTGACCAGCACAGTTCTCCGGCGTTTAGATCCGGGTCGTGACCGGCGCTAACA
>CAIOBP010000080.1 GCA_903856295.1 uncultured Rhodospirillales bacterium | reverse complement strand
TGAACGCGTCCGGGTTCCTTTTCGGGATGCCGGCAGCAGGAAATTTTCGGGGCGTTTGCTTTCATGCTTCAGATCGGCGGCGTTATTTTTCTGTTCGTCTGCGTGTTCGTGCCGTTCCTGATGACGGGCGGTTCACTCAGCGTGGTGCTTGAGGCGGCCCCGCATGAAATGGCGACGATTTTCGGCTCGGCCATCGCCGCCATGCTGATTGCCGGCTCGATGTTCAACATGAAGAAAATCTTTGGCTCGCTGGGCAAAGTGATTTCCGGTCCCGGCTGGAAGCCGAAGGATTATCAGGATCTTCTGTGCCTGTTGTTCCTGCTGACCAAGACCATGAAATCCAAGGGCCTGATCGCGCTGGAAGCGCATATCGAAAAGCCCGAAGAGTCTTCGATCTTCAAGCGCTATCCCAAGGTCACCAAGGACCATTTCGCGCTCGACTTCATCTGCGTGTCCGCCGTCAGGGCCTATGAGACAGAAAAGGGGTTTTAGCTAAGGGAGGAATTTGGTCTCATCGCCTTGAGAAAGGACTACCGATGAGAACGAAATCCCCAAGCCCTAAGGCGCCCGCCGAGCGGGTTTTGAAAGACATCCGCCGGGCCACCCGCAAGCATTACTCTGCCGAGGACAAGATCCGGATTGTGCTGGATGGGCTTCGCGGGGAGGACAGCATAGCCGAGCTGTGCCGGCGCGAGGGCATTGCCCAATCGATGTATTACGTTTGGTCCAAGGAGTTCTTGGAGGCTGGCAAGCGCCGGCTGGCTGGGGACACGGCACGGGCTGCGACCACGGATGAGGTAAAAGGCCTGCGCCGAGAATCCACGGCGTTGAAGGAGGTTGTCGCCGACCAGGCGCTCGAAATCCGCCTGCTTAAAAAAAGCATACTTGCGGATGGGGAAGACGCCGAATGAGGTATCCCGCATCGGAGAAGATCGAGATCATCAGAATTGTCGAGCAATCACACCTGCCTGCGCGCAAGACGCTGGAGCAGATCGGTGTGCCGCGGGCCACGTTTTACCGCTGGTATGACCAATATCAGGTTGGCGGCTCCGAGGCGCTGGAAGACCGGCCCTCGCAGCCAAGCCGGGTCTGGAACCGCATTCCTAATGAGGTCAGAAGCCAGATTGTTGCACTGGCGCTCGAACAATCCGAACTGAGTCCGCGAGAATTGGCAGTGCGGTTCACCGATACCCAGGGCTACTTCGTATCGGAAGCCACTGTTTATCGGCTGTTGAAAGCGCATGACCTGATTACTAGCCCTGCCTTCATCGTGATGAAGGCAGCCAACGAGTTCCAGGACAAGACCACGACGGTGAACCAGATGTGGCAGACCGACTTCACCTATCTCAAGATCATCGGCTGGGGCTGGTATTATCTCTCGACCATCTTGGATGACTTCTCGCGCTATATCATCGCCTGGAAGCTGTGCACCACGATGAAGGCCGAGGATGTCACCGATACGCTGGAGCTAGCGTTGACGGCATCAGGCTGCAATCAGGCCCATGTCCGGCACAGACCCAGGCTGCTGTCCGACAATGGTTCCAGTTACGTCTCTGGGGAACTGGCCGAATGGTTGGACAAGCAGCACATGAGCCATGTCCGTGGGGCGCCCTATCATCCCCAGACCCAGGGCAAGATCGAGCGCTGGCACCAGACACTCAAGAACCGCATCTTGCTGGAACACTATTACCTGCCTGGTGATTTGGAGGCGCAGATCGCAGCCTTCATCGATTACTACAATCATCGGCGCTACCACGAGAGCCTGGAAAACGTAACGCCAGCAGACGTCTACTTCGGCAGGGGCCAGGAAATCCTGCTCGAACGTGCACGCATCAAACGAAACACCATTACTCAAAGACGCTTGCTTCACCAAAAGATCGCCGCATAAGATCAACCAACCAGATGAGGCCAATGCTTCCTTAAATTATGCCCTCGACTGTCCCAAATGTTTTGACGACGGACACGCCAGAAGCCATTTCAGATCGCCATTGCTTTGCAGGTCGAACACCATCTCCGAGGGACCCGGGGGCACGCCATTCTGCGATCCGTCCATGGTCTGCTGCGTGATCGTCACCGTCACTTTGCCGCC
>CAIOBP010000079.1 GCA_903856295.1 uncultured Rhodospirillales bacterium | reverse complement strand
TCAACCGCTCCATGGAAAACCTCAGCCGCATGGAAGAAATGAACCGGCTGCGCGCGCGGCGCGGCAAATAACCGGTCTGGTTGGCAGGACAGTCCAATGCCCGAGCTTTTCGTCGAACTTTTCTCCGAAGACATTCCCGCCCGCATGCAGGCCCGGGCCGCCGAGGACCTGAAACGCCTGACCTCCGACAAGCTGGCCGCCGTCGGCCTGACGTACGGCTTGGCAAGCGTACAGTCGACGCCGCGCCGGCTGGCGCTGGTGATCGACGGCCTGCCGCTGGCCCAGCCGGACATCCGCGAGGAAAAGCGCGGGCCGCGGGTCGGCGCGCCCGAGGCCGCCGTCCAGGGCTTCCTCAAGGCCGCCGGCCTTTCCGGCCTCGACCAGTGCGAGCAACGCGACACCGGCAAGGGCGTGTTCTGGTTCGCGGTGATCGAGAAGCCGGGACAGGCCACCGCCACGGTGCTGCCGGGGCTGATCGAAGCGGTGATTCGCGAGTTGCCCTGGCAGAAATCCATGCGCTGGGCCGACACCTCGTTCCGCTGGGTGCGGCCGCTGCACGCGATCATCGCCCTCTTCGACGGCACGGTGCTGGAGGGCGGGCTGACCATCGCCAGCCGCGAGGGGCCGCCGCGCCCCGAGGGCAATGTCTGCATGGCCGGCGAGATTTCCACCACCCGGCTGGCCTTCGGCAACCGTACGCGTGGCCATCGCTTCCTGGCCCCCGACTGGCTCACGGTTGACTCGTACGGCACGTACAGGGAGGCGCTGTGCAAGGCCTATGTGCTGCTCGACCGCGAGGAGCGCAAGGCCAACATCCTGGCCGAAGCGACCCGGCTCGCCGCCTCCGAGGGGCTGAGTCTGGAGCCCGACCCCGAGCTGCTCGAAGAGGTCGCCGGGTTGGTCGAGTGGCCGGTGGTGCTGCTCGGCACCATCGACCCGCAGTTCATGGATGTGCCGGCCGAGGTGCTGATCACCTCCATGCGCACCCATCAAAAGTATTTCGCCACGCGGACACCCGAGGGCAAGCTCGGGCCGCGCTTCGTCGTGGTGGCCAACATGGTCACCGAGGATGGCGGCGCCGAAGTGGTCGCGGGCAATCAGCGGGTGCTACGGGCGCGGCTCAGCGACGCCCGCTTCTTCTGGGACCAGGACCGCAAGGGCCGGCTCGACGGCCGGCTCGAGGCGCTGAAGGCCATCACCTTCCACGCCAAACTCGGCACGGTTTACGAGAAGGCCGAGCGGGTGCAGGCGCTGGCCGAGGCACTGGCCCGCGAAATCGGCGGCTGCGAACCGGCGGCGGCGCGGCGCGCGGCCCAGCTGGCCAAGGGCGACCTGACCACCGGCATGGTCGGCGAATTCCCGGAACTCCAGGGCGTGATGGGCCGCTATTACGCGCTCCACGATGGCGAGGCGGCGGTGGTCGCGGGCGCGATCGCCGAGCACTACAAGCCGCTCGGCCCCACCGATTCCTGCCCGACCGCGCCGGTCAGCGTCGCGGTGGCCATGGCCGACAAGCTCGACAGCATCGTCGGCTTTTTCGCCATCGACGAGAAGCCCACCGGCTCCAAGGACCCCTATGCCTTGCGCCGGGCCGCGCTCGGCATCATCCGGCTGGTGCTGGAAAACCGCCTGCGGCTCAAGCTCACCGAGCTGTTCCGCTGCGCCCACGGCCTGTTCCAGGTACCGGGACTGGCCCCCGCCGACGCCGTGGCCGGGCAGTTGCTCGACTTCTTCGCCGACCGCCTCAAGGTGGTGCTGCGGGATCGCGGCGTCCGGCATGACCTGATCGACGCCGTGTTCGCCCTCGGCGGCGAGGATGATCTGGTGCGGCTGCTGGCCCGGGTCGACGCGCTCGGCAAGTTCCTCTCCAGCGACGACGGCGCCAATCTGGTCACCGCCTACCGCCGGGCCGCCAACATCGCGCGCATCGAGGAAAAGAAGGACGGCCGCGGCTACGAGGGCGAGCCCGACCCGGCGCTGTTCGGCCTTGATGAAGAGCGGGCCCTGGGCGCGGCGCTGGCCCGGGCCGAGTCGGCCCTCAAGGAGCGGCTTGAGAAGGAGGATTTTGCCGGCGCCATGTCGGAGCTGGCCCGGCTGCGCGCCGCCGTCGACGCGTTTTTCGAGAAAGTCACGGTGAATGCCGATGACAAGGGATTACGGGAGAACCGGCTCAAGCTCTTGACCCGGATCCGGAGGACCATGAACGAGGTCGCCGACTTCTCCCGCATCGAGGGCTGATCCGGGCATCCGGACCCGCCCAGTCTGGCGCCGGCCACGGGATCGGCGCCCAAACAAACAGGGGTAATGGGAACCATGAGCAACACCAAGTGGGTCTACGGTTTTGGAGACGGCAAGGCTGAAGGCAATGCCGGCATGAAAAACCTCCTTGGCGGTAAGGGTGCCAATCTCGCGGAGATGAGCAGCCTCGGCCTGCCGGTGCCCCCTGGCTTTACCATCACCACTGAAGTCTGCACCTATTACTACGCTCACGAGAGAACATATCCGCCCGAGCTGAAGACCGAAGTCGCGGCGGCGATCGCCACCGTCGAAGCCTGCGTCGGCGCCACATTCGGTGACGCCGTCAATCCGCTGCTGGTCTCGGTGCGCTCGGGCTCGCGCGCCTCGATGCCAGGCATGATGGACACCGTGCTCAATCTCGGCCTGACCAACGCCACCGTCGCCGGACTGATCAAGCGCAGCGGCGACGCCCGTTTCGCCTATGACAGCTATCGCCGCTTCATCCAGATGTACGGCAACGTCGTACTCGGGGTCGATCATCACCTGTTCGAGGAAATCCTCGAAGAGTACAAGCACACCAACCGCCGCAATCTCGACACCGACATGAAGGCCGAGGACTGGAAGGCGATCATCGACAGCTATCTCGAGATGGTCAAAACCGAACTCGGCAAGCCCTTCCCCCAGGATGTTCAGGAACAGCTCTGGGGCGCCATCGGCGCGGTCTTCGGCTCGTGGATGAACCCCCGCGCCATTACCTACCGGCGTCTGCATGATCTGCCGGCCGACTGGGGCACGGCGGTCAATGTTCAGGCCATGGTCTTCGGCAACATGGGCGAGGATTGCGCGACCGGCGTCGCCTTCACCCGCAACCCCTCGACCGGCGAAAACGCCTTCTACGGCGAATATCTGGTCAACGCCCAGGGCGAGGACGTGGTCGCGGGCATCCGCACCCCCCAGCACCTGACCATCGCCGGCAAGAAAGCCAACCATTCCGACCTGCCGTCGATGGAAGAGGTCATGCCCGACCTGTTCCGCCAGCTCAACGACGTCCGGCTGACGCTGGAAAAGCACTATCGCGACATGCAGGACATCGAGTTCACCGTCCAGCAGTCCAAGCTCTACATGCTCCAGACCCGCAACGGCAAACGCACGGCGGCGGCGGCGCTGAAGATAGCGGTGGACATGGTCGCCGAAGAGCTGATCACCAAGTCCGAGGCGGTGCTGCGCATCGAGCCCGGCTCGCTCGACCAGTTGCTGCACCCGACCCTCGACCCCAAGGCGCCGCGCAAGGTGGTGTCGCGCGGCCTGCCCGCCTCTCCGGGCGCGGCCTCGGGCAAGGTGGTGTTCTCGGCCGATGACGCCGTGACCCAGGCCGGGCTCGGCGACGCGGTGATCCTGGTCCGCATCGAGACCAGCCCCGAGGACATTCACGGCATGGCGGTGGCCAAGGGCATCCTGACCACCCGTGGCGGCATGACCAGCCACGCGGCGGTGGTGGCGCGCGGCATGGGCCGTCCCTGCGTCGCCGGCGCCGGCGAGCTGCGGGTCGACTACAAGAGCCAGCAGATCACCGTCGGTCCGCACCGCATCCAGGCCGGCGACATCGTCACCATCGACGGCTCGACCGGCGAGATCATGCTCGGACTGGTGCCGACCATCGAGCCCGAACTGTCGGGCGATTTCGGTCAGCTGATGGAGTGGGCCGACGGCATCCGCCGGCTCAAGGTCCGGGCCAACGCCGAAACCCCGCTCGACGCCCGCACCGCCCGCGGCTTTGGCGCCGAGGGCATTGGTCTGTGCCGCACCGAGCACATGTTCTTCGACGCCGACCGGATCATCGCGGTGCGCGAAATGATCCTGGCCGAGAGCGAGGCCGGACGCCGGGCGGCGCTGGCGAAAATCCTGCCGATGCAGCAAAAGGATTTCGTCGAGCTGTTCCAGATCATGGCAGGGCTGCCGGTGACCATCCGGCTGCTCGACCCGCCGCTCCACGAGTTCCTGCCCCACACCGACGCCGAGATGGACGAGGTGGCGCGCGCCGCCGGCTCCGAGCCGCTCAAGGTCCGGCAGCGAGCGCAGCAGCTCCACGAGTCGAACCCGATGCTCGGTCATCGCGGCTGCCGCCTCGGGGTGTCCTATCCGGAAATCTACGAGATGCAGGCGCGGGCGATCTTCCAGGCCGCGGTCGAAGTCACCAAGAGCGGTGGCAAGCCGGTAACCCCGGAAGTGATGGTGCCGCTGGTCTGCACCCGCAAGGAACTCGACATCCTCAAGGAGCTGATCGACAAGACCGCCGCCGAGGTGATCTCCGCCAGCGGCGTCGACATGAAGTACATGGTCGGCACCATGATCGAACTGCCGCGCGCCGCGCTCCAGGCCGGTGAGATCGCCAACAGCGCCGAGTTCTTCAGCTTCGGCACCAACGATCTGACCCAGACCACCCTCGGCATCAGCCGCGACGATGCCGGCGGCTTCATGCCCGACTATCGCCGGCTCGGCATCTTCGAGCAGGACCCGTTCGCCAGCCTCGATCAGGATGGCGTCGGCGAGTTGATCAAGTTCGCGGTCGAGCGCGGCCGCAAGACCCGCAAGGGTCTGAAGATCGGCATCTGCGGCGAGCATGGCGGCGACCCGGCCTCGGTGCATTTCTGCGAAAAGACCGGCCTCGACTACGTCTCCTGCTCGCCCTACCGGGTGCCGATCGCCCGGCTGGCGGCGGCCCAGGCCGCCCTGTCGACCAAAGTCTCCAAAGACTAACGTCACGGTTTCCAAAGGCCCACGGCCTGTGGCGGGGTCCAGGGGCAGAGCCCCTGGTGTCTCCGACGGCCAAGGGGCGCCGCCCCTTGGAACCCCGCTGGGGCCTCAGGCCCCAGACCCCTTTACCGGCGCACCGGCAGCCTGACTGTGAACAGCGCCCCGCGGCCCTGTTCATGATTGGCGGCGGTGATGGTGCCGTGGTGGGCGTCGACGATCTGCCGGCTGATGCTCAGGCCCAGACCACTGTGAGTGCCAAACTTCTCGGCGGGCGGACGCTCGGTGTAGAAGCGCTCGAAAATCGCCTCCAGCTTGCCCTCGGGAATCCCCGGCCCCTGATCGGCGACGGTGATGTCGACCATCGGACCGGCGCGCCGAGCGGCCAGGGTCACCACGCCACCGGGCGGCGAGAACGACACCGCGTTGGCGATCAGATTCTGGAATACCTGCACCAGCCGGCTCTCGACCCCGGCCACCGTGAGATCGGCGCCCTCGGGCAGATCCGCGACCAGACGCACCGCCTCCGCCTCCCCGACACCGGTCACGGTGTGGATTTCCACCAGCATGGCCAGAATCGCCCGCAGATCCACCGGCCCGGCCTCGGCGCGGCTGAGTTCGGCATCGACCCGCGAGGCGCCGGCAATATCGGTGATCAGGCGGTCGAGCCGCTTGACGTCGTCCTCGATGATCATCATCAGCGGCCGCCGCTTTTCCGGATCCTCGATGCGGGCGGCGGTCTCGACGGCGCTGCGCAGCGAGGACAGCGGATTCTTGATCTCGTGGGCGACGTCGGCGGCAAAGCGTTCGATGGCATCCATCCGCGCCCACAGCGCCCCGGTCATCTCGCGCAGGGCCAGCGACAACTCGCCGATTTCGTCGCCACGGGCGGTGAGGTCGGGAATTTCCCGATAGCGGCCATGGCCCCGGCGCACCCGGTCCGCCGCCAGCGCCAGCCGCCGCACCGGGCCAACGATGGTGCCGGCAAGGTAGAGCGACAGCAGCACGGTCACCAACAGCGCCGCCCAGAATCCGTGCAGGATATCGACCCGCACCGATTGCACCGCCTCCTCGATGCCGGCACCGCTCTCGGCCAGCAGCAGGGTGCCGACCAGCTGCTCGCCATGCCGCACCGGCGTGACCGCGGTCAGCATCAGCTCGCCACTGCGGGTGATTCGGGGCGCGGCGCCATCCTGTCCGGCCAGCGCGCGCGCAAGACCGGAGACCCGCCCCGAATCCGCTGGCACCTCCTCATCCTCGAACACCGGCATTTCCTCCCGATGGGGGTAGATGCCGGCAACCAACACGTAAAGCCGCTCCAGATCGTGAAAAACCCAGCGGCTGGGCGGCGGCAATTCCGCCCGGCTCTGCTCCGGAGCGGGGGCGCTGACGGCGGCGCCCGCGGCCGAAGAGACGAAGCTGTCGGCGACCAGATGCCCCGCGGCATCGTATAGGCGGGTCCGGACCTCGGTGGGCTCGACCAGTCGCCGCACCATGCGCCGGGCCAGCTCGTCGTCGAGTCGCAGCTCACCGCCGCTCCCGGCCACCGCGCCCTCGCCCAAAGCGCCCGAAAAGATGCGCGCCTCGGTGTGCAGCGCGGCCAGACCGGTGCCGATCAGCCGGTCCTGATAGCGGCCAAGCAGCATGGCGCCGGCGAACAGCACCGCCAGCGCCACCAGATTCACCGCCAGAATCCGGCGCGCCAGCGGCGATAGGCGCCGGTTGCCGCGCCAACGCTCGGCGGGATCAGACTTCTTTGTAGCGGTAGCCGACACCATAGAGAGTTTCGATCTGGTTGAACTCGGAATCGACGGCGCGGAACTTCTTGCGCACGCGCTTGATGTGACTGTCGATGGTGCGGTCGTCCACATAAATACGCTCGCCGTAAGCGGCGTCCATCAACTGATCGCGGTTTTTGACGTGACCGGGGCGCTGGGCCAACACCTTGACCAGCAGGAATTCGGTGACCGTGAGGTCGACATCCTGCCCCTTCCAGCTACAGGCGTGACGGCTGGAGTCGAGCACGAGATCACCGCGCGCCACCACCGTTCCGGGTTCGGATTGCGCCCGTCCGCGCCCGATGGCGTCGCGCCGCAGCAACGCCCGGATGCGCTCGATCAGCAGGCGCTGGGAAAACGGCTTGCGGATGTAGTCGTCGGCGCCCAGGCGCAGCCCGGTCAGCTCGTCCTCTTCATCGTCCTTGGAGGTGAGGAAAATCACCGGCATCGCCGAAGTCTGGCGCAACCGTCCCAGCAGTTCCATACCGTCCATGCGCGGCATCTTGATATCGAGCACCGCCAGATCCGCCGGCTTGGCGCTCAGCCCTTTCAGCGCCTCGGCGCCATCGGTGTAGGTCCGAACCTCGAAGCCCTCGGATTGCAGCGCGATCGCCACCGAGGTCAGAATGTTGCGGTCGTCATCGACGAGCGCGATGGTCTGGACGGGATTGGGCATGGGCAAAGCTCGCGGAGCAGGAGACAGGCGGGACCCTACCGGTCAATTATGGCGAAATTGTACCCGTGTTTACGAGGCCCACCAAGGTAATCAGGTGAAGAACTTTTGTCATATAAACATCGTCATGCGCGGGCTTGACCCGCGCATCCACGCGGCGACGCTGCCGCAAAGGTTGTGAGTTCGCGCCCATTTCGAGCATAGTGGGGTGGTGGCACCGCATGGGTAGCCGGGTCAAGCCCGGCCATGACGCCTTTCAGATGCGGAAAAATCCTTCACCCGATTCCCCTGGCTCAGGGCAGCGTCACTCGTGTTGCCGGCCCGAAGCCGAGAGCACGACACGATCCCCTGGAACCGCATCATGCGCTCTCGTCTTGTTTTCAGAGTGGCGTCACGCTTCGGGGCCAGTTCGCCCCGAAGCGCTCCGCTCTGGTTAGTGGCCCTGGGGACCCGGCGCGTGATGCGGCGTTTCCATCAGCTTTCCCGTGTAGGCGAGCGCGATCGCCGAGACCAGGAACAGCGTGTGGATCACGCACTGCCAAAACGCGACTCTGTCGCTCAGGTTATTGATATTGATGAAGGTCTTGAG
This sequence comes from uncultured Rhodospirillales bacterium, assembly GCA_903856295.1. Classification (GTDB taxonomy): domain Bacteria; phylum Pseudomonadota; class Alphaproteobacteria; order Azospirillales; family Azospirillaceae; genus BOG-933. The sequence continues at coordinate 14,058 of CAIOBP010000079.1, read as the reverse complement.
CAGATGGATCGACGAGATGCCGATCAGGGCCATCGCCAGCTTGACCTTCATGATATTCGGATTGGAATGGCTCAGCCACTCCGGACAATCCGGATGGGACTCGACGCGCAGACGGGCCACGAAGGTCTCGTATCCCGCGACGATGATCATATTCAGCAGGTTGGAGATCATCACGATGTCGATCAGACCGAGGATGAGCACAACGGCGTCATTCTCGCTCATGGCCGGCTTTTCAAAAATCTCCGCAAGTTCCAGCGAGAACCTGTAGACATAGTAGCCCTGGGCGATCACCAGACCCACATAGAGCGGCGCCTGCAACCAGCGGCTAAAAAATATGAAGTCCGCCAACGGTTTGACGCTGGACTTGGTGGGAATCTTCTCGGAGGAGCAGCCTCCCGGCGCGGATGGATGACTCATGGTGATTCCGATGTCTTCAGCGGCGCCTCGGCGCCTGGTTGCTTTCAGGGTGGACGATACCAGCAAACAAGAGAGTGCTCAAAAGCGTGATGTGGCCATGCGAACCCGCACCACACTCCATCTTGTTGTTTTAGCTCTAGTGATGCACTGCCGGTGGTGCCGCGACGTGCCCGTCGCCAGCCTCGGCCGGAGCTTCGTGGTGCGGGCTTGCCAGGGTCGAGATCATAGCGAACAGGAAGATGGCAAAGGCCGCGACAATAAATGTATACTCCATGATTTTCTCGGCCTGCTTGCTTGAGCAGCCCTTGTCTTCTGATGTCGTCATCTGGTTTTCCTCTCTACGCTGTCTTCAGACTTAGAGCGGGTCGCGAAGGGGTGCACTCGCCCCGTAGCGTGAATCTGCTCTAAAAACAAAAAGTTAGAGCATGATGCGGTTCCGCTTGATCGCATCATGCTCTAGGATCAAAAGAACACAACAGCGCCGACGATCACCCTCGCCCGGCTTCGTCGGCATAATAACCATCTTCGCGGTAAACGGGAATATCTGATTTCGCCGCTTGCCCGAGCCGCCCAACCGGGCGCGGCCAAAAACCTCAGGTCTCGGTCGCGGCAGGCGCCGCCGCCGCGATCCGCTTGAGCACACGCCGCCGCCGTTCATTCGACATCCTGGTCCAGTTGGCGATTTCCGCGATCGAGCGCAAGCAGCCTTCGCACCTCCCCGTGTCCGGATCGACCCGGCAGCGCTTGACGCAGGGCGACTCCACGGCAACGCGCTCAACCGCCATCATGATCCACCGTCTCGCGAGAGCTCAGCCACCGCTTCGCCTATTTACCCAGGTTCGAACTCAACTCACCCAACAGCGACTGGACTTTCTGACCCGACGACCCGACATCGGCCGGCGGTCCGCCAATCGAGCTGAGCGACATCGGCGGGATGATCGGCTTGTTCATGGTCGCGATCGCCCCGGGAAGCCCCCCGGACGACGCCGAGGGTGGCGTGGCGTCGCTGGACTTGCCCGGAGCCGCGGCGGCCGGCTTGGCGTTTGCCGCCCCCGGCGCCGCCGGAGTCCCGGACTGTTTCTGCGAGGACGCGCCCGCCCCGGTGTCGCCACCGGTGGCGGGGGCATTGCGGTCGGAGCCGACATCCATGATCAGCGGTAGCCCCCCGGTGCCGGAATTGCCGACCACCACGACCTTGGTATTAGGGGACTGGGCGAGCGCCAGCGTCGCCTCGATCGAGCGCCAGCGCAGGAAGTTCTCGGTCAGGCTTGAGCGCACGATTTCCTGATAGTTCCGAATGCCCTCGGCCTCGATATTCTTCCGGTTGCTTTCCGATTGCTCTCTTTGCAGGCGGAATTGATATTCCTGGGCCAACTGATCCTGATTGATCTTGCGCTCGATCGCGGCCACGACTTCATCGGGCAGGGCGACGTTGCGCACCAGAATGTCCTGGACCAGGATATAGCCGGTGATCGCGCCCGGCACGGTCACCCCGGCCCGCTCGGTGCCGACATAGCGGACGTGGGCCATGCGGTCGGCGACCTGCTCATAGGCCTCCGACTGAATTTTCTGGCGGCGCTGGGCGTAAAGCTCGTCGGCCTTGTAGCGGGAGATGATCTCCCGCGCCACCGAATCGATTTCCGGCGCCAGCAACACATTGATATAGGCCGGCCCGACATGCTTGTGCAGCTCGGCGATGCTGGCCGCGATCGGACGGAAGCGCGAGGTGATCTCGACGGTGACCGGCAAACCATCATTGGCGATGGCGGTATAGGGCCGGGTGTCCTGCTGGATGCGCAGGTCGTAAATCTCGATCTTGTCCCAGGGGAAAATGACATGCACGCCTTCGTTCAGCGCCGGCCCCAGCTGGGTGCCGCCGGCGAAGCGCTTCCACAGCACGCCGCCATGACCGGCCGGAACGAAGATGACGATGGAGGGCAGGAAGTACAGAAAGCCCAGCATCGCCATCATGACGGTGATCAGAACTCCCCTCGATCCCTCGTCCGCCCGGGCCCTGAGCCAGCGCGACAGCACGCCCACCCCGAGTTGGGAGCGCGGGCTTGCGGGCGTTTCCGGAGTGACGGTGTTCATGCGTAAGCTCCTGTCCGATGGAGAACCCGGGATATCCGACCGCCTTCAAGGTAGATCGAAGTATCGCACAAATCCTCGACGTGCGTGTCGTGCGAAACGAAAATGATGGTTTTGTTCAGTTCGCGGAACTTCGCGAAGATTTCATTGCGGAAGCGTTCGCGGAACCGGGCATCCTGGTCAGCCGTCCACTCATCCAGCAACAGGATTTGACGGCGCGCCCCGAGGGCAATCGCCAGCGTCAGCCGCTTCTTCTGGCCCTTGGACAGGCGATAGCGCAAGGTCGAATCCTGCCCAACCTCGACCAGATGGGTGATCTCAAAGAAGTCGAGCATGTCCCGGAACAGGGCGTGGTCGAAATCCGGGCTGGCCGGCAGGCGCGGCGGAATCACCGTGTCCTGGTAGATCGCCCCGAACAGGTCGCGGAAAGCCTCCAGACGGCTCTGATCGATCTCGCGGCCATCGAGCAGAATCGAGCCGGACTGCGGGCTCAGCAGCATGGGAATCAGGCGCATCAGCGTCGACTTGCCCGAGCCGTTGGCGCCGAAAATGCCGATGGCGGTGCCGGGCGCGATGCTCAAATCCAGCGGCCCCAGGCAGAATTGCCGCTGGAAATGGCCATTCTGCGCGGAATAGCTGTAGACAACGTCCCGCAGCGTGATCGACAGGAAGTTGGGCGCGGCGTATCCGGTCTCCGCCGGGGTGAATTCCGGCTGCGGCAGGCGCTCGATGGCCTCGACGATGATCACCGCCGCAACCTCGGCGGCAGCGAAATCCGGGATGGTGTTGAGAAAGATCGCCATCGGGCGGATCATCAGCAGCAGAAATGGCAGGGTCGACGGCAAATCCTCCCCGCCGATCAGGTCCAGGCGCGGAAAGACAAAAATCACCATCGCCGAGAACATGATGGTAAAGGTGTTGATCGACGAGAACAATTCACCGAAGCGGATGCCGTGGTTCCGACGGATGCCGTCCCATTTCCGGACCAGATCGTAACCGGAGGCAAGCACAGCGTCGCGATTGGCCTTGCCCAGCTTGATCTCGTCATTGCCGCTGACGATCTGCTGGTAAAGGTCATTGTAATTCCGTTCCTGGTCGCTGGCCTTGGCGATCAGCGCCCGCATGGTTTCCATCTGGTGCAGATACCAGAGAGAAATCAGCAGGCCGGCACCAAGAAAAATCAGCGCTCCCGGCGGCGAAATATACCAGAAATAAGCATAGGCGATGATCGCCATCAGCGACATTTCGACCGCCCGCGCGATATTGGGCAGCAGGGCGCCGATGATATCGAGTTCGTTGATGCCGACCGCGGTCAAGTTCCGCTCGATCAGCCTTTGCAACTCGCCATACGAGCCGATCGCCACCCGTTTCAAACAAATCACCCGGAGTTCGGCCATGCGGTCGAAGGCGGCATGCACAAAACTGGCGATGAATTTGCGGCTGCAATGATAGGCAAGAATAACACTGACACAGAAGATCGCGAAGTCACTGGTGGGATCGCGATTATCGATCAGCGCCCGCGACCCGGAGATCAGACTGACCACCGTGGTGACGTTGGTCACGGCGGAGCCCGCGCCATAAATCAGCAGGCGCTTCAAAAGAACGGGTTCGTCAAAGCGAAGGATTTGAAAGAGCTTCATTCTCCTGCCCGCTTCATTCCTGCCAGTCGGCGATGATGCGGTCGATGGTGCCGTTGGCCTTCAGGCGCTCGAACGCGGCGCGGAAACGCTCGGCCTTGGCCGCCCGCTGCCGGGGCATCGCGATATAGCGCGGCGCCAGGATCAGCGGCTTCTCCAGCACTTCCACCTTATCGAGCGCGCCGTCCTGCTCGGCGAAGTACTCGAGGGTCTTGCGATCGCCGACGATGGCGTCGACGATGTCGAGGAACAAGCGGCGGAAATTGGTCAGGCTGCCGCCGGCGGGAAACTTGATCAGATTTGTCGCAGAGTCGAACTCGGGCGCGTAATTGAAGCCCTTGACCACGCCAATCCGCAGGCCGACCAGATCCGCGATCGTCTTGAAGGGGACCGCCTTGCCCTTGTTCATCATGATCACGGTCGTGCCGACGCGGAACGGGCCAATCATGATATATCTCTTGAACCGATCCTCACTGCCGACGAACTGGAAGGCGATGTCGACCTGATTGCTGTCGATCAGCTTGACGACTTCCGGCCAACTCACCGCCTTGTGCACCGGGCTGACCCCAAGCTCCTTGAGCACCGCGTTGACGATCAGGGTATCGATCCCGGTCCGCTGGCCTTTACTGGTGAAGTTGTAGGGCGGGAAATGGTCCTCGGAGGCCACCGTCCAGAACTCGGAGCTGTCGGTCTTCTCGCCCTCGGCATGGGCGGCCACGACCGACAGCGAGACCACGACCGCGACGAGAGCAGCCACGAAAAACAGTCGCGCCCCCACGCGGCGCACCGCCGTGGCCGCTCCCGGCTGAGTCCTCACGACACCCATGACGCCCCCAAATTCACTATAGTTCAGAACAACCGGACGCTTCAAAACAACCGGCCTTCACCGACCGAAGCGGGCGGGCGTCACTTCCCCGACGCCGCTGAGCGAGGGGCTCGCTTGCAGTACGACAGCAGGATCATCAGCAGCAGCGTTCCTGGCGGCGTGATGACCACCGCCAGGAAAAAGTACAACAGAAAACCACCCCGGCGGTTGACGCCCAGGATTCCAACGATCAAGCACAGTGCAAAGTAGATGATCGGGTACATTGCCACTTGGCACCTGCTGGATTTTTAGGTGGGGGAGCCCTGGTTCGTCGTCGTCTCACCGGTTTCCTTGGGCGCAGAACCGGCTTCACCCTTGGCCTTCTCGAACTCAGCCAGGAAATGGGCGCGCATCTTCTCGACATCGAGATTGAGCAGCGTGCCGCCGCTCTCGAAGTGGCTGTTGAAGACGCGACCAAGCGCCAGCGTCGCGGCCAGCGACAGCGCCGGCATGGTGGCGATCCCGAGCGCCGTGCCGAGGAAGGGCACCGCCTTCAGAGCCGAACCGATCGAACTGGTGGAAATCACGAACGGCAGGGTGCCGCCGATCAGCGAGCCGATGGTCGCATTCATGGTTTCCTTGGCGAACGGCACCTCGTAAAGCTTGCACAGCTTGTAAAGCATGCTGATCTGGGCGCCGCCGACGCTGACGATGTCGATCCCCGGGACCGGAATGAACCCCAGACCGCCAGCAAGGTAACTATGATTTTTAATGATGTCCGCCGCCTTCTCGGAACGCTCGCTCATGGCTGACCACCTTTGGACAGGTTAAGAATTTCGAAAATGGACGCTCAAACGCCTACATGAGCAAATTACATTGGATGCCGGCCGGTGAAAAGGGGATTTTCGCAGTAGCAGCAAAACCCTCGGCTGCCGGAGCGGGCTTGAAATCAAAGGCTTCGAACGGCCGGCCGCAACAGCCGGTCACGGGTGGGCGACCACGAGCAGCGCCGAGGCCCGGCGCAGCACCGTGGTCAGGGCGCGCTCCAGGCTCTCCGGGTCGAGCGAGGCGAAGCTTTCGTCGAGAATGATGATATCGGCCTTTTGCAGCAGGGCGCGGGCGATGAACATCCGGCTGCGCTCGCCGTGGGACAGCGACCAGCCGCCCTCCCCGACCATCTGGTCGAGCCCGGCGGGCATACGGTCGAGCAACGGCCCGAGTCCCAGCTCCCCGCACACCGCCTGACAGTCCTCGAGATCGTTCTCGCCGGGCGGCCAAGCGCGCCCCATCAGCAGATTGAAGGCGAAACTCCCCGAAAAAACATGGTTCTGGTGGAACTGCGGCACGTTGAGCACCCGGCGCCGCCAGTCGGAGTCGCCAACGGCGCCCCGGGGCACGCCATGCAGCCGCAACAGGCCATCGGTGGGCGTGCGCAACCCCGAGACCAGCGCCGCCAGCGTCGATTTGCCACCGCCCGAAGGACTGTCGAGCAGCAAGCGCTCGCCGGGATAAATGCTGAACGAACAGTCATGCAGCACCGCCCGCCCGCCCGGATGGTACGCGAAGCCGACGCCATCGGCCTGAAGCACCGGCGGCGCCGGCTCGGAGCGGGCCGGAGTCGGCGTGGTCTTGGCGACGTCGGGATTCGGCCGGTGCGCCGCCTCGAACAGCGGCGACAGCTCCTGCCAGGCCACGGAAAAATCGATCAGGTTGAAGGCCGCCTGCCCGAGGGTCTGGAACGCCTGATAGGCCAGCATGACCCCGAACAGGCACAGGCTGAGCGACATCATGTCACCGGGGTCGATGACGATATCGGCGCCGATGCCGAACAGCGCCACCACCAGCCAGCCGCGCCCGACCCCGGCGACCATCAGCAGCAGCCGATCGAGCCGGACCCTGGTTTGCCAGTAGGCCGCGAGCAGCCGGTCCTCGGTTTCGTGCCAGTGCTGCGACCGCTCCTGGACCAGCCGGGTGCGATGGCCAACCATGTGCTCGACCAGATCGGTGGTCAGGGCGCGCGCCGAAGCGGTGGAGCGCGCCGCCTCGCGCCACAGGCTGCGCACCAGCCACCAGCAGCCCAATCCCCAGACGATCAGCAGCGCCGCCGCGACCCGGCTGCCGACCCCGAACACCAGGAACAGCGCCGCCGTCACCAGTTGCACGCCCCCAAGCAAGACCAGTTGGCCGCTGGACAGGCTGACCAGTTCCAGAATGTCGGCGTTGATGGCCAGCCCCATGAAATGACCGGCGCCGTGACTGCCGATCTCGTCGGGCTCGAGGCGCAGGATGCTGAACAGCAGGCGCCGCTTGAACAGCGCGCCCAGCCGGATCGACAGCACCCCCTCGGCCCGCTCCGCGATGACGTGCAGCGGGATGGTGCTGATCAGCAACAGCGACCACGCATCGACCCGGCTCCATTCGACATGGCCGACCAGGGCCGGCTGGCCGATGGCGATCCAGCTCAGGATCAGCAGCACCTGATTGACGATGCCGGCGCTCAGCGCCACCGCCGACAACCGGTGGATGCCGGCCTCGCGCACCAGTGAGGACAAATCGCCCCCGGGCGAGCGCCGGACCAGCCAGCCGATGGCGATCACCTGCCCGGCCAGCTGCTCGCGCAGCAGCGCGCGGCGGGCGTTGGCGCGACTGCCGCCCGCAACACCAATGACGCCGAGCAGCGCATCGATATCCCCGGCACGCGGCGCCTCCAGCGGCTCGACCAGCGCGGCGCGCACCGCCTCAAGGGCGACCCGGACCCGCCGGCCCGAGGGCGCGAGACAATACAGCCCGCCCCGGGACGACGCCCGCAGCGCCACCAGCAGCCCGCCCCCGGCGCTTTCCGGCAGACGCAGCAACGCCGGAGCGATGGTGGTCAGCGAAGCCTCGAGGTCGGCATGGGAAACCTCGACCGCCTCGATCTCGAAGTCGCGGGCGGCGGCGCATGCGGCCAGCCAGCGCTCGAGCGCCTCGTCCTCGGCGCCCTCCGGCGGCGGCGGCGGCGGCGTCCGGTCCGCGTCCGCGCCGGTCTCGGTTTCGCCGGCGAACCGGCGCTTCTTGCCGTCGGGTTTGGGCGGCGTCAGCTGCCCGAACAGGGCGGCCAGCGCCTCCTCGAGCCGGGACCGGGGCCAGCGCGCCGTCGCGAGATCGCAGGGTGCGGACAGCATCGGCGCCTATCCTTCCAGCCGGCCGTGACGCAGGCTGAGCCGGCGCCAATCGGGGCGATCGCGCAGCATCGCGCGGGCGTGACGGTCGGCTTCCAGCAACTGGCGATAGCGCGAAGGCTGTTCGGCCAGCGCCTGGGGGGCGCCATCCTCGATGATCCGGCCATCCTCGAGCACCACCACCCGGTCGAACAGCATGGTGTCGGCGATGTCGTGGGAAATCAGCAGCAGCGTCGCCGTGTTCCAGTGGCTGCGGGCGCGCAGGGTCAGGTCGTGGCGGGCGGCATGGTCCAGCCCCCGGAACGGCTCGTCGAGAATGGCCAGACGGGGACGGGGACGGGCCAACCCCCGGCCCAGCCGCACCCGCTGCCCCTCGCCGCCCGAAACCAGCCGGCCGCTTTCGCCGAGCGGCGTCTCCGGGGTTTCGAAGCGCTCCATCACCTCGCCCAGACCGGCCTTCCCGGCGGCCGCCTCCACCCGTTCGCCGCGCTCGAAGTCGTCGAGACCATAGGTCAGGTTCTCGAGCATCGAGCTGTTCCAGAGATGGACCTGGGGGTCGACCCAGGCGGTGGTCTGGCGCAGCACCGCCAGGGTTTCCCGGTGCAGCAGCCGGCCGTCGGCGCGCACCTGACCGGCGGAGGGCGGACGCCAACCCAGCAGCAGCCCGGCCAGCGTCGACTTGCCGGCGCCCGACGGCCCGATCACCGCCACATGCTCGCCCGACGCGATCTTCAGCGTCACATCCTCGAGGATGGTCCGGCCGCCGGCCTTGACCGTGACGCTCTCGAACTCGAGGGCGACGCCGCCGGGGCCGACCGGCTCCGGCACCGGCGTTCCCGCCGCGGCCGGCGCGACGTCGGCGTACCACGCGGTGCTTTCGGCGGGCGCCGCCAGCGGCTCGAGCAGACGCAGAATGATGATGCGGATCAAGGGATATTGCTGGGCGACCACCACCAGCGTCTCGCCGTGGCGGGGCATCTGCATTGACAGATAAAGCAGCACGATCACCGCGCTGGTCTCGCCGAAGGCGCCGATATAGTCGCGGATCAGCAGGACCGTGATCAGGGTGATCGCCGCGAAGGCCAGACCGCTGATCCAGGTCCGCCCCCGGACCAGCCGGGCGCCCGAGCGGCCCCATTCGGCGACCATTTGCTCCTGCTCGACCCGCATCGCCTGCTCGGCGCCATGGCTGCGCAGCGGCGTCAGGCCGCGCAGGGCGTCGAAATAGAAGCGGGTCAGCGCGCCGGCATAGGTGCGCTGGCGCATCTCGTGTTCCTGCACCAGCGGCTGATGCAGCAGCACGGCGCCGAGCGCGACGCCCAGCACCGTCAGCGCCGCCGCCAGCCCGGCGGGAAAGATCACCACGATGCCGACCGCGACGAAGATCATCGAGACGATGAGCTGGAAGGCGCTGCCGGCCAGCGCCGGCAAACCGCGCAAATGGCGCAGCTCGAAGGCGCGCTGGCTGAGGTCCGAAACCAGCCGGCTGCGGAAATAGCCGTCGCCCAGGCTGGGAATCTTCTCATAAAACGCCTGCCGCAGCCGGAACTCCAGCCGGCGGCCGAGAAAGGTGGCGGCGGCGGCGGCGGTCAGTTCCAGCACGAACAGCAGCAGCACCAGAATCGCCAGATTGCCGAGCGCGGCCAGCGGATCGCCGATCCTGCCGACATCGAGGACATGGCGCAGCACGAAGATTTCCGCCGTCGCGCCCAGCCCGATCAGAGCGATGGCGAACAGCAGCAGCGGCACCACGAAGCGGTCTTGCCGCAACAGTTCCCACAGCCGGCGCTCCGGCCACTCGGTCCCGGTCTGGAGCAGCGAAGCGAGCAGGGGCGGCGCGGTGGACGCGGCCTCACCCTCGTGCCGCGCCCCGGCTTCGGCCCCAGCTTCGGCCCCAGCCCCAGCCTCGCCATGACCGGCGGCGCTGACCACCAGCGCGGCCTCGAAGATCAACCCGTCCGCGCACTCGGGGTCGGGGCGAATGGTCCAGAACGCCGGGGGAATGCCGCCCTCGCCCGCCGGACGCGCCAACTCGCGCTCGAGCAGCGCCCGGATCATCTCGCCGCTGTCCTCGCCCCGCCGCACCGCACCGGACTCGGCAAGGGCGCCGACGAAGCGGATGGCGGCGTCGAGCGCGCCCAGCCCGAGCCAGCCGGGATGAGCGCGGGCGCGCTCCAGCACCTCGCGGCGCCGCTCCCCGGTCAGCTTCAGGGCCTGGAGCCGCAGATCGAGCGGCGTGCAGAAGCTGTCGGACTCCGCCCAGGCCCGCCAGTCGGCGGCGGCGATCGGCAGACGGTGGCGGTAGAGATCGGCGAGCAGCCGCTGCCGGGACATCCAGACCCGGCCCCGGCTCGGATCCATCACCTGGACCATCGGCCCGTGGCAGCGCCAGATCAGCACGAAATGGGTGAAACCATTGGCCAGCCGGACCACGGCGATCGCCGGCAGCGCCCGGAAATCGGCCAGCAGCAAATGCTCGCCGGGCAGCATGACCTGCTCGGCGCCGACCCCGAGATCCCTGGCCAGAGTTTCCAGGGTGGAAATCGAGGTGCCGTCGACGTCGGTCTGGCAGGCGTCGCGCAGGCGATCATAGTTGACCGGCACCCCGAAGCCGGCGAGCAGCGACTTCAGCACCGCCGGCCCGCAATCCATGCCGGAGGTCTGGACCACCTCGGGGACGAGCCAGGAGCGCGCGGGCGGGGAGGAGGAGCGGAAGATCATGGCCGGTTCGAAGACTGCCGCCCGCCGGAGCCGCCAAGCCCCGAACCGCTCAAGACATAATCCATCGGGGCCTGGGTGCCGGTTCGGATGCGCACCTCGCCGAGCGCCGAGGGCGGCAGCGTCTGCTCACGGTCGGTCAGGATGGTGATCCGGACCAGAGTGTCGCGCCACGACGGCGTTTCGGCGACCACGCCCCGGAGCACCCCGGCGCCGGCGACGGCCGGGCCGGCCGGCCGAATGATCGCGGACTGACCCTTTTCAATCAACGCCCGCTCCTCGGGGGAAAACGCGGCGCCGATGGTCCAGACCTTGATCTGACGGTTGCTGTACGCCCCGTCCTTCTTCTGAACCAGAATGTCGTAGGAAAACTTGCCGTCGAAGTAAAGCTGGCGGCTGACCTGATCGACCGGCAGGGCCGGGTTGCAGAACCACCACAGCCACATCAGAGCCAGACCGACGGCGGTGGCCAGAAAGACCAGCGGCGTGGCCAGCCGGTCCTGATCGAGCGCCCGGGTCGTCGCGGAAAAATTCTTCGCCATGTCAATCGGCCCGGTCGTCGCGGCAACGCATGAGTAAAGCCCGTGCACACCCCTGAGGGACCTCGTGCACACGAGGACGGTGACCAAGCCACAACCCGCCCCGCACGTCAAGCGGGCACGGCGAGACACGTCGCCGCGCCCGTTGACTCTATAAGCTTAGAAGCGGGTCTTGCCGGCGCGCACGGGGGTGCTCACGGGAAGTCCGGGCTGAGTTGCCTTGGTCATAACGCTGCCCTCCAATGTAGAAGCACTGAGACGTCACAAAAAAACATTTCGCCTCCCGAAGAGGGTACTCTGTTCAGGGAGTGTCGGAACAAATGACCCTGAAGTCAAGGCCCCTTGAGTGCATAATATTTCCGCATTCTGCGCAACAAAACGGCTCAAACCATCCAGCCTCCATTCGCGGCCCCTGCACTGCGCCCGGACGAGGTTCGTGTTCCTCGTGTTCCTAATGATAAGGTCGCGATCCGGCGCCGGTTTCAACTCTGGGCCATGAGCACCCGGCTCTGTGCCATGAGCACTCGGCCGCCGCCCCTCGAGCCCCCCCCCCTCGAATGCGACGCTGCGCGCGCCGCGCCACCGGCCGAACCACTGAAAACCAGCCCTCACGGCGGGCCCGATCGCGGCACCGCTGCCATCATCGCGAAAATCGCTTAATTAATAGGCACAAAGCCCAGCATTCGGGCCATTGCCTGCAAAAAGCAATGGCACCAACACATCGAAGGTGGCAATGTGGTCCGCATATCGGTTATGGCCAGTGCTGGCACGCGCCATGCAATGGTTCTGGCACGCGCAGCGCGCTGACGCCGGTAGCCGGCGGCAAACGCCTCTTGGTTGAACTTAGTCATTTGGGTGAGCCGATGAAAAAGGTTGAAGCGATCATTAAACCGTTCAAGCTCGACGAAGTGAAGGAAGCCCTCCACGAGGTCGGGATCAAGGGCATCACGGTCACCGAGGCGAAGGGTTTCGGCCGGCAAAAGGGCCATACCGAGCTTTACCGTGGCGCCGAATACGTCGTCGACTTCCTGCCCAAGGTGAAGGTCGAGGTCGTGATGGAAGACGGTCTGGTCGAACGGGCGATCGAGGCCATCCAGCACGCCGCCCAGACCGGCCGAATCGGCGACGGCAAAATCTTCATCAGCCCGGTCGAAGAGGTTGTGCGAATCCGGACCGGCGAGCGCGGCAACGACGCCATCTGATCGTGTCCATCTTCGTGCCATGGTATCCTAACTGCCCGGAGATGCTGTGCGATCCGGCTTCATGGCATAGGCTCGCGGCCGAGGTTCGGCCGCGGGCTTTCCGCTTGTCCGTTGTTTTTCGCGCCGAAGGCGTGACATAAAGCTCGGCAAGTCACTACCGCATCCGGGTCAGCCGCTGGCGCATTCCGGCGCGGCCAATCAACCCTAGTTTTGTGGGATTCGATACATGTCCGATGTCAGCAAGGTTTTCGACCTGATCAAAGAAAACGACGTCAAGTACGTCGACCTCCGTTTCACCGACCCGCGCGGCAAGTTGCAGCACACCGCCCAGCATGTGAGCACCATCGAAGAAGAGGTGTTCACCGATGGCATCATGTTCGACGGCTCCAGCATCGCCGGTTGGAAGGCGATCAACGAGTCGGACATGATCCTGATGCCGGACGCCTCGACCGCGGTCATGGACCCCTTCGCGGCCCAGCCGCTGTTGACCATTTTCTGCGACATTCTTGAGCCCTCGACCGGCCAGCCCTACGCCCGCGATCCGCGCTCGATCGCCAAGAACGCCGAGAAGTACATGGCGGCGGCCGGCATCGGCGACACCGCCTATTTCGGCCCCGAGGCCGAGTTCTTCGTGTTCGACGACGTTCGTTTCCAGGTGGAAATGAACAAGTGCTCGTACGAGATCGACAGCGAGGAAGGCCCCTACAACAGCGCCCGCTCGTTCGAAGACGGCAACCTCGGCCACCGCCCGGCGGTCAAGGGCGGCTACTTCCCGGTGCCGCCGGTCGACAGCGCCCAGGACCTGCGCGCCGAGATGGTCAGCGTCATGGCCGAGATGGGCGTCGAAGTCGAAAAGCATCACCATGAAGTCGCGGCGTCCCAGCACGAACTGGGCATCAAGTTCTCGACCCTGGTGAAGTCGGCCGACAACATCCAGATCTACAAGTACGTCGTGCACAATGTCGCCCATGCCTACGGCAAGACCGCGACCTTCATGCCGAAGCCGGTGTTCGGCGACAACGGCTCGGGCATGCACGTCCACCAGTCGATCTGGAAGGACGGCAAGCCGATGTTCGCGGGGTCGGGCTATGCCGACCTCTCCGATCAGGCCCTCTACTACATCGGCGGCATCATCAAGCACGCCAAGTCGCTGAACGCCTTCACCAACCCGCTGACCAACAGCTACAAGCGGCTGGTTCCGGGCTACGAGGCGCCGGTGCTGCTGGCCTATTCGGCCCGCAACCGTTCGGCTTCCTGCCGCATCCCCTACACCGCGAGCCCGAAGGGCAAGCGGGTCGAGGTTCGCTTCCCCGATCCGGGCGCGAACCCCTATCTCGCGTTCGCGGCGATGCTGATGGCCGGCCTCGATGGCATCCAGAACAAGATCCATCCCGGCGACGCCATGGACAAGAACCTCTACGACCTGCCGCCCGACGAACTGGCCCAGGTTCCGACCGTTTGCGGCTCGCTGCGCGAGGCCCTCAACAGCCT
>CAIOBP010000078.1 GCA_903856295.1 uncultured Rhodospirillales bacterium | reverse complement strand
TTTTTAATGATACGGCGACCACCGAGATCTACACAGGCGAAGACACTCTTTCCCTACACGACGCTCTTCCGATCTGCCCCTGGACCCCACTGGGGCCGACGGCCCCAGACCCCGAGACATCATGACCGGCGGCGGTCCAGGCCAGGGCGTGCTCGGCGTAGGTCGGCCCCTCGACGCTCACCCGTCCGGGCGGGTGCAGGCGCGGCAAAAGCTGGATCAGGGCTTGCGAGCCCGGCGCGATGGCCACATTCTCGGGGCCGGGGGCGCCATAGTAGCGGGCGGCGGCGGCGGCCAGCGCCTGAAGCGCAGACTCGCCGGGCAGGCGGTGCCAGAGATCGGGCGGCAGCGCCGGCAGGGGATAGGGCCAGGGATTGATGCCGGTGGAAAGATCGATCCAGGGCTCGGGCGCGCCGGCGAAGCGCAACCGCGCCGCGTCGAGATTGCCGCCATGGTCGGTGACCGGTGGGTGGGACATGGGAAAGCGAAAGACATGATGGTGTTGAGCGGCTGGGACCATAGCCTCGCGGTGCTGGCGGTGGCCATGATTATCGATGGTCTCGTCGGCTACCCGGCAGCGCTGATCCGCCGGATCGGCCATCCGGTGATGTGGATCGGGGCGCTGATCGGAGCGCTCGACAGCCGCTTCAACCGTCCGGACTGGTCGGAAGCGGCGCGCCGGCTGGCCGGTGTCGCGGCGGTGTTCGGCATGCTGTCGCTGCTGGTGGCGCTGGTGCTGCCGGTGCTGGTGTCGCTGCGCGGGGTGCCGTTCGGCTGGGTGCTGGAGGGTCTGCTGGCCTCGACCCTGCTGGCCCAGCGCAGCCTGCGCGATCACGTGGCCGCCGTTGCCGCGGGGCTGCGTGCCGGGCTGGCCGAAGGCCGGCGGGCGGTGTCGATGATCGTCGGCCGCGATCCCGAAACCCTCGATCAATCGGCGGTGGCGCGCGCCGCCATCGAGAGTCTGGCCGAAAACTTTTCGGATGGCGTGATCGCGCCCGCCTTTTGGCTGCTGGTCGGCGGCTTGCCCGGCCTCGTGCTTTACAAGGCGATCAACACCGCCGACAGCATGATCGGTCACCTCTCGCCGCGCTACCGGGCGTTTGGCTGGGCGGCGGCGCGGCTCGACGATCTGGTCAATCTGCCCGCCTCGCGCCTGACCGGGGTGCTGCTCGCGGTTGCGGCCGCGCTCAGCGCCGACGCCTCGCCGGAAGCGGCGCTGGCGGCGGTGTGGCGGGATGCCGGCAGGCATCGCTCGCCCAACGCCGGCTGGCCGGAAGCGGCGATGGCCGGAGCGCTCGGGTTGCGGCTGGCCGGTCCGCGGGTTTATGGCGGCATCACGGTCGAAGATGCCTGGATGGGCGACGGCCGGCCCGACGCCACCGCCGCGGATATCGACGCCGCGCTGGAGTTGCATCACCGGGCGTGGCTGATTGCTCTGGCAATGACCGCGGCCGGTTGGGCCTATCTCTCGGGAGGGCTATAGCAGGCGGGCGATTACCGGGAGGGGGGAGCGGCCAGCGCCGTTTCCGCCAGCAACGCCCAGTAGCTCGCTCCCGTGACGAGGATGCCGTCGTTGAAGTCGTAACGGGGGTTATGGATCATGCAGGAATCGGGGCCGCCGCCCTGGCCGAGCCAGACATAGCAGCCGGGGCGGCGCTGGAGCATGAAGGCGAAATCCTCGGCGCCCATGGAGGGGGCGAGGGTGCGGACCACCTGATCCGAACCGACCACCCTGGCCGCCACCGCCGCCGCGAACTCGGCTTCGGCGGCGCTGTTGATGGTGGCGGGATAGGAGCGGTGGTAAGCGACCGTGGCGCTGGCCCCGAACGCGGCGGCGACGTTTTCGGCGACCCGGGCGAGGCCGGCCTCGAGGGCATCCTGGGTTTCGAGCTTGAAGCTGCGCACCGTGCCCGACATCACCACCTCGTCGGGGATGACGTTGAAGGCCGAGCCGCCCCGGATCACCGTGAAGCTGACCACGGCGGTATCCACCGGGTCGGTGTCGCGGCTGACCAGCGCCTGGGCCGCCGTGACGATGTGGGCCGCGACCAGCACGGGGTCGACGCCGTGATGGGGCATGGCGCCATGGGCGCCCTTGCCGGTGACCGTGATCTCGAAATGATCGGCAGCCGCCATGATCGGCCCGGCCCGGACGCCGAACGCGCCGGCGGGCAGCTGGGGCCAGTTGTGCAGGCCATACACGGCGTCGCAGGGGAAGCGCTCGAACAGCCCCTGTTCGATCATCACTCTGCCGCCGGCCTCGCCCTCCTCGGCGGGCTGGAAGATCAGGTGGACGGTGCCGTCGAAATTGCGGGTCTCGGCGAGGTGGCGGGCGGCGCCCAGCAGCATGACGGTGTGACCGTCATGGCCGCAGCCATGCATTTTTCCGGGATGGCGGGAGGCGTGGCCGAAGCTGTTCTGCTCGGTCATCGGCAGCGCGTCCATGTCGGCGCGCAGGCCGATGGTGCGGGGGCTGGAGCCGGCGCGCAGCACCCCGACGACCCCGGTCCCCGCCAGTCCCCGATGAACCTCGACGCCGAAATGAGCGAGTCGCTCGGCGACGAAATCCGAAGTCTCGCGCTCTTCGAAAGCGGTTTCCGGATGGGCGTGAAGATGGCGGCGCCAGACGATCATCTCGTCCTGGTACGCGGCGATGCGCTCGAGAACGGGCATGGCGGAAGTCCCTCAACCGAAGGCCTGGGAGTGGCACATTCTGGCATCACAGTCCAGGTTATTGCGGCGCCGGCAGGAAAAACCATTGCAAAGAAAGGGCGCGGCTGGACTCCTGAGGGCGTGGATTTCGGGAACTATCGGTCGCTTCGGCGGAGGGTGCGAGTGTCGGCGGGAACTATCCGGAAAGTCGTGGCGGGCGCGTTCGCGCTTGCGGCCATGCTGGCAAACGGAGGCTGTGTCGTCCCAGTGGTCGGTCTCGCCGGAACGACGGTGGTCAAGGCGAGCGAGGATCGTGGGGTCGGCGGCGCGATTTCCGACCTGAAGATTCAGTTGCAGATCAATGATTTGTGGCTGAAGCGCGACCTCGACATGTTCAGCCGGATCAATCTGTCCATCGATCAGGGGCGGGTGCTGCTGACCGGGCAGGCCGCCACCGCCGAACAGCGCATGGAAGCGGTGAGGCTGTGCTGGGAAGCCGACGGCGTGACCGAGGTGCTCAACGAGATCAAGCTGGACAACGATGCCACGGGCGATAGCGCGCACGACAGGTGGATCACCGCCAAGCTGCGGACCGCGCTGGTGCTCGACAAGGATGTCCACAATACGAATTACAGCATCGATGTCGTCAATGACGTCGTTTACTTGCTAGGTGTCGCGCACAGCCAGGATGAGCTTGATCGGGTGATCGCTCATGCCAAAGCCATCGCGCATGTCCAGGGCGTCGTATCCCATGTTCGTGTCGTTGAAAAAGACAAGAAAGACGAAAAGTAAGGCCGGTCGCGGGCTTCGCGTGTGGCTGGTGCCGGCTTTGGCCGCGTGGCTGTCCTGCTGGGGCGGCGGCCCGGTGCTGGCCGAAGAGGCCGGCTCGCAGGCCAACCGTCAGTTCATCCAGGCGATGCAACTGGTGCGCAAGGCCAACGCCACCTATGAGGCGGCCGAGGAGGGCAGGCTGCTCGCCGAGGCCGACCGGTTGCTCGCCGACATCATCACCCGCTTTTCCGACACCGACCTCGCCGTTCAGTTGGTGACCAATCAGTTCGTCGGCGATTTCGATTTTTACGAGTTTCGCAGCCGCCTGCGTTCGATGGTCTGCTCGGACCAGCAATCCTCGAAGTGCTTCCTGTTCCGGATCGGCAATCTGCTGCCGGCGGTGGAGACGCCGATCACCACGGCGCGCTGGGACTGGCTGTCGTTGGCGGTGGCCAGCCACTTGTTCGGCGATCAGGGGCGGGCCAGGGAAATCATCGCGCCGTTTCTGTCGGCGGTGCGCCGGGGCGTGGCCAATGGCGGCACCGACCGCGATCTCTACGTCGCGCGGGCACTGGCGTTGACCGGTCAGGAGGCCATGGCCCTCGACCTGACGCGCAAGATTCCCGACTGCGCCACCCGGATCTACAATCTCACCGACATCGCCCAGGTGGCCTTGTGGCGTGGCGACAAGGAGCCGGCCGGCACCTTGGCCCTCGAGGCGCAAAGCTACTCGGCCACCCGCAAATGCACCGCCGAGGATGGTCTGGTCGCCCGGACCCTGCATGATGCCGGGCGTGACAGCGAAGCCGGGGCCGTCTTTGCCGCCGCCCGCCAGCGTCAGGTTGCCGCCACCACCAAGGATGCCGGCACGGCGGTCTGGCCGCCCGAACTGGTGGTGGCCGCCGCGGATCTCGGCACGCCGGCCGAGACCTTGGCCAAGCTGCGTTCGGTTCAGGAGGAAACCTCCTGGACGGTGGCCGCCGTGCTCGGACGGCTGGCGAAGCGGGGCGAGGGGGCGTCGGTCCAGGCCTATGCCGACGCTCTTCAGGATGTCGAGTTGCGTGGCGAGGCCTATGCCGAACTCATCGAGCGCTTTCTCGCCCGCGACGAGCGGGCCACCGCCGAGGCGCTGATGGTCAAACTGGTCAAGCTCGCCGCCGACGACGGGCCGCGCCGCCCGACGCTGATCGCCGAGCGCGCCCGCGCCGAGAAGGCGCTCTATCGTGATGAACGCTGGCGTTCGAGTTTCATGCAGGCGGTCACCGCAGCCGAAAACGCCAGCGGCATCGCGCGCCACGATATCGGCGGTCCGCTGATCGCGATCCTGGTCCGGATCGAAACCGGCCTGCCGATGCTGGACTGAAACCGGGCGGTTTCCCAGAACACCCGATCGCCCCTGGACTCGCAGGCTCTGCGGCTTGACGGCGATGCGGGGAGCGGTGTAGCCTCGGGCGTGTCGGCTGTCTCTTTCGATGATGAAAGAAGCCTGGGATGCTCATGAAACGGCTCGGACAGGTGTCGGCTGTTATGGCGGTTGTCGCGGCGGTTTTGCTCGGCTTCGGCTGTGGCGGCGTGACCCGGGCGGTTGCTCCCGTTTCGGAACAGCATCACCACTCTCCGGGCGCGCCCGGCCATGAGCACGCCATCCTGATCCATGCCTCGTGCTGCGTCTCGATTCCGGGGCCGGTCGGCTCCGTCGCGGCCACCACCGTTCGGATACAGCCTGTGGCCTGGTTGGCGCCGGTTGAGGTCATTCCGTCCGGGCAGCGCGTTTCGCCGGATCCCCGCCCGCCGAAATCAATCCTCTGATCGTTCGCGAAGATTTTTTCTCGTCACGACGATACGAGGCATAGCCATGTCTGAAAACAGGCACTTCACGACCCGCCGCGGCTTCATCACGGGGATGGGCTTTGGCGCGGTCGGCTTATACGGCGTCTGGGCGGCCTATGGCGCCGCGCCGCTGCCGTTCGGCAACCATCATGAGACCCTTCACCAGGGGCACGGTGACGCAGCCGGCACCCTGGGACACGCCGGCGCCGACCATGACGCCGGCTCCGCTATGACACCGGAGGCTTTCCGCCGCGAGCATGCCGCCTTTGTCGACCGGTTCAAGCGACCCGACGGCAGCGTCGAACCGGTCGCGGGGCAGGCGGTGTCCCACGACACCGGCCATCACGACATGAACGCCCATGACATGGGTCATCACGACGTGGACGCCCATGATATGGGCTATCACGACATGGACGCCCACGGCGCGGGGCATCACGACATGAACGCCCATGGCGCGGAAGACGGCCACGACATGTCCGGGCACGCCATGTCCCATACGGCCCATGGCGCCGATGCCGATCAGCCCGTCGATCTGTATCTGCTGGCTTTCATGTGGGGCTACAACCCCGACATTTTGCGACTGCGCACGGGGGTTCGCTACCGGTTGCGCATGATGGCCGACGATATCACCCACGGCGCATCGTTTCAGCTCGGAGCGGCCAGCCGGATCATCCGCCTGCGGCCCGATTCCGTCAGCGACCAGATCATCACCTTCACCAAACCGGGAACCGTGCTGATTTACTGCACCGTCTATTGCGGCGCCGGTCACGACCAGATGCAGGGAAAAATCATCGTCACCGCTTCGGAGCAGGGAGGCCAGCCATGAACGCTCCCTTGCCCTCTTTGAGCGATCGCGTCTCGGCCTTGCCCGGATGCGACAAGGCGCTGGTGCGCGTGCTGTTCGGGGCGTCGCTGCTCGCTTTGGCCCTGGGCGTCGGCTTCGGCTGGCTGACCGCGCTCGGCCGCGCCGGCGTGGCGGTTTTCGAGCCGCAGCAGGCCGCCCGGTTGCTGACCCTGCACGGCGTCACCGTGTTCTTCTACTGGCTCTATCTGGCGCAAACCGCACTGCTGCTGGTGCTGGCCGGTGCCGAGCGCAATGGCGGCGGGTTGGCGCTGCGCTCTCTGGCCTGGATCGGCGGCGCTCTGATGCTGGCCGGATTCGCGGTCAGCGAGATCGCCAGCATCACCGGAACGCCGCTGCTCTATGACGGCGGGCCGGCGCTCGGCCGCGACGACCCGGCGGCGGTCGGCTGGTTCTCGCTGGGCTATCTGCTGCTGGGCGCGGGGCTGGCGGCGAGTTCGGCCAGCGCCATCGCCACCGTGATCACCCGGCGCAACGGCGGCGCGGGCGGCGCGCTCTCGGCGGTCGGCTTCGCGCTGTTCGCCTGGGCCGGATTTCTGATCGTCAGCGCCATCGCCGCGGTCAACGCCTTCCTGCCGTCGGTGCTGTGGGCGCTCGGCCGGGGCGCCTTTCCGGCCAATCAGCCGACCGAGTGGCACATCCTGTTCCACAATCTGCACTATCTGCCGCTGATGGCGACGGTGGTGGTCTGGTATGTGCTGGTTCAGGCCCTGACCGGGGTGTCGTCGATGCACGGGGCCCGGTTCTCGAAGATCGTGTTCGCGTCGTATCTGCTGTTCGTGCCGCCGACCTCGCTCTATCACATGTTCCTCGAGCCCAATCTGTCCGAAACCGTGCGAGTGGTCGGATCGCTGCTGTCGCTGTTCGTGGCGGTGCCGACGGTGATGGCGTTTTTGATCATCGTGTCGTCCCTTGAGGCTCATGGCCGCTCCCGGGGCGCGTCCGGACGGCTGGGCTGGGTCGGCGCCTTGCCGTGGAAAAACCCGGTGATGGCGGCGATTGCCTGCGCGGCCCTCAATCTCGGGCTCGGCCTGACCTTCGCCTTCGTGCTGATCCAGGAGAAACTGGCGCCTCTGTTCAGCGATACCTTCTTCGTGCCCGGCTATTTTCACTTCTTCGCGGTCGGCACCGTGTCGTTGAGTTTCCTGGCCGCGATGATGGTGGTTCTGCCCGCCTTGACCGGAAGTGCGCCATGGCGGCCGGCGCTGCTGTGCCGGATGCCCGCGGTGATCAGCCTTGGCTTGCTGATTTTCGGGGCCGCCGGCATCGCCGCCGGCTATGCCGGCGTGCCCAGGCGCACCTTCGACATCAGCTATGGCGGCGGGGCTCCGGCTCTCTGGCACACGCTGATGACGGCGGTCGGGATCGGGGGCACCGTGTTCGCCCTTGGCCTCACGGTGCTGGTGCTGGGCGTGGCGCGAAGCCTGTTGCCGGGTCCGAAGGACAGCGTGGTCCAGCAACCGGTGGTTTCCTGGGGCGACACGCCCCTCCGGTCGCAGGTCGCGGCCTGGACCGGTCCGGCCGGGGTCGTGCTCGTGGTCGTGGCGATGGCGCTCTTCACCATCGTCGCCTTCGACCTGATGAACGCCTTGCCGCTGACCGTGATCGGCGGCGGCGGCCACAGCCATTGAACGGAGGACGATGACATGAAAGAGGATGCTCTGCTGATCCTGCTGGTGTTCGTCGTTTGGGCGGCGCTGGCGCTGATCTACGCCCTGGTGCCCAGTCTCGGCATGCCCGGCTATGTTCGCGTCTGGGGGGCGGGCGCCATGCTGTTTCTGGGACTGGCCGGTCTGCTGGCGGTGGTTCGCCGGTAGCCGGTCCGACGCGGTCCCGGGCCTGTTTCTCAGAAAGGCCAAGCCTGTTTCTTAGAAGGGGATGACTGTTTTCTCAAGGGGTTGCGGAGTGATCCGCAGCCCCTGTCTTTTTGGCGCCAAACGTCTTGCGCGCCCCCGTCGCGCGGCATCCCCGAGCCGGGGGAGGTGCTTGCTGAAATGCTCATCCTCCATAATAAAGATAATAAATCAGGATTTTATTTATTAAGCTTGATGGTTTTGTGACAATGCTTTAAATGTACTTATGGTGTTGATGCAAGTTTATCTCGATGCGATGTCCGTCACCAACCTGACGTTGGGGGTGTTTGTGGTGGTTGGTATCTGTACTTGTAAACCCCGCACAGGATTTCCTTGACGGTATGATTCATATCCAATATCATGCGCCTTGCCTTGCCCCGTGCGGTATTTTATGAAACGGTGCGGTTTCACGTTCAGAGTCCGTGCGGTGTCCTCGAAATTCCCAGACTGGAACAACTTAGCCGGCTTCGGCGAGAAGATGCTGGATCAGGCGCTCGGCCATGTCGGCTCGCTCGCCGGCCGGATGCTCGAGGGCAATGTCCGCCTCGGCGTCACCGGCCTCCGGCGCGCCGGCAAGACGGTGTTCGTCACCTCCCTGATCGATAATCTGATCCGGGGCGGCCGGCTGCCCTTCATGGATGTGGTGGCCAGCAACCGTTTCCTCGCCGCCCGTCTGCGCTCCAGCCCGGACCGCAGCGCCCCCCGCTTCGCCTACGAGAAATATCTCGCCAATCTCACCGCCACGCCGCCGCACTGGCCCGCCGCCACCACCGGAGTCGCGCAATTGCGCATGGCCCTGCGCTATGTGCCGGTGTCGTCGATGCGGCGCTCGATTCAGCCGATCTCGACGATCAACCTGGATGTCATCGATTATCCCGGCGAGTGGCTGATGGACCTGCCGATGCTCAATCAGAGTTTCGCCGAGTGGTCCTCGCTGACCCTGGAACTGATCGAGCACCAGCCGCGCCGGCAGATCGGGGCGCGCTGGCTGCACTGGCTGTCGACGGTCTCGGCCGATCAGACCGCCGACGAAACCACGGCCAAAGAGGGCGCGGCCCACTACACCGAGTATCTGCACGCCTGCCGGCGCTCCCAGGCCAATCTCAGCCTGGTCCAGCCCGGCCGGTTCCTCGAGCCCGGGGAGTTGGCCGGCGCGCCCGTGCTCACCTTCTGCCCCTTGCCCGCGCCCGCTTCCGGCAGTGCTCCGGCGGGCTCGCTGTGGGCGCTGATGTCTGGCCGCTTCGAGGATTACAAGACCAACGTCGTGCGCAAGTTCTTCCTTGAGCATTTCGCCCGCCTCGACCGTCAGATCGTGCTGGTCGACGTGCTCGGCATGCTCAACGCCGGTCCCGCCGCCCTGCACGACATGCGCATGGCGCTGACCGCCTGCCTCGAAGCCTTCCGCCACGGCCGCGGCGGTTGGCTGAGCAAGCTCACCGGCGGCCAGATCGACAAGGTGCTGTTCGCCGCCACCAAGGCCGACCACATCGCCGCCAGCCAGCACGGCAATCTCAAGAACCTGCTGGACATGCTGGTCTCCGAGGCGCGCAACGCCATCCGTTTCGAGGGCGCCACCGTCGACACCATGGCGCTCGCGGCCGTCAAGTGCACCGAGACCGTCACCACCGAGCATCAGGGGCGTAAGCTCGCCTGCATCCAGGGCACGCCGCTCGGGCGCCAGAAGCCGACCGTGCTGTTTCCCGGCAGCATTCCCGACGGTCCCGACCTGTTTCCGCTGGATATCGCTCAACCCTACCGGTTCATGGATTTCGAGCCGCCGGCCGGAGTCGGCCGCGATGGCCGGGGCCTGCCCAACATTCGTCTCGATCAGGCGCTGAACTTCCTGCTGGGGGATCGCCTGACATGAGCGACCGGAACCATTCCGCGCCGGTCTGGCAAGCGCCGGTCGAACTGGAGCCGTTGCGTCCGGCCCCGGATGGCGGCGGCGGCAACCGTCCCGGTCCCGACGAGTTCGCGGGCCCCGCCGGTGCGGAAAAGGTTCGGGATATTTCGAGGTGGAACTGGGCCGTGCCCGCCTTTTTCGGCGGCGTTTTCGCGCTGGTCCTGGTCGTTCTGGCCTTTGATGCCTCCGACCTGCTGTCCCGCGCCTTTGCCTCCGGCTACGCCTTCGGGCTCGGGGTGTCGGGGCTGCTGGCGCTGGTGGTTTTCGCCGCGCTCTGGCTCGCTCTCGACGAGGCGATCTCGATCCGGCGGCTCCGGCGCATCGACGCCCTGCGCGCCGAAGCCGAGCGGTTGGTCATCGCCGATGGCCACGGTTCGGCCGGACACTTCGCCGACGCGGTTTCCGGCTTCTACCGCGACCGCTCCGACCTCGCGCCCGCCATCGAGTCCCTGCACACCTCGGTCAACGACGCTCACAACGACCGGGAAGTCATCGCCCTGATCGACCGTCAGGTTTTGGCGCCGATCGATCAATCCGCCTACAACTCGGTGCTGCGCGCCTCGCGCGATACCGCCGTCGCCACCGCCCTCAGCCCCTCGGCGGCACTGGATGTCGTGATCGTGCTCTGGCGCAATCTCAAGCTGGTGCGGGAAGTCGCCTCGCTCTACGGCGCCCGGCCCGGCCGGTTCGGCTCCTGGCGGCTGATGCGCCGGATGCTGGCCAATCTGGCGGTGGCCGGAGTCGCCGAGGGCCTCAGCCATGTCGCGGTCGAGGCCCTGGGTGGCTCGATCGCCGCCGCCATTTCGACCAAGCTCGGCCAGGGCATGGTCAACGGCCTGCTCACCGCCCGCGTCGGCGTCGCCACCATGGTGCTGTGCCGTCCGGTCGCCTTCACCCCGGCAAACCGCCCCAGTCTCGGCCGGGTCCGCACCGAATTGCTGAGCGTGCCGAAGGACGTGCTGTAAGGCGACGCTCAGACCTGACCGCGTCAGAGCATGACCGCATCATGCTCTACCCCATCATTTCGGGATAGGGGGAGTGCGGTTTCGCGCGTCTTGAGTCCGGTGGCGGCTGATACCGGGGAAAGCTCAAGGTGAAGAGGGCGCCACCGCCCGACGCCCCGTCCACCGTGACCTGTCCGCCATGGGTCGTCATCACCGAGCGGACAATGGCCAGTCCCAAACCCGCCCCGCTGGTCCGGCGATCGGCGCGCCAGAACCGCTCGAAGACACGCTCGCGCAGTTCGGGGGGGACGCCGGGGCCATGATCGCGCACGGTGACCGTCAGGCCATTATCGGACGTCCCCACGCTGACCGTGACCACGCTGCCGGCAGTGGTGTGCACGATGGCGTTATGGGCGAGGTTTTGCACGGCGTGGCCGATGGCTTCGGCGCTGCCCCTGACCGTGGCCGCGCTTTCGGCTTCCTCCAGTTCGATCTCCTTGCCGCTGCGCACCGCCAGGGGCGCCAGATGGCCGACGACCTCTCCGGCGATGACATTGAGGTCGGCCTGTTCGTCTTCCCGGATCGCCAGCGACTCCAACTGGGCGACCTTGAGCAACTGCCCGGTCAGGTGGGCCATGACCTCGATGTCCTTGCGCAGCATCAAGGCCGTTTCCGGGTTTTCTGTATTCGTCACGCGACCAGCACATTGTTTTTGACGGCTGCGGCGGGCCAGATTGGTGTCGAGAGACAGCGAAGAGTGTCGACCGATGCCAAGTGTCAGCCATCATATCAGCCATGATGTTACCAGTAAGGCCCCCGGCTT
>CAIOBP010000077.1 GCA_903856295.1 uncultured Rhodospirillales bacterium | reverse complement strand
GACTGACGTCGGTAAGGGTGACCTCTCCAACGCGGTAACGCCCCTGGAACGCCGCCAAGTCACGCTTCTGGACCGCTTCGAAATTGCTCTGCAACTCCAGCAGCGCTTGGGCCTGCACCACATCGAGATAGGCGGTGGCGGACGCCTGCAGCACCGTCTGTTCGGTGTCGAGCAGCACCGACCGTTGCGCCAGCACCGTCGCTTCCGCCTGCACGATGCTAGCGTCGATGGCGCCGCCCCGGTAGAGAGGCTGGGTTACCGAAACCCCGGCGTGGCGCGGTGTGCTGGGGGTCCATTCGTTGGGATAGCCGCTGGCGGCGGTGCCACTTGTGCCAACCCCGGTGTTGGTCAGACCAGCATGTGTGGTGGCCCGGCCGGCGCTGGCGACCACCGATGCGCTGGGTCGCGACTGTGCCCGCGCCTGAGGAACTCCCTCGTCCACCGAGCGCAGGGTCGCACGGGCACTGCTGAGCGTGGGATTGCCGGTGTAGGCGCGGGCCAATGCCTCGTCCAGCGTCTCTGCGAGGGCCGAGGACGTCGCTCCGGTAAAGGCGAGGAGGCCAAGTCCGAAGAGTGCTGCCCACGAGCCTTTCACCGGATTAAGGCCCTTCACCAAAGTAACCACGCACATTTGATTTTCCTTCTGATCCGGAAAAGGGGCTCTCGGCTGGTCGTTCTTTGACAAGCGCCCGTCCGGCTCTTTCAATCGGGTCGAACAACTTCAGAGCGGCCGAATGATCATGCAGTTCTTTTCAGGATTGGATCGAAGGCCGATCTAAGTATGTCGAGATGGTCATCAATATGGAGAGGCACGAACAGCGAGAAGTCGTGCAGGATGACGAGGGCGTTGATGGCGGCATCCCCCGCCATCCTTTCTGACCGAAGCCGCTCGGCCATCGCGACGCCGATGCCTTCCAAAGTCTCGAAGATTTTGCGCAGGCCGGTCAGTTCGCAATCGAACGGAAGTCCCTGCCTCTTTCTGAAATATTGGAACAGCAAATAAGCGGAAACGATCCGAGAGATGATCTCTTCGAGCGTCATGAATGGAAGATGGAACAGCTCCAACGGCTTTAGAAAATCGACCTGCGGGCAGGCACTGGCGGCGATCACGAAAATCATCAGCGAGCGCAGCGCCTCCTGGGCCGAGGTTGTAACCGCGTATGTTCGTTCTTGAGTGACGACGCTGCACTTCACCGTCTCATAGGAGACCACGTCGCGCATCGGCATAACGACCTTGTAGATATTCAGGGCGACTGGACAGTATTCCGCACTTGATACCGGGCAGCTCTTGCAGCGGTGATGGGAGATTTTCGCCCAATCCGGCTGTATGCAAGCGGCATTGGTTGCTATTTCGAAGGTCTCCGTGTCGAGCCTGAACTCGAAATCGTGCTTTACGTTTCCCGGCAGCTCAAAGCTGTATGAGACGATCTTCTGCATGGTGTTGCCCTTTCACGGACAAGTCGGTGCCGGGATCAGGAGTTGGCCACTTCCACAACCCGGCCGGCTGGATCGGCAGGCGCTCCACGCCCTTCCTCGTGCTCGCGAATGCGGAACCACGCGACGTAGGCCGCCGGCAGGAAGAGAAGGGTCAGGACCGTCGCGGCGACCAGCCCGCCCATGATCGCGAAGGCCATCGGCCCCCAGAACGACTGGGAGGCGATCGGGATCATGGCCAGAATCGCCGCCGACGCCGTCAGCATGATCGGCCGCATCCGATGGCAGGTTGCCTCCACCACGGCAGTCCACCGACTCATGCCCTCGGCGATGTTGGTGTCGATCTGGTCGATCAGGATCAGCGAGTTGCGGATGATCATCCCGATCAGGGCAACGCAGCCGAGCATGGCGACGAAGCCCATCGGGGTGTGGGTCGGCAGCATGGCGCCGACCACGCCGATCAACCCCAGCGGCGCCGCCAGCACCACCATCAGCAGGCGCTGGAAGCTCTGGAGCTGGATCATCAGCACCGTCAGCATCAGCAGCACCATGACCGGCATCACGGCGTTCACCGACGCCTGGCCCTTCGCCGCCTCCTCGACCGTGCCGCCGAGCGAGACCGAGTAGCCGGCGGGCAGTTTGGCCGTGAATGCCGTGATGGCGGGCGCCAACTGCTCCACCACGGTGGCCGGCTGGATGCCGGCAGGGGTGTCGGCCTGCACCGTCAGGGTGGGCAGGCGACCGCGCCGCCAGATGATCGGCTGTTCGAAGCCATACTCCAGGGTTGCCACCTCGCCAACCGGCAAGGTGCGCCCGTTGCCGAGCGGAATCTGGAGCAGGCGCAGCGTATCCAGGTCGGCCCGCTCCTCGGGCCGGGCGCGCACCTGGACATTCAGCAGGTAGATGGAATCCCGCACCTGGGTGAACGAAGTTCCGCTGAAGACAGAGTCCAGGGCTTGCGCCAAATCCTGCGACGAAATGCCGAGCAGTCTCGCCTTGTCCTGATCGACCCGCACGCGCACCACCTGGATCGGCTCGTTCCAGTCGAAATTGGCCGAGCGGATGTTTGGGTTGGCGCCAAGGATGGCGGCAAGGTCGTAGGCCAGTCGCCGGACCTGCTGAATATCAGGACCGCTGACCCGGTACTTGACCGGCCAGCCCACCGGAGGCCCCATTTCCAGCGGAGCCGCGCGAACGATGGCGGTGGGCAGCTCCTCCTCCAGATTCCGTTGCAGCCGTTTGGCCAGCACCGCGCGCGCCTCGACGCTTTTCGCCACCACCACCGCCTCGGCGAAGTAGGGATGGTCGAGCTGGACATCCATCGGCAGATAGAAGCGGACGGCGCCGCTGCCGACATTGACGGCATAGCTGGCCACGTCCGGGTCCGCCCCGAGCACGGTTTCCATGCGGTGGACCGCCTCTTGGGTGGCCTCGATCGAGGCGTGCTGCGGCAGGGTCAAATCGACGAAGAGTTCGGGACGGTCTGACTGGGGGAAGAACTGATGCTCAAGAGCCGTAGCCCCGACCAGCGATAGGCCGAAAGCCAGAGCGGTGCCGCAGACGACCAACCGGCGATGGCGCAGGCAAGCCAGCAGCAACCGGCGGAACGCCTCCGCCATCCGGTCAGACCGGCCCGCCTCATGATGCGCCTTGAGCTGCTTGGGCAGGATGGCGACGCCGATCAGGGGCGAAAAGACCACCGCGACCACCCAGGAAATCAGCAGGGCGAGCGTGATGACCACGAACATCGAATAGCAATATTCTCCAGATGCGCTTTTGGAGAACCCGACCGGCACGAAGCCTATCGCTGTCACCAAAGTACCGGTCAGCATCGGGAAAGCGGTCGAGGTATAGGCGAAGGTGGCGGCGTTCCACAGGCTGAAGCCCTCCTCCAGCTTCTTGATCATCATTTCCGTGGTGATCATGGCGTCGTCGACCAGCAAACCGAGGGCGATGATCAGCGCCCCCAACGAAATGCGCTGGAGATCGATACCGAGAACGCTCATTCCCACGAATGTGCCGGCCAGCACCAGCGGGATCGACAGCGCCACCACCGTGCCGGCCCGCAGGCCCAGGCTGAGAAAGCTCACCGCCAGCACGATGACCACCGCCTCGACCAGCGACTTGATGAAGTGATGGACGGAGGCGTGGACCACTTCGGGCTGGTCGACGACCTGGATGACGTCGATACCGACCGGGCGGTTACGCTCCAGTTCGGCCATGCGGCGGTGAACGTCCTCGCCGAGTGTGAGATTGTTTCCGCCTGCGGCCATCGACAGCGAGAGGCCGATGGCCGGCTTGCCGTTGACCCGGTAGAGCGGAGACGGCGGGTCCACGTACCCCCGGCGGATATCGGCGACATCGGTGAGACGGAAGAAGCGGCCGTTGGCCCTCAGATTGATGCGCGCGAGGTCGGCCTCGGAGGCGAAGCCGCCGCTGACCCGCAGCAACAGCCGCTCGCCCTTGGCATCGACCACGCCGGCGGGCCGGACGGCGTTCTGGGCGCGCAGGCTGTCGAGAACCTGATCGCGGTCCAGACCCAAGCCGGCCAGCTTGCGGGTGGAGAATTCGATGGTGATGATTTCATCCTGGGCGCCGATCAGGTTGATCTTGCCGACGTTGGGCAAGCGCAGCAGGTCGGCCCGCACGGATTCCACATAATCGCGCAGCTCGCGCTGGTTGAAGCCGTCGGTGGTGAAGGCGTAGATCACACCGAAGGTGTCGCCGAATTCGTCGTTGAAGAAAGGCCCCTGAACCCCTTCGGGGAGCGTGTGAGTGACATCCCCGGTCTTCTTGCGGACCTGATACCAGATGTCGGGAACCTTCTCCGGCGGGGTGGAGTCCTTAAGCGTGACGAAAATGACCGATTCCCCGGCGGTCGAATAGCTCTTGAGAAAATCGAGAGAGGGCGTCTCCTCCAGTTTCTTCTCGATGCGGTCAGTGATCTGGTTGATAGTTTCGTCGATGGAGGCTCCGGGCCACAGCACCTTCACCACCATCGTCTTGACGGTGAAGCGCGGGTCCTCGTCGCGGCCGAGCGAGGTGAAAGCCAGCACGCCGGCCACCATGATCATCAACATGAAGTAGATGACCAGCGAGCGGTGGCGTAGCGCCCATTCCGAAAGATTGAGGCCGCTCATGGCTGCACCGCCTTCGGCCCGGCAGACTCGCCAGCGGTGACGCCCTGGCCGAGCCGGACTTTCTGGCCGGGCCACAGGCGCTGAACCCCGGCGGTGACGACGATGGCTCCGTCTTTGAGGCCGTCGGTGATCAGCACCCGGTCGGTCTCCACCCTGAGGACGGTGACGGCGACCAGATCGACGGTCATCCGCGCGGGATCGACCACCCACACCGCCGGTTGGCCGTCCTTCTGAAACAGCGCGGCGACCGGCAGAACGACGAGGGGGCGCCCCGCCTGCTGCAATCGTCCGAGCACGGTCATGCCTAGGCGCATGGCCGGCGGCGGGTCGGTCAATGCCACTTTCACGGTGTAGGTGCGGGTGATAGGATCGGCGCTTGGCGATATCTGGTCGATATGCCCCTGGGCGACGACATGCGGCGTGTCGAGCAACCTCACCTCGATGGCGGCATCCTGCGGTATGGCCGGTAGCGTCCGCTCCGCCACCGTGAACACCGCGTCCTTGTTGTCCAGCCGGGCAAGGCGCACGATCATCTGCCCGGCCGTCACGACCTGTCCCGCTTCGGCGCTCACGGCGGAGATCACGCCGTCCTCGGGGGCGCGCAAGACGGCGTAGCTGTGCTGATCCTCGGCGACCCGCGCCCTGGCCTGGGCCGCCTCCAGCGCCGCACGGGAGGCGTCGCGGCCTTGGATGGCGGCCTCGTATTTGGCCTGACTCGCCCAGCCCTCGGCGCGCAGCTTGGTCTGCCGTCCCGCCTCCGGCTCGGCTTGCGCCAAGGTTGCGCGGGCGGCGGTAACGTCGGCAAGGGCTGCGGTCAGCTGGTTCTTCTGGTCCTGCTCGTCCAACTGAGCCAGCATATCCCCCTTGTGAACGAGGGCGCCGAGTTCGACCCTGCGTTCCAGAATGCGGCCGGCGATCTTGAAGCCGAGATCGCTTTCGACGTGAGGGCGGATTTCGCCGACCTGCGACGGGAACTCGTCGAGGATCTGGCTGTGCGCCACCGTGGTGCGCACAGGACGGATGTCGGCCGTCTGTTCCTCCTTCTTGTCGCACGCCGCAGGCAGCAAGGCGCCGAGGGCCAGCAGGAGTGCGGCGGCGATCCGTCGCTGTGGTTCGGGAAACAGGCTCATCGCTCACTCCTTCGAAGGCTGGCGCCGCGCAGGACCGGACCTGCAAAAGACATCGCCCGGAGAAGGGCCGTTCGGATTGCCATGGCACACCCCTTGATTGGACCGTACCGAACGGTCTATCATCATCGCGCGTTACAATCAAGATGTACCGTACCGAACGGTCCAATATTGGGAGATGGCCGGTGGCGAAAAAAAGCGAAGCTCGCCGGGAGGCCATCCTGGCCGCGGCGGCTCAGGAGTTCAGCGAGCGCGGTTACGAGGGGGCGTCGATGTCAGCGATCGTCGCGCGCGCCGGAGGGTCGAAACAAACGATCTACAACCATTTCTCATCCAAAGAAGAGCTATTTATAGAGGTCGCAGAATCCGCATTAGGTCCTGTGCTGGATGCGGTTTTTGATGAACTGAGCGACGAAGGAAATTTAAGAACATCGCTGATCCGCTACGGCGAGAGCTTCCTATCCTTCAAGCAGAGACCAGAGGTTATTGCTATTATTCGTTTAGCTTATGGTGAATCCGGACGGTCCAACATCGGCCGCATGGTGCACGAGCGCGGGAAGTTGCGTGGGGTCCGCAAGGCGAGCGCGTTCTTTGCCGAATCGATTAGGGCTGGAAAGCTGAGGCCGGGCAATCCCGAGGTCATGGCGCTGCACCTCATCGCGCTCCTGGATGCCGAACTGACCGAACCCGTCATTTTTCGCGTCCGCGAGCCCGCCAACGCCAAGGAAAACGCCGAGGTCGTCTCGCGGGCCATCGATGTCTTCCTCGCCGCCTACGGCCCGTAGGTCAGGCGGCCTTGTCGGAAAGCCGGGCGATGGTCTCGGCCATGAATGCCAAGTGGCCGCTGTCCATCGGAAATTGCAGGCGGGTTCCTTTATCCGAACTACCGGCGACTCGGGCACGGATAGTGCGTGGAACGCCGTCGATGGCGACCTCGATCACTGAACCCGCCGGTTGGTCGAGCCGGGCATCGATCCAGGCCCCACCGATGGACAACTGCCGCACGCGGCTGTCGCAGGTCTTGCCGGCCACCGTGACTCTGGCCGGCAGGTCGGCGTCCAGCCGTTCGAACTGATGACGGCTGCCCGCACCTTTGACCGCGTCGAGAAAATCGCCGACCTCGACACTGAGTTTCCCGGTCTGATCCGACATCGAACTGGACGCCTCGTGGACCTGGAGCGAGGCGCCCTCGACCTTGCCCGCCGACTCCCGGACCGCCGCCATGCTCTGGCCGATGCGATCGGTGCTGGAGGACACGAACTGGATGTTGCGGGCGATCTCGTCGGTGGCGCTCTGCTGTTGGGTGATCGCGGCGGCGATCTCGGCCGAGGACTGGTAGATCTGGGTCACGGTCTGACCGATGGCCTGAACCGCGCCCACGGTGCCGCCGATCGAGTTCTGGATTTCGTTGATCTGGGCGGCGATCTCGACCGTCGCCTTCTGGGTCTGGGCCGAGAGGTTCTTGACCTCGCCCGCCACCACCGCGAAGCCGCGTCCGGCCTCGCCGGCGCGGGCCGCCTCGATGGTGGCGTTGAGCGCGAGCAGGTTGGTTTGGCTCGCGATGTTGGCGATGATGCCGACGATGTCGCCAATCCGCTCCGACGCGGTGCGCAACAGCGAAACCTTGTCCACCACCTCGATGGCCTGCGCCGAGCCGGCCCCGGCGACCTGGGACGAAGCGTTGACCAGCCGGCTGATCTCGCCGATCGCTGCCGTCAGTTCCTGGGATGCGGCGGCCACCGCCTGAGAATTGGAACCAGCCTCGTCGACCTCGCGGGCGACATCGTCGATCTGGAGGTTGGTCTCATCGACCACGCTTTTCATCAAGCGGGCGGTTTCGGCCATGCCCTGGCTGGCTCCCGACAGCGACTGGAATACCCCCGAGACGCTGGAGCCGAACATGTCGATCAGTTCCTCGGATTCCTGCTGGCGGCGGCGCTCGACGCGCTGCCGCTGACTCTCGACCTCGTCCATGCGCCTCTTTTCAAGCGCGTTGTCCTTGAAGACCTGGACAGCCCGGGCCATCTCGCCGATTTCGTCGCGGCGCTCCACCGAAGGAACCGAGACCTCGAGGCCGCCGCCCGCCAGTTGGCTCATGATCGCGGTCATGCCGGTCAGCGGGCGGACGACCAGACGGGCCAGTGCCACCACGCAGGCAATCACCAGCAGCACGACCACGGTGGCCAGGGTGTATTCGCCGATGGTCAGCGTACGCTCCTCACTTGCCGCGACCGCCTCGGTTTCGGTGGTGAGGCGCTCGGAGTCCTTGACGATGTCGTCGATCACCTCGCGGTGAGCGGCGTAGAATTTGGTCAGCTCCGTGTAGGAGCGGCTCGCCGCCGCCATGTCGCCGCGCGTCAGGGCCGGCAGGAAGGCCCGGTCCAGTTCATCCCAGAACGCCTTGACGTGTCCGTCGGAATTCACGGTAATTTTTGAAATGATCGCCTTGTCCATATTCTGAGCGGCCCAGTAGGCCCGGCGGTCTTCATAATCCCTTTTTAATTGGACCAGCTTATTCCGGTGCGCCTCCACCGTCGCGGGCTCGTTTAGCGCCAGCGTCACCTCAAGATAGGATTCGATGATGTATTCGGGAGGTGGAAGGATGTCGGCGACCAAATCCTTGCCGAGAACGATCTGATTGTAGATCGGACCGCCGACCTTCAATTTTCCAATGGTGAAGGCGCTCATCGCCACCAGCGTCAGGAGGGAGGCGATCAGGATAATGCCAATAACCGGAACCGCAGCCGCTATCCTTATGTTCTTCATTAAAATTTCCCCGAGTTACTGACCTGACCGAGGACGTTCGCCCATCGGAAACCCGCTGCGATCTGTGTGCCACCGAACATGACCGTCAAATAGCAACCGCATCCGCGATCACCCGCCCATGAGATATTTTTCGAGGTTCCCAGCACTCAGGCGGCCCGAACCTGTTCGACGAAGAGGGCGACGTCCTGGCGCAGGATGTCGCCCTGTTTCGCCAGTTCGATGGCGGCGTCGAGCACCCGGCGCGCAGTTTCCACCGTGGTCGAGGTTTCCTCGCTGACGTCGTTGACGTTGACCGACACCACGATGGTGCCGGCGGCGGCCTGTTCGATGTTGCGCGCGATTTCGTTGGTGGCGGCGGTCTGCTCCTCGACGGCGGCGGAGATCACCGAGGCGACCTCGTTGAGGCTGGCGATGGTGTGGCCGATGCTCTTGATCGCCGTGACAGTCTCGGCGGTCATGGCCTGCATTTCAGCGATCACGCCGGCGATCTCCCGGGCTGCCTCGGCGGCCTTCTTCGCCAAGCCCTTGACCTCGTTGGCGACGATGACGAAGCCCTTGCCCGCCTCGCCAGCGTGGGCCGCCTCGATGGTGGCGTTGAGCGCCAGCAAGTTGGTCTGGGACGAGATGGCGTCGATCAACCGGACCACTTGGCCAATCTTCGTGGCGGCAGCCGCCAGAGCTGCGACATTGGCGTTGGTCCGCTCGGCGTCGTTGGCGGCGGCGGAGGTGATGGTGGCGCTGTCCTGGATTTGCCGCCCGATTTCCGAAATCGACAGGTGCAATTGGTCCGATGCGGCGGCCACGGTCTGGACATTGGCCGAGGCTTGTTCGGCGGCGGTGGCGGCGACGCCCGACTGCCGTCGGGTCTGTTCGGCGATCCGGGTCATGATTTCCGAATTCGAGTGCAATTCACCGGCCGCGCTGGCTACCGTCTCGGTGATGGCGAGGATGGCGCTCTGGAAGCCATCGATCAGCACCTCCAACGCCCGCGCCCGCCGGTCCCGCGCCTCTTGTGCCGCCAGCTGCTCGGCCGCCAAGCGGGCGCGCTCGACCAGACCGGTCTGGAAGACCTGAACCGCCCGCGCCATCTCTCCGATCTCGTCGCGTCGTCCGGTGCCGGGCACCTCGGCGCTGTCATCGCCGCTCGCCAACCGGCGCATCACGTTTTCGATGGCCCGCAGTGGCCGGGTGATGCTGAGCGAGACGATCAAGCTGATGGCGACGAACGTTCCCAGCAGGATGGCCAGGATGGTCAAGGATTGAATCACGACCTCGTCCCGCACTGCTCGTTGCGCCGTGGTCGCCGCCGTCATGCCTTGCCGCGCCGACTCCAGCAGCGACCCGAAGCGCGGCCACAAGGCGTTGACGGTGTCATTGAAGACCGTGATGTTGTCATGGAGAGTCTTGAACGCCTCGACCGAGGATTCAAAATCCTTGCGATAGGATTTGGCTAGAGCTGAGAGTTTTGTTTTGGTGTCGCCATCGAGATCGACCGAGTCCACCTTGAAGCTGAATTCATTGTAAGCCTTGCGATAGGGGCCGACGACGTCGGTATCCCCATAAAGGAAGAAATTCTTCTCTTGTATTCTCATGCTGAGCATCGGGACGATCAGCTTGTCGAGATTTGGCCACAGCTTGAGTTCGTCCTCGACCGCCGTGCTGGAGGTCTTCAACTGACCCCGTAGGCCGCTTCCGTCATCGAGTCCCAAGATGCCAGCTTTGGCTTCAATCTGCTCGAAAGAGGTCAGGATATGGCTAAGCCCTTCGACCAGTAGCCCAATATTCGCAGCCTCTTCGGTCGCCGCAGACATCTTCTGTAGTTCATCAAGACCATTTGTTACTGTTGTAGCGGCCGCCTTGAATGAGCTGGCAGCCGTGCCGTCACGCTCGGCGATAAATCTGTTGGCGTGATATTGCATCTGGGCGGCCGCCCGTTCGACCGACGATGTTTCATCGAAGGCCATCTGAAATTGATTTAACATCACCGTTGCCTGGGATATTTTACCCTCACCCAACACGGCAACAAATATTAGAAGAGATATTGTCAGAAGCGATGCGACAACCATCGCTGATATTCGGATACTGATTGAAACATTTGAAAGCATTGCTTTAGTGTCCTTTTCACGGTCGGCGACCGTGATTAAACATCGAGCTAAGGGTTAAAGACGGGATATTGGCATCGGCTCGATGAAAGGATTATGACGGTTGCAGAAAACAATAGTGACATCTCTTGATTGATGGCTTGCTATCGAATCTCCTCAAGAGAACAGGAACACCGCAGCGGTAATGGCGCAGGTCCAGCGGCCCTCGGCATCACCCTCGGTGGCGGCGGTCATCGACAGGCTGTCGATGATCAGGTGGCTG
Source organism: uncultured Rhodospirillales bacterium (assembly GCA_903856295.1). Lineage (GTDB taxonomy): Bacteria > Pseudomonadota > Alphaproteobacteria > Azospirillales > Azospirillaceae > BOG-933. Next base: position 4,106 of record CAIOBP010000077.1, on the reverse strand, counting down.
TGTTCGTAAATGCGCTTGCGCTCATTCCACGCGACAGCGGGGTCGAGGTCCAGTCCCAGGGTACTCGCGAGCATGCTGGCCGCGAGGTCTTCCGCGTGGTCGCCGCTTTGTTCAGCCATCTGGCCAAAACCATGATGCTCGGAAATGTAGCCGTAGGTCTCGGGGTCCGCCGGACGGGCGAGGCCGACGCTGGCGTGAATGTGGCGTCCCGGTTCGTTGGTCTCGACCCGCGCCATCACGCAGAAGGTGATGTCGCCCGGCTTCAGGGCGGCCACGCCGAGTTCGCGGGGGATCAGTTCGCAGCGGGGTGGCAGGATCGACGAGACGTAGACCAGATTCTGCTGCTCGATGTCGGCGTCGCGCAGGGCCAGCTCGAAGGCGGTAAGGGCGTGGCGGTGGACGCCGATGCCTTTGGTCAAGAACACGCGGGCGGGAGTGGGAAACATGGAGTGCGTCCTTATCTCGGGCGATCGCCTAACATTGGTGTCATGTAAAGTGCCGGTGATTTCAAACCGATGTCGCTGATATGACCGTATCGTGAATGAAAAGAGCGCGCTTGATGCCGAAGCAAGGGCATGCGAAAGAGTCTGGCAGCTCCGGCTTTTCTTGCATCCTCGAGAGGCACGGCCATGAAGCCCACCTTCGCGATTCCACCGACTTTTCTCGGCACCACCCTTGATGCATCGGCGGCGCGGGTGTGTGTCGCTGGAGTGCCTTTCGATCTCGGCGCCACCAACCGGGCCGGGGCGCGGGCGGGACCACTCGCTGTACGTCATGCCAGCCGGATGCTGGTCGACGGTGACAATCCCGCCAACTGGCGCGATCCCCTGACGCTGGGATTGGCCGATGTCGGAGATTTCGCCATCGCCCTCGGCGACATCCCCGGCTCCCTAGAGTTGATCGAGCGGCAAGCGGCGGAGGTTCCCCATCTGGCCGCCATCGGTGGCGACCACACCATCACCCTGGCGCTGCTGCGGGCGTTGGCGAAACGGACCGGTCCTCTGGGGCTGGTCCATTTCGACGCCCATGTCGATACCTGGCCGGATAGCTTCGGTCAGCCGCTCGGCCACGGCTCGGTGTTCTACCGGGCGATTCTGGAAGGGTTGGTCGATCCCCGGCGGATGATCCAGATCGGCATTCGCTCGCCGGTGGCGCGGGCGGTTTATGACTGGACGCTTGCCCAGGGCGTGCGCATCGTCAGCGCTGAAGAGGTCCACGAGAGCGGCCCACGCGCGATCGCCGAACTCGCGTGCGCCGCGGTGGGCGCTGGACCGGCCTACCTCTCGTTCGACATCGACGCCATCGACCCCGGTCAGGCACCTGGCACCGGCACCCCCGAGATCGGGGGGCCGTTCACTTGGCAAGTGATGGCGATCCTTAAGCGGCTGGGTGGGCTCGAATTCGCCGGCATGGATGTGGTCGAGGTCGCGCCGGCCTACGATGTCGCCGAAATCACCGCGCTCGCCGCCGCCAGCGTGGTCTGGCAGTACCTTTCGCTACTGTCCTGATTCGTCGCGGGTTAGGCACGCGGCAGTCTTTAGTCACGCAATTGTCACCAATCTGAGATTGCAGTGTTTTTTGCGAAGCAGCAGGATCGTGCTGGCCGATAGGCGGGACTGACAGCGGCTCATAGCCGATCGGACTCTACCGGAGACACCGAAACTCGCGAGAGGCCGACATGACGATTTCAACCGACAAGACGGACGAAATCTTGATCGATGCCAAGTCTCCAGAGCGTTTTTTCAACCGCGAACTCTCGTGGCTGGATTTCAACCAACGCGTCCTCGATGAGGCCAACAACCAGCGCCACCCCCTGCTGGAGCGCCTGCGCTTCCTCTCGATCTCGGCCAGCAATCTCGACGAGTTCTTCATGGTGCGCGTCGCCGGCATCAAGGTCCAGGTCAAGGCCGGAGTGTCGGCAGCCAGCCCCGAGGGACTGAGCCCGAGTCAGCAATTGCAGGCGATCAACCGTCGGGCAGCCGAACTGATGAGGGACCAGCAGGCCTGCTGGCACCGGCTGCGCGGCGAGTTGCGCGGGGCCGGCATCGCGGTGGTCGATCCCGAGGATATGACCGCCGAGGAGCGCGCCTGGACCGAGGCCAAGTTCCGCGCCGACATCTATCCGGTGCTAACGCCGCTGGCCATCGACCCCGCACACCCCTTTCCCTTCATCCCCAACCTCGGTTTCGCCCTGGCGCTGCGGCTGTCCGACGTTGCCGAGAAACGGGAAATCGATGCCCTGGTGCCGCTGCCGGCCCAGCTTGAGCGCTTCATCCGCCTGCCGGGGGCGGGAATTCGCTTCGTGCTGCTGGAACAGGTGGTGCTGATGTGCTTCCGGCGGCTGTTTCCGCAATTCACCCTGCTCGGCCACGGCCTGTTCCGCATCCTGCGTGACAGCGAGCTGGAAATCGACGAAGAGGCCGAGGATCTGGTCCGTACCTTCGAGAGCGCCCTCAAGCGCCGCCGCAGGGGCAGCGTCATCCGCCTTGCGGTCAACGCCGCCATGAAGGTGGAAATGCGCGAGGTGTTGCGCGGCCAGCTCAAGACTTCACCCGACGATCTCTTCGTCTTCGACGGCCTGATCGGTCTGGCTGATATCAAGCAACTGATCGTCGACGAGCGCGCCGATCTGCTGTTCGAGCCCTACAACGCCCGCTTCCCCGAGCGCATCCGAGACTTCGACGGTGACTGTTTCGCGGCGATCGGCCAGAAGGACATCGTGGTCCATCATCCCTACGAGAGCTTTGATGCCGTAGTACAGTTTCTGCGGCAGGCGGCGCGGGATCCGGCGGTGGTGGCCATCAAGCAGACTCTCTACCGCACCTCGAAGAACTCGCCGATCGTCCAAGCCCTGGTCGAGGCCGCCGAGGCCGGCAAGAGCGTCACCGCGATGGTCGAACTCAAGGCCCGCTTCGACGAGGAAGCCAACATCCAGTGGGCGCGCGACCTCGAACGCGCGGGCGCCCAGGTGGTCTACGGTTTCGTCGAACTCAAGACACATGCCAAGGTTTCCCTGGCGGTGCGGCGGGAGAGCGGCGGCCTGCGCTCCTATGTTCATTTCGGCACCGGCAATTACCACCCGGTAACGGCGCGGATATACACTGACCTTTCGTTCTTCACCTGCGACCCGCAACTGTGCGACGACGCCTCGGCAGTGTTCAACTACATGACCGGTTACGCCGTACCCGAACGGCTGGAAAAGCTGGCCATTGCCCCGATTAATCTTCGCCAGCGCCTTTACGAGCTGATCGACGCCGAAATCGCTCATGCCCGTGCCGGACGCCCGGCAGCGATCTGGATCAAGCTCAACTCGCTGGTCGACAGCCGGATGATCGACAAGCTCTACGAAGCCTCGATGGCTGGCGTCGACATCGATCTGGTGATCCGGGGCATCTGCTGTTTGCGTCCCGGCGTAAAGGGGCTTTCCGAGACCATCCGGGTGAAAAGCATCGTCGGCCGCTTTCTCGAGCATGCTCGGATCGTCTGTTTCGGCAACGGCCGGGCTCTGCCTTCGCCCGAGGCTCGGCTGTTCATCTCGTCGGCCGACTGGATGCCGCGCAACCTCGACCGCCGCATCGAGTCCCTGGTGCCGATCGAAAACCCGACCGTGCATCAGCAGATTCTCGACCAGATCATGGTGGCCAACCTGAAAGACACGGTTTCCAGTTGGGAACTCGGCCGCGACGGGCACTTCTGTCGCGTCGACGAGGGCGATGAGCCTTTCTCCGCTCACAGCTACTTCATGACCAATCCCAGCCTTTCCGGCCGGGGTACCGCCCATGACGCCAGTCGCATTCCACCGCGCCTGGAACTGTGAGTAAGCTATTTATCGTTTGCCCGACAAGTTTTCCTGAGCAACGGAGCGGAGTTTTACATGACCGACGTAACCATGACGGAAATTACTCCTACACCGGGAGGACGACCGCGGCTCGACACTCCAACAGGTCTCGGGACCATTATTTTGTTCCTTGGGCTGCTCGGGGTCGGGGTGTTGTACACGGCGGTTTGTGCATACTAGCTTCTGTAAATTAATTGCTTGCTGATACTGCGCAGCCGGGCCTCCCGGAGTGATGAGGACGCGTAAGCGTCCGAAGAACGGAGGGAGG
>CAIOBP010000076.1 GCA_903856295.1 uncultured Rhodospirillales bacterium | reverse complement strand
TTCGAGGCCCGGAAATAGCGGTCGAACAGCTTGCCGATTTCCTTGGCTGGAATGCCGATGCCGTGGTCTTTGACGGCGATCTCGGCGGACTCGCCGTCTCGCCAGACCGAGACTTCGATCCGCGAGTCCGGCGGCGAGTATTTCAGGGCGTTGGATAGCAGATTGTCGACGGCGTACTGGAGCAACCTGTCGTCACCCTTCACCGGCAGGCGGATGATCGGTCCCGAGAAGTCGATCCGGTCGGTCAGCGAGGCCGCCCGATGCCTCCGACAGATGTCGGCGACCAGCACGCCGGCATCGAGGGGACGGCTCTCGAAGTCGAGCATGTCCTGCTCGACCTGCTCCGAGAGCAGAATGCCCTCAACCAAGTCCAGGATGCGCTTGACCGAGCCCCGGATGGCTTCGAGGCGGGGAGCGATGGTTTCGGTGGGCTGGCAGTCCGAGGCCAGCAGATAATGACAGTGGCCGTCGATGATGGTCAGCGGCGTCCGGAACTCATGGGAAATCGTCGCCACCCGCGCCCGCTGGGTCTCCATCTTCTGTCTTTCATCCTCGATCATGCTCTCAAGCCGTCGCTCGGACAGCATGCGGTAATGCATGACCAGGAGACAAAGGCCGATCGAGACCATAGCCACGGCGCGGTTGGCGAGTAGCGCCAGAAGGTCCCAAAAAGTCGGCAGCGGGGTAAAGCTGCCGATGAACATGAACAGAATCGACATGGAGCCGAAAATATAGGCGCACCTCATGCTGTTCTGAAAAAAGGCCAGCGTCATCGGGATGATGTAGAGGAACGCCAGCAGGATCTCATTCTGAGCAGTGGTCAGGTCGAAGACGAATATCCCGACGATCATCGCCCCGATCATGGAGCAAAGTACTTTCGGGGGAATATTGCGCATGACCCTCGCGAACCACATCACCTGACCTGCCGCGACCGATAGGAGAGACGGATTGACAGCGGAACTATGACACAGAGGCCGTTCCGGACCTCCTGGGATAAATCCGGGGAAAGCGAGCGCCATCATCGATGCCTTGGCGACGCCCGAATAGCGGACACCGAGGACCGCTGAACCCTCTCATCCTCGTGACCACGGCCCCACGGAATCAGCACGGCGCGCCGCGCGAGGTCCGCCACCACGCGGTCGATGAACGGTCTTTCATACTGTCCGCGCCGGGCCAGTACGGGGTCGGCGGTGCCGCTGGCGAGCAGGCTTTGATTGATGATCCAGGCGAAGGGGGCGATGCCCGCCCGCGCCAAGTCCCGCTGGAGCCGTTCGGCTTCGTGAACCGGGGTCGCCTCGGCCAGCGTGACGATCAGCGTGCGGGTGAAGGTCTGATCCCGCAGCCGGGGAAGCAGGCTGCGGACGGCCTCCGGCATCTCGGCCTGGGTGCGCAAGACTTCCCGGTGATAAGCTTCCGCCGCGTCCAGCAGCAGGATGGTGTGGCCGGTCGGCGCCGTGTCGAGGACGACGAAGCGGTCCTTGCCGTCATCGACGGTGCGGGCGAAGGCGCGGAAGACCGCGATCTCCTCGGTGCAGGGAGAACGCAAATCCTCTTCCAGCATGGCGCGGCCGGCGGCATCGAGACCGCCGCCCGCCTTGGCCAGCACCTCGTCCCGGTAGGCGGCGACCTCCCGCTCGGGGTCGATGCGGGTGACGGTCAGGCCCGGCACGTCACCGTCGACGGCATCCGCGACGTGGGCGGCGGGATCGGTGGTCGACAGCGTCACCCGATGGCCCCGGCGGGCCAGAGACACGGCGATGGCGGCGGCGACCGTGGTCTTGCCGACCCCGCCCTTGCCCATGGTCATGATGACGCCGCGCCCGGCTTCGGCGAGGTCCGCCACCAGCGCATCCAGACCGGGCGGCATAGCGCCGGGCTCAAGCGGCTCGGGATACGGCGGCTCGACCGTCTGCGGCGCGCTCATGGCCCGCAATGCTTCCAGGCCGACGGTGCCCTTGGGCAGAAACGGCGTTTCGCTGCGCGGTAGCGTCTCCAGCGCCGGGGGCATGGTCGCCACCGCTTCCCGGCCCCGCGCCGTCAGCGCGTCGGCGATGGCGTCGCCGGGTGCCGTGGCGGCGAAAACACCGTTCAGGGCCAGCCGCAGATTGGTCACGCCAAGCTCGGCCAATTCGCCCCGCGTGCGTTCGGCTTCGCGCAGCGCCGAGCGTTCGGGACAGCTGACCAGCACCAGCGTCGTCATCGCCGGGTCGGAAAGTTGGGCGACGGTGGCGGCATAGAGCGCCTTCTGTTTCTCCAACCCGGCCAGCGGCCCTAGGCAGGAGGCGCCGCCGGTCGACGAGGCGATGAAGCCGCTCCAGGCCGATGGCAGGGTCAGCAGGCGCAGGGTGTGGCCGGTCGGCGCGGTGTCGAAGATGGCGTGATCGAAACCGGCGGTGGCACCGGGATCGCCGAGCAGCTTGGCGAACTCGTCGAAGGCGGCGATCTCCACCGTGCAGGCGCCGGAGAATTGCTCCTCCATGCTGGCAATCGCGGCGGGCGGCAGAATGCCGCGATAGGGGCCGACCATCCGCTCCTTGTAGGCGCGGGCGGCGGCTTCCGGGTCGATGTTCAAGGCAAAGAGGCCCGGCGCCGCCAGGATCGCGGTCGGCGTCGAGGACAACTGCGTGCCGAGCACCTCGTCGAGATTGGAGGCAGGGTCGGTGCTGACGATCAGCACCCGTTTTCCGCTCTCGGCCAGCGCCAGCCCGGTGGCGCAGGACAGCGAGGTCTTGCCGACCCCGCCCTTGCCGGTGAAGAAGGCATACCGGGTGCCTAGCGGGGGCAGCGTCATGGAGGAATCCTCAGCAGCAGCGAGATTTCGGAGAACAGCAGGAACCGGTGGCACGGGGCGGTTCGTCGGTCGTGGTCAGGCCGAGTTTCCGGGCCAACTGCTCCCGCGACAGATGGATGCCGGTCGACACGATTTGGTCGTCGACGACGATCATCGGCAGGCGATCCATGCCCGCTTCCATCTCCTTGACCACGGCGGGATTGGCGGCGAACGCCTGGGGCTCCTGGCCGAGATTGTAGCGCCGCACGGTCACGCCCTGGTCGGCGACCCATTTCAGGTCGGCGGCGAAGGCGACCAGCACCGGATCGACCTCGGGACCGCAGACGCCGGTCGAGCAACACATCGCGGGGTCATAGACTTCGAGTTTCTTCATGGCTTTCTCCAGAGTTTACGCCTTGCCTTCGTACCAGCCCTTGGACGAATTGACGATCCGCACCACCGACAGCATCACCGGCACCTCGATCAGCACCCCGACCACGGTGGCCAGGGCCGCACCCGACTGGAAGCCGAACAGGCTGATCGCGGCGGCCACCGCCAACTCGAAGAAGTTGCTGGCGCCGATCAACGCCGAGGGGCCGGCGACGCAATGGGCGACGCCCAGCTTCTTGTTGAGCAGGTAGGCCAAGCCGGAGTTGAAGTAGACCTGGATGGTGATCGGCACCGCCAGCATCAGAATCACCAGCGGTTGGGCGACGATCTGTTCGCCCTGGAAGCCGAACAGCAGCACCAGGGTGGTCAGCAGCGCCACCAGCGACAGCGGCCCCAGCGTCTTCAGTGTGTTCGCCAGCGCCTGCGGCCCGGTCGCCAGCAGCATCCGGCGCCAGAGCTGGGAGATGATGACGGGAACGACGATGTAGAGAACCACCGATAGGAAAAGCGTGTCCCACGGCACGGTGATCGAGGACAGGCCGAGCAGCAGGCCGACGATCGGCGCGAAGGCGACGACCATGATCGCGTCGTTGAGCGCGACCTGGGACAGGGTGAAGTGCGGCTCGCCCTCGCAGAGGTTCGACCACACGAACACCATCGCCGTACAGGGCGCGGCGGCGAGCAGGATCAGGCCGGCGATGTAGCTGTCGATCTGCCCGGCCGGCAGATAAGGCCGGAACAGGGTGCTGACGAACAGCCAGCCAAGCAGCGCCATCGAAAACGGCTTGACCGCCCAGTTGATGAAAAGGGTGACGCCGACGCCGCGCCAGTGCTCCTTGACCCGGTGCAGTTCGCCGAAGTCGATCTTGAGCAGCATCGGGATGATCATCAGCCAGATCAGCACCGCCACCGGCAAATTGACCTGGGACACCTCCATCTTGCCGATGGCCTGGAACGGGCCGGGCAGCCAATGACCGAGCGCCATGCCGGCGACGATGCACAGGGCCACCCATAGGGTCAGGTAGCGTTCGAACAGCCCCATCGGGGCCTTGTCACCTTGGCTGGACATCAGACTTCTCCTGCCCGCTCCGGCCCCAGCTCGATCAACCGGCGGACCTTGGTTCCGATCAGTGCGTACACCGTGCGGAACACGGCCAGCCGCTCGTCATGGCTGCCTTCGGCGGCGGCCGGATCGGGAAAGCCGATGTGAAGCTTCGAGGGATGCCCCGGCCAGATCGGACAGACTTCGCCCGCCGCGTTGTCGCAGACGGTGATCACGAGATTCATCTCGGGGGCATCGGAGGTCGCGAACTCATCCCACGATTTGGAGCGCAATCCCTCGACGGCATGGCCTTTCTCGCGCAGGATTTCGAGCGAGAGCGGATTGAGCGCCCCGGTCGGGTGGCTGCCGGCGCTGTACGCCTGCCACCGGCCGCCGCCGAGGTCGTTGATCAGGCATTCGGCGAGAACGCTGCGGGCGCTGTTCCCGGTACAGAGGACGAGGACGTTGATCGGCTTGTTGACCATGGATGAACAGAGTCCTTCTCAGATGTCCTGGGAGCCGGCTGCGTCCCGGACCTTGCCGATGTCGTCGAGCCGGTTTTGCAGGCTCAGCCGGTCGAGACCCTCGATGCGCAGGTTGGAGAAAATCTTGATACGGCTTTCCAACTCGGTGTAGACCCGCTTAAAAACCCTCATCTTCTTGTCTTCCGGGCCTTCGAAGGCGGCGGGGTCGTCTACACCCCAATGAGCGGTCATCGGCTGTCCGGGCCAGACCGGGCAGACCTCGCCGCGGGCGTTGTCGCAGACGGTGAAGACGAAATCGAGGGCGGGCGCGTCAGGGCCGGTGAACTCGTCCCAGGACTTGCTCCGCAAGTCGCTGACGTTGTAGTTAAACCGGCTCATCAGTGCCAAGGTCTCTGGCAACACATGGCCTTTGGAGTGGCTGCCGGCACTGAAGGCGCGAAACCGTCCGGAGCCGAACCGGGTGAGCGCGCACTCGGCCATGATGCTGCGCGCCGAATTCCCGGTGCAGAGAAACAGAGCATTGTAGACTTTGCCGGTCATGACTTCTCCCCTGTCTGGTTTGGAAGGATGGCTGGGCTACCGTCTTCTTTGATGAAAGGCTTCAATTGAGGGCGCTGAAGCAGCAACAACACCGTTTCTGAAGGACGACACAGTCCGACCCCCAACGGAGTGATCACGATCGGACGCTGGATCAGGATCGGGTGGGCCAGCATGGTGTCGATCAACTGGTCCTCTGTCAGCGCCGGATCATCCAGGCCCATCGCATCGTAAGGCGTGCCCTTGCGGCGCATCAGGTCGCGAGGCGCCATGCCCATCCGCTGCATCATCGTGACCAGTTCGGAACGGCTCGGCGGCGTCTTCAAATATTCGATGACGGTCGGCTCTTCTCCGGTGTTGCGGATCATCGCCAAGACATTGCGGGAGGTGCCGCAGTCCGGGTTATGGTAGATGACGATCGACATTCCCGAAAGTCTCCTCGGTAATTCGTTGGCTCGCCTCGTCCAGACGCCTGTTAGGTGCGGGCATCTTTCGCGCACAGGACTTCGATCGGAACTTCTTTGACCTTGGCCAGCTTCTGCCGATCGAGGGCGATGGTCTCGTCGTCGCCGAGAACGCCCTTCACCAGCGCCAGCACCGCCGGCGCGTGGGGATTGACGGAACGTTCGGCCAGCCGGTAGTAGACCCACCGTCCCGCCTTGCGCTGGGAGACCAACCCGGCCGCCCGCAACAGCGACAGGTGCTTCGACACCGTCGCCGGAGCCAGCCCGAGCACGGCGGTGACCTGGCAAACGCAAAGTTCTTCCGGCTCCAGCATTTTCAGGATGCGGAGGCGTGAGGGGTCGGCGATGGCCCGACCGGCCTGTTCGAACTGCTCAATCATGGCGGAACCATACGTCGCTTCATCATTTCGTCAAGTGACAAATTAATGAAGCGATGGAGCGTTACCGCTTCGCTCCGCCGCCAGGAATTCTCAGCTCGTCAGCCATTTGCTGATGTCCTCGGACCTCGGCAAGTTGCCACCGTCACCAGTTTCTTAGGCGGTTTCCGGTCCGGCGGCGTCGTCAGACGCCCCAACACTTGACGTGAAGGCGCGGCATGCGAAGATCGGCAAGCTGACCAAGATCATTCTTCAATACCGTATCCGTACCAGCGATCGCGAATGTTCCGATAGTGAGCTTCGTAGTCGTAGTAGTTTACCGGAAGGTTCAATGTCTGGGCCGTTAGTTTGCCAGATGAACTCAGGATGGCAAATATTGACACGCCTTCGTCATGGCGGGCCCTGACCAGATTTACCTGGGCGCTCAACAGGGTCTGTTCGGTATTAAGCATATCAATGACGATACTGGAGCCGACAGCAACCTGTTGGCGCATGCCTTTGACCGCAAGGTTGCTGGCCTTCACCGCCGCCTGATAGGAGGCTATGCTCGCCCGCGCGGTTGCCAACGCCTGCCATGCGGTGGCCGCGGCCTCCTCCGCTCCGCGCTCCGCCTCCTCGATAGTGATGCGCGCGGCGTTGGCATTTTGTCGGGCCGCCCGCGCTTTGGCTGCGAGTGCTCCGCCGTCGAGGGGGATCGACACGGTGGCAACGATGCTGCCCACGGTGCTGAAACTGTTGCGTCGGGAACCGTCGAGATCGTGCATGGCGCTGGCGGTGATACCGACCGACGGCAGCAAGCCGGCGTCGGCGACATCCACCGCCGCCCGCGTCGCCTTCTCGGTGTGATGCGCCGCCACCACCTTGGGACTACGGCCACGCGCCTCGGCCACCGCTTCATCGAGGTTGGCCGGCAAGGGATAGGAGAGCTTCGGCATGACCACCTTGCCGGGAACGGTTCCGATCAGCTTGGCATAAGCGGCGCGTGCGCTGATCAGCATGCCTTCCGCCGACACCCGCGCAGCGGTGGCACTGGCCACCAGGGCCTCCTGGAGACTGACGTCGGTAAGGGTGACCTCTCCAACGCGGTAACGCCCCTGGAACGCCGCCAAGTCACGCTTCTGGACCGCTTCGAAATTGCTCTGCAACTCCAGC
>CAIOBP010000075.1 GCA_903856295.1 uncultured Rhodospirillales bacterium | reverse complement strand
TGATGGGTGTTCCGGCGTGTAGGTAAGCGCTCCCATGCCTCTGCGGCCAACCCAGGCTAGCCGATCCAGCGGCGTTAGCTGTCCCGGTTGGATGCCGATCTCAATGAGCTTCCGGTCCATCAACAGCCGTCCCCATCCATCCGGTAGGCTGTCGTTGAACAGACCGTGGAGGGTCTCGAATACCCCAGGAGGGCCTTCGAAAAGACCCGGTCTCAATGGCAGTTTGAATGGGGACAGTTCGAGCTTGGTGGAAATGAACTCAGGATCGTATTCGAAATAAACAACCCGATCTCGCCATGCCAATCGTCCAACACGGTTTGGTCCCCCCCATCCAGCTAATTCCACCTTTAGGACTGGGATGGAGCGAAATTTAAGTACGCGCGATTTCCGCGATGACGGTTGGGTCATTTTATACGGCCTCGGCGGCGGTGCTCAGGAGCCGACATGACCTGGTCCATTGACGTGAACCTCGGTGGCTTGAATAGCCCCTCAAAGTCACCCTCATGTTTCAGCGTGATGCTGATACGGACCAATGACTCAAGCGAAATGGCGCCCATTCGCTCGAAGCGCTTTAAGCTGCCCAGGCTTACCCCAGATCGTTCGGCCAACCCCTCCTGTGTTAGGTTTGCAGATAGGCGAGCTTCACGAGCCCGGTTGGCTAGCTCACGGCACATTTCGGAAGGGGATAGGAGCGTAAGGGATATCATACGAGCTGCTATCATCATGGGATGCCTGTAGCAGATATTATGCTAACCGTAGACCTCAAACAAGTGGGCTTTTAGGCCGTTTTTGCCTGCGGGTAGCTGTTCGGGAGAATTTTTGCTATCAGGATGACGAAAGTCTAGGGACATGCTGATGGTGAGTTATGGAGTATGACCTGTTCTGGACCGCCAGAGGTTCGAGACGAGAATCTGGCACTGGAAGGAAAAGTTCGTATATGGCTTCGGTACGGCATGTATGGAGCTCTCACTTTAACAAATTGTTATTTGCCGATGAATTCCGAATATCCCATATAAATCCAGAGCTTACGCGCCGTGGTCATATGGCGAACCGAAGCTCCCCGATATACTTATTTGTTAACTGACGGTGGTTGCGTGCCCCCGCAACCAAATTATTCAACAATATCAACGACCTACGAAACAGCCCGCAGCGAAAGCGCGGGCCGTTTTCGCGCGTGTCAACACTATGTCAACAATAACGCCGGCGCCCAGCGTCGCAAAACGGCGCCGCAGGGCAGCGGGTGGCGCCCGGCGTCACGCCCGGATCAGGTCGAGCAGATCGTCGTCGGTGAGACGGGCGCTGAGTTCGGCGCCATCCAGGAGGTCCGAGGCGAGGTCGCGTTTCGCCCGGATCGGTCACGCGAAATTTTTCGGGCTGGAAAGCGGGGTGATTTTGCGCTCGATCCGGGTTTCCGATGTCCTTTCCCCGAGCGCCACCCCCGCCTCAAGCCGGGCAGCGCCCTGATCCGACATAGTCGCCCAAGAATACAACCTATAGCAGAATATTTATTGGCGCACTGACGCGCATCTTCGTTTCCTCCGGTGAGGCCGCTATTTCTGGCTTGTCGGACAGGGGGGATGGTTACGGTGGAGCGAGACAGCGCCAGGCGGTGAAGAAGATTTCTGCGACCGGACAAGCGTCGGGCATGGAAATCTTGATCCGCCGCACCGAAGCGATCACCCGGGCGCCGATCTTGAGCAGCTTCTGCCGGATGGTGTTGGGGGCCGCCTTGGCGAGATCGGTGGTTTTCAGCGCCATCAGCCGCAGGTGCGTCATCAGCACATAGGCGAAGCCGGCCAGGATCAGCCAGGTCTGGTTGGTCTTGAACGCATGGGCGGAAGCCCGGTGGCCGAACAGGTCGAGCTGGCAATCCTTGATCCGGTTCTCCATGTCGCCGCGCGGGCAGTAGATCGCAGCATAGATCGCCCGGGCCAACAAATCCTTGGGCGCCTTGCCGCCCTGATTTTCCAGCGGCTCACGGACCTGCCGCATCGCCTCGATCACCGCCGGCGCATTCCAGTCCAGCGAGGTGACCAGGAAGCGGCACCGCTGTTCCTTGCCCGCCAGATGCAGCACCTTGGCGGTCACATGGCGCGGGCACTTCCAGGTCCCCGGCCGGGTCATATGATAAAAATGCCCGAACACCGCGGCGGTCTTCCCCGTCGCCAGGAAGTCGACCGCCGCCCGAGAGCGAATTTTCTGCGCCTTGTGCAGCAGGTAGTCGTTGCGGGGAAGACCGAAGATATAATCGACGCCATTGGCTTCGCACCAGTTCATCAGGTTGGTGCGGGCGAAACCGGAGTCGCCCCGGACCAGAATTTCGACCTTGGGCCAGTGGCGGCGGATGTTTCCCACCACCCGTTTGATCGCCGCCTTGGCACCCTCGGCGCCATCGACGTTGCCGTGACGGAGTTTGGACAGCAGCAGATGCGGGCCACAGTAGATATACAGCGGCAGGAAGCAGCGGTGTTCGTAATAGCCATGAAAAAATCCGCCGACCTGCTGGCCGTGGGTTTCGATGTCGGTGGCGTCGATGTCCAGCACGATCCGCTCCGGTGGGGTGTCGTAGCTGGCGGTGAACAGATCGACATACAAATCCTGCAACCGGGCCGGGTGGGCGGTGATCTTGTGGTAACGCCGGTCGGACACCTCGAAACTCCGCTCCAGTCGCCCCAGCGTCGAACTCCCGGCCAACGCCGGCAGGGGGGCGCTGGTGTTCGCTCCCGGTTTGGCGCTTGCCGTCATCCTCAGCAAAGGATCATGGCGCAGTTTGTCGTGGTCGTTGACGTCTTCATAGCCCAGCGCGATCCCGATGATCCGCTGCGCCAGCAGATCGGGTAAAAGATGCCTCACCTGCTCCTGGTTGCGGCGGTCGTCGAAGCACGTCGCCAGCCGCCCGAACAGATCGAGCCGATGGGCCACCTCGCGCAGCAGCAAGCCGCCGGCATCCGAGGTGATCTCGCCCCCGTCAAACGCCCCCACCACCACCCGCCGCCCATGATCCGAAAACCGCATCCCGAAAAACACCCTGAAATTTCCAATCCCGCGCAAACCCATTATAACTGATTGTTATCAAATGAAAATTCAAGAAATTATATCGGCGCGGTGACGTATCCGGGCTTGCGCACGAGATTGTAGATCAGCGCCAGCCGGCAGTCCGCCGTCACCGGCCGTACCTCGTGGACACAATCGGCGTAGAAGGCGGCGAAGCCGGCCTCCCCGGCGTCGGCCGGGCGCAGGTCGAGGTGCTCCTCCCGGCCCCGGTGGCGCACCCGCAACTCCCCGCCCTCGTGGAGCGAGGGCAGCACCACCACCAGGGTGGCGAACATGCCGGGCGCCTTCTCGGTGTCCCGATGGCCGACGAAGAAGCCGCCCGGCGGGTAGAGCAGCAGCTTGTAAAATTCGGCTTCGACCGCTCCCGCGAGGCCGAAGCCCGCCGCCGCCCGGTCCACCATCGAGGCCAGCGTCTCCGCCCAGCGCCGGCCGGTCAGGCGCGCCCGCTCCGCCCCGATCTGCCGGCAGTGACGCACCGCCGGGTCCACCAGCGTCTCTGTTCCTCGCCCGTAGGGAGCGGGCCCCGCCGCCGCCAGCAGCTGTTCCGCCTGCGCCGGCAGCAGCGGCAGCGCCACCGGCCCCACGCCCTCGACCTCCACCCCCGGCGCCGGCAATTCCACCCGTCCCGACACCGCGAACGCGCCCGGCCGGCGCACGTCGGCGAGGACCTTGGCGAGATCGGCGGGCAGGCCGGACATGGGCGGACTCCGGACGGCAGTAGGACGCAGGGATAGAGTAGCCAGGGCGGGTCGCGCGGGCAAGGCGCAGATGTTCTCTTGCCTGGATCACCACCCACGCGAGCGCCTCGACGAACCTTCCCGAACCTGGCCCTTTTCCGCTAAAATTAGTATGAGCATCTAGCATACAAAATCTGAAGTTGCTCATATATCATGGAAAGTGCTGTTGAGTTAGTCTGTGCCGTGATGTGCTTGGCGCCGAGATTGCTTATGCGCAGAATGTCCCGGAACTAAGTGGGCACAACTTTAGATAAACGCTAGTTTTTATCTTGACCATTGACACATGCTGTAATTTTTGGAATGGTAAGTCTGCTAAGTTAATCGTATAGATAGATACGTCTCGTGGACAGCCTGGACCCGAACGCCCCGCCAGCCGGAACGGCATGCCCTGAGACCGACAGCGGGTTGCTCAGCTTGGTGATGGTGCTGCGGTTCCATCAGGTGGCGGCGGAGCCGGCGCAGCTACGGCACCGGCTGGGTGCGGCGGGAAGCCTCGGTAGCACGGACCTGTTGCGGGTGGCCGCGGAACTGGGGCTCAAGGCCCGGCAGACCGTCACCAGTTTCGAGCGGCTGGAGCGGACACCGCTGCCAGCGATCGCTATTACTACAGTGGCACTTTCTGAATCCTGGCAATCTTTCTCCTGCTATGGCACCTGCGCGCGATGGCTTGGTGCCATCGCCTCCAGTTTGACCAACCAATGATATAGTCGATTGAGCGAGCCAGGACCAAGACGAGATGTCCGAGCAG
>CAIOBP010000074.1 GCA_903856295.1 uncultured Rhodospirillales bacterium | reverse complement strand
GTCTCCGACGGCCAGGGCTTCGCCCTGGACCCACTGGGGCCGCAGGCCCCAGACCCCGGTTATCTGAGGGCCTGGAAGAAGGTGCGCAGCAGGGCGCCGCAGCGCTGCTCCTCCAGGCCGCCGATGATCTCGGGCGCGTGCAGGCAGGTCGGCTGGCGGAACCAGCGCGGGCCGTGATCGACGGCGCCGCCCTTGGGGTCGTAGGCGCCGAAATAGACCCGCCGCACCCGCGCGAAGCTGATGGCGGCGGCACACAGGGCGCAGGGCTCCAGCGTCACGTAAAGGTCGCACCCCGGCAGCCGGGGCGCCCCCAGCGCGGCGCAGGCAGCGCGAATCGCCAGCACCTCGGCGTGGGCGGTGGGATCGGCCAGCGACTCGACGCGGTTGCCGCAGGCGGCCAGCACCCGGCCGCTGGCCGCCTCGACGATCACCGCACCCACCGGCACCTCGCCGAGCGCCGCCGCCGTTTCCGCTGCGGCCAGCGCCTGGGCCATATAGGATGGTCGGTTCATGGCCCCAGGGTGGCGGGCGACGATGGCACGGTCAAGCGCGGAGGCTCCGGCGATGGCACATGGTGACGATTGCGGCCGGCTGACCCGCCGCCAATGGCTGGGCTCAACCCCCAATCCGGCCCCCCGGCTCGACACCCAGGTGTGTTGGAGCGGCACGCTGGCCGATGGCCGGGCGCTGACCCTCGAATACGTTCCCGACCGCCGGGTTTTGCGTCCCGACGCCTTCGCGGCCTACCTCGATTCGCTGAACGCGGCGCCCTGGCCGACTCTGGAGGCCCTGGTCTCGGCCATCCTCGACGACATCAACAACGAGTTGGTGCCGCGCTGGGTCCGGGTGAGCGGCACTCAGAACGGCGCCGTCAGCCACCGCGTCACGGCCAGCGATCGCCAACCGGGTTGGGACACCGCCGCGCTTCGCCCCTGACCAGCGCCTCAGACCAAATCCCGCTGAGCCCAGATCAGCGGGAACTGGGCTCAGCCGTCGCGACCCGCCATCATGCGAACTCCGGCCTTGACGGCGGAGAGGCTCACCGGCAGCCCCGGCCTCACGGTTTTGCGTGCTTGAGGCAGTCCAGCCATTGCCGTTCCCATTCTTGCCCTGATGTCAGACACAAGAAAGGCCGCCCGAAGCGGGCGGCCCAATTCCTGCTGACGAACGCCGCCGGAAAACCGGCTGCGACAGCCGAATTACTTCTTGGACGCCTTGGCGAGCGCGGTCTTCAGCTCTTCCAGGCCTTCGCTGACCCGCTTGCTGATGACGTTGGCGGCCTCGGTGTTGGACTTGGCGACCAGTTCGGCCAATTCCTTCATGTTGGAAAGAGCATTCTCGAACGCGCTCTTCACCAGTTCGGCCTGCTTGGCAGCCTTGTCTTCAGGAGCGCCGGCGCCGAGAACCTCGGTCAGGATGGTGCCGGTCTCTTCGAGGGTGGTGCGCAGGATCTCGGCCTGACGACGAACCACCGCCTGCATGCCCTCAATCGCGAGCTGATTGGCGGCGGTCACAGCTTCGATGTTCTTGCGCTGGGAAGCCAGGATCGCATCGACATCAACGCCGGGCAGCTTGAACTCGGCGAGAACCTTGGAGACGTCCATTTCGAAGAACGGATAGGCAGTCGGTTTAGCCATGGGTGATTTCCTCAAATATAGCCGCGTCACAGATTTCACGAAGCGGCGACTCTCCCCGGTCATCCAGCGAACTGTCTGGCGGGGAGCGATATCCGAAGGCTGTTCGCCAGCTTCGTCGCTCCGCAACACATCTGAGTTAATAATATGCAAACGTCGAATTTGCCGTCAACGATTATTTTGTGCGGCGCAGCATAATTCCAAACCTCGGCGCTTCCCCCCTGCGGAAACTCACGCACACTAGATAGGGGGGCGAAGCCGCGCGCTACACACAACATGTGGCAGCCTACTCCAGGGCCGGAAAAGAGCGGCCGGAAACCGCAGACGGAGCGCGGGCGGAAGCGGCGGATTTTCCTCCCGTCCGCACCGGGAGTCAAGGCGATGATTCCCTCCCGTTTGCCGCTTTTTCGACCTCTCGCCGCACAAGTCTTTAACACTCCATGAAGAATCGGCGACGCCCTCCGACACGCGCCCGGAGCCGGCCGGACCAAACGCGCGCGCCCATCCTCCGCCCGCGCAAAACCCACGGGAATCGCGCCTTGCGAGTCGCGCCCGGCACCAACGCCGTGTCAAATCGCCGCAGCGCCGCGCAGCGCCCCGGCCTCTGCGGCAAAGGGTTGACTGGCCCTCCGGGCGTGCCATCTTGGGGCACCGAATACGCAGCATTCCGTTCGCGATGGTCCCCATACCCGCCCTCTTCGCCCCCTCCCCCGAGCGTCGCGGCCACCGCGTGCCGTTCCTCGCGCCCGACGAGGAACGGGACTTGGCGGTGCGGGCGGCGGCCGGTGACGGTGCCGCCGCCGAACGACTGATCGTCAGCCACCTTGCGGTCGTGGCGACCATCGCCCGCCGCTATGGCCGGCTTGGCCTGCCGATCAACGATCTGATCCAGGAAGGCACGATCGGTTTGATTCAGGCCGTGCGCAAATTCGATCCCGATCACAACGCCCGACTCGCCACCTACGCCATGTGGTGGATCCGCGCGGCGATCCAGGATTATGTCGTGCGCTCGTGGTCGCTGGTGCGCATCGGCAAGACCGCGGCCCACAAGGCCTTGTTCTTCAACCTGAAACGCCACAACGCCGAGTCGCAGCCCAGCGCGCCCTTCGGCGAAACCCTGGCCGAGGATGTGATGGGACGGCTGGCCCGCCGATTCGGTCTGCCGCCGGCCGAGGTGGCGGGACTCGCGCGCCGGGTGGCGGGCAAGGACCAACCGCTCGACGCGCCGCTGCCATCCTCGTCCGATCATGGCGGGCCACGGGGCAGCTTCGCCGACCGCCTCGCCGCCGATCAGCCGACTCCGGAAGAGATCGTCGCCGCCTCGGGCATGACCCGGCTGTGGGTCGGCCTGATCGACAAGGCCCTCGCCATGCTGCCGGCGCGCGAAGCCGCGATCATCCGCGAACGCCATATGGGCGACGTCGTGAAGACCTTCGAGGCGATCGGGCGCGAACTCGGCCTGTCCAAGGACCGGGTGCGCCAACTGGAAAAGCAGGCGCTCGCCCGCCTGCGCGACCTGCTCCAACCCCAGGCCGCCATCCACGGCCTGCCGGGCTAGAGCAAGATCGCGAAGAGATGGAACCACCTCGCAGCGTAAATCTTGCTCTAGCTATTTGATTTTAGAGCGGGATTCACACATTGACCGAGTCCGGTCAATGTGATCCCACTCTAACGCGGCGCCGTCTGAACCTGGGACGCCGAGGACGGCGGCACCGGCTGATCCCCCCGCCCTCCGGGGTGCGGACCATAGAGCAGATACAGCAGCGCGGCCAGAATCACCCCGAGCACCACCGCCACGGCATAGAGCCGGAACGGCACCGGCACTTTTTCCTTCGGCCCCCGGCGACGCCGATCCTGGCCTCGCCCCGCGCCGCCGCCGCTCCGGCCCTTTTTGGGGTCGTGCAGGTTCAAGAGTTTCCAGTCGAACTCCTGACCCTCGAAGTTGGAGGCGGGGTTGTAGTCGAGTCGGATCAGCCGGAAGTAGCCCCGGGGGTTGACCTTGACCACCTCCCGGAAGGCCCGCTCGCCAAGCCCCTGATCCTCTTCGACCACCAGGGTTTTCCAGGCCTTGCCCTTGGCGCACTGGACAACGAATCGGGGCGGCTGCCCCGCCTTTGCCTCCCCCATCGCCCCTTCCCTCCTCCAAGCCGCGCGCTCCGCCGCAGGCACTGGTAGCGTTTTCCCGGCGGCCGTCAAGAGTGTCCGCACCGGCCGGCACCGCCATGGTTCCGCCACAATAGCTATTTGATTTCGCAGCGCGTCATGGCATAAATTCGACTGCTTTGAGAGTGGTCACTGGCAGCCACTCCTCGCCGCCCGCACAGCTGACCCAAGTGTGCGGCGGCCGCATTTTCGCCGATGGTTCACCCAATTATTTTTTGATCAAGGAGCCTCACATGCAGTTGAAGCGTCGCTCTGTGTTGTCCGGCATGGCTGCCGCCGCCGCGTGTCCGATTTGTCTTGCCAGCGGGGTCTCCGCCGAAGAAGCCCACGGCGGTCATGAAAAACACTGGACTTATGAGGGTGACACCGGTCCGGAGCACTGGGGCGAACTCAAGCCCGACTATAAGAGCTGCTCGATCGGCACCCAGCAATCGCCGATCAATCTGGCCAAGCCGGTTCACGCCTCCCTGTCCCAGCTGGTTTTGAACTGGAAGCCCTTCCCGCTGACCGTGAGCCACAACGGCCACACCATCGTGGTCAATATTCCGCCGGGAAACACCACCACCGAAGGTGATGGCGAAGTCTTTAATCTGATCCAGTTCCACATCCACCATCCGAGCGAGCATCTGGTCGACGGCAAGACCTTTGCGCTCGAGGCGCATTTCGTCCACTTCAACGAAAAGAAGGATGCGGCGCTGGTGATCGGCGTCTTCATGTCCGAGGGCGCCTCCAATGAGTCGTGGGCCTCGGTGTTCGCCAACATGCCCAAGGAAAAGGGCGATACCAAGACCACCCTCACCCTCGATGCCACGAAGCTGCTGCCGACCAACCATGACCGCTACCGCTACGAAGGTTCGCTGACCACCCCGGCCTGCGGCGAGATCGTGCATTGGAACGTGCTGAAGGTGCCGATGACCGCCACCGCGGACCAGATCAAGGCCGTCGGCGCGCTGTTCTCCAACAACGCCCGCCCGGTGCTGCCGCTCAACCGCCGCTTCCTGCTCGACGGCTGAGCCGACTCGGTTGCCGGCCCGCGCGGATCGCGCCGGACCGGAAGGTGCTCCAGAAACGGCGGGCCGAAGGGTCCGCCGTTTTCTTTGTGCGAGCGATTGGCAATGCCTGGGGTTTTGGCGTATCCTCAGGAGTTCGCCGGACCCCGTCCGGTCGTGAGCCCTTGGCCGGGAAGCGGTAAATGGACTGGATGAAACTGTTTGTGATCGGCGACCAGGAAAAGGTCGCGGCCTTGTATCGCACCGAAGGCTTTGAACGCTTCGAGCAGCGCGAACCGGGCGCCAACGAATACAGCACGAAGACCTGGCTCGATGACACCCTGGTTCGGCATGAACATGGCCTGTACTGTGACGGCAGTTGGGATGAAGGCTATGGCGATTTCTTCACCGATGTCTTCGCCAAGGTGCGCGACGGCAGCCTCGGCGTCGTGATCGCCGTCCACGTCATTCACATGCACGATACCGAACACTGCAACAGTTGCCTCAACCACGTTGCGGCGGCGAATTTTTATCAGGCCGAAGAGTTCTCTCGAGAAGACTATATCAAAGACAGTGATGGCAATGAGGATGCGTCCAGAGACCGGATGCTCGCCGAGGCTGAATTCAAATACGACAAGCACATCCTGAAAGCCCTAGCATCCTTGGGCTGAGTCGGGCCAGCCGGACGCTGTCGGGGGCCGCCGCCCCCGAACCCCTGCCCGGGGAACCCGATGGGCTCCCCGGACCCCACGGGTTTTTTCTGTTCCCCCCATCCCCGAAGCCGCGACAACACCGCCGGGATGGGGGGAACAGAAAAAAGTCCCGGAGTCCAGGGGCCGGCGGTCCCTGGCAAGGGGGGCCGGGGGAGCGGCGCTCCCCCGATTGCCGGTACCACGCCGGGAAAATTGTCGCCACTCCGCCGAGCTGTGATAGTATCCAATCGCAAATATTTGTCCTGCTCCAGCCCAGCGTTTGAGGACTCACCATGGACTACAGCGCAACCTCATCCACGCCCCTGACCGCCCAGCGCTTCTTGGACCAGTACGGGCACTCGGCACTGACGATGCAAAGCACCGATACCGTCGTCGATGCCGCCAGCCACTTTCACGCCACAGTCGGCGGCAAGAAATATTCGATGGCGGTGGTGCTCGACCCCGATTACTTCGTCGTCGGCGTGCTGTCGCTGGGCGATATCGTCTACGCGATTCAGCATCACAAGGAGGCCCTGTTCTCCCTCACCGTCGCCGACATCATGTCGAAAACCGTGATCGCGGCCAAGCTGAGCGACGACGTCGTGTCCTTGCTCAAGCTGATGGCCGAAAAGGACATCCGGCATCTCCCGGTGGTCGAAGACGGCCGGCTGAAGGGGCTGATCACCCGCAAGGACGCCCTCGAGGGCCTCTACGACGACGCGACCCTGGAGCTCAAGTCGCTGAACCAGTTCGTGTTCCGCTCCGACGCCCGGTACTGACCGGAACGATCCCGAGCCGGCGGGACATCGCCGGCGGGAGCGTCAGGGCGCCGCCCCGGTTACCCAGTTGACCGTCTTGTAGAAGGCGTTGACCACGATGGCGCCGGCCGCGGCGGCGGCGGTGCCCATGATCTGGGCCTGGGCCATCATGGTCTGAGTCAAAGGCTGCACCACCGGCCCCGCAGCAGCGGCGGCCGGACGCGCGGCGGCGCCGGCGGTGGCGGCCGGCACACCCGCCGCGACCTGCCCGGTCGCCCACAGCACCGAACGGATGTTTTTCGCCGAGACCAGCGCCGAACCATACCAAGCCGAAACCGTCGGCGCCGCGATGTTGAAGGCGATCATGCCCATGATCGCGCCGAGCCCGACCATATAGGGCGTGATGTCGCGGGTCTGGATTTTGACCGGAGGCGGTTCCTGCCACGGCTCCTGGGCGCAGGCGAATCGCGACGGCATCGCCGTCGCCAGCGCGAGCAGTCCGACCATGAGATACACCACCAGCCTGCGCATGCCCCCTCCCCAACGCCCGCGACGCAACGCCCGATTCGCCCGCTTCAGTTTCCGTACAGCCAGTTCAGCACCCAGGCGCCGACCACGGCGCTCACCACGGTATAAAGGCGATTCCGAGAAATGGCGGCGTTGGTGACCATCAGGCCGGTGGTGGCCGCCGGGGCCAGGAACGGCACCCCCGCCACGCCAAAACTCGCCATATTATAGACGGCGACTCCGGAGATCGCCCCCAGCCCGAGGAAAATCGGGTACAGCGGCCCGGTGGTGCGGACCTGGGGAGCGGTCTGAGTCGCGGTCTCCGTCTGGGCCAGAGCCGGAGCGGCGGCCAGTGGCATAACGCCGATCAAGGCAACCAGGGCGGCCATCACCAGTTTTCGCATGGTCACAAGCTCCATAACACGCCGGATTTAGTCTCGAAGCCTCGGGCTCCGTTCACACTGTCTTTCCGCTCACGAACGCTCGCGATTGTAGAACCAGTTGCCCGCCAGCCCGCCCAGCGCGGTGCCGATGAACACCAGCGCCCCCTGCCCGAGACTGGCCAGCGCCGTCCTGGTGATCAGGTTGCCGCTGATCACGGTCAGCGTGACCATGCCGGAGATCGCGCCGAGTCCGATGGCCAGCACGCGGCTGGTATCGTCGGTGTAGGCGGCGGACACGGCGGTGCTCGCGGCGGCGGCCGGGGCGGACGGCTTCGCCGACGGGGTCGTCTGGGCATTACCCGACACCGGCCCCAGGCCGATCACGGCGATCAAGGCGGCAAAAACGAGGTTGCGCATGGCTTTTCCCCCGGGGCCAGACGAACGGCACCGCGCCACACAGCGCCGGGGCCGCTGGTGCGACGCACCATGACCGTTTCAGTGGTGGAAGTTACACGGCTTTTCCGAAACCCTCAAGGGCCTGAAGGCCTTGTTGAGCTCCGATCAAGCGGATTGATCGACGCGGTCGCGACTGCGGCGCAGCATAGCCCCGGTTTGCGCCGGGAGACGGACGATGGCATACTCTTGCATGCGCATCCCGCATGCCAACGGTCCGAGCCGAGGGGTCCACCGACGATGACCGAGCTGACCGCCGCCTTTCACCTGTCCCTGCTCCGGGAGCGCGCCTCGCCCTGGCGTCCTTTGGCGCTTTCCCTGACCTCGGGATGGCGGCTGGTGGCGGTTTGCGCCCTGGGATCCCTGCTGCTCGCCGCTTTCGCGCTGCGCGGGCTGCCTCCCGAGCATACCGCCTCGATGGTGGTGGGGCCGATCGCCCGCACCGGCGCCTCGGCGATGGGCGCGCGGACGCCGGTGGCCATGCGCGCCGACATGCCCATGAGCATGCTGGAGTTCGGCAACGGCGACGAAATGCTCTCCGACTTCGCCCGATTCGTCGAGCTGCTGAGTTCGCCCACCGTGGCCGCCCGGCTGATGACCGAGCCCGGCCTGCTGGCCCACCTCTTCCCCGAGCGCTGGGACCCGGCAACCGGCCGCTGGCACACCCCCGGCGGCCTGAGCGGCTGGCTGCGCGGCCTGATTCTGGGGCTGGCCGGACGGGAGGACTGGAGCGCCCCCGACGTCGACATCGTGTCGCACCATCTGCGCCGCGCCATCGTCGTGCAGTCACTTGGCACCACTCCGATGCGGCGCATCAGCTACCGCGACTCCGACCGCGCGTTCGCGGTGACCCTGCTGCACCGGCTGACCGCCGCCGCCGACGCCCATTTGCGCACCGAAGCCGCCCGCCGGGCCAATGCCGAAATCGGTTACATCCGGGCCGGCCTCGCCGCCGCCCAAACCGCCGACTCGCGCAAGGCCCTGGTCGAACTGCTCGGCGACCAGGAGCGGGTGGCCATGATGATCGGAGTCGATCTGCCCTTCGCCGCCGACCCGATCGAGCCGCCCAGCGCCTCAAACCAGCCCGACTGGCCGAATCCGCTGATCATCCTGCCCCTGGCCGCCGCCGTCGGCGCCGGGCTGGGACTGTTCCTGGTCTTCGCCCGCCGCGCCTGGCAAGAGCCGGTGCGCCGCGCCTTCCGCCGCCGCATGGCCGAAGCGACGGTAGACTAACACCGGGGCCTGGGGCCGCCGGCCCCAGTGGGGTCCAGGGGCAAGGCCCCTTGGCCGTCGGAGACAAGGCCAGGGCTCCGCCCTGGACCCGCCACAGGCCGGCGGCCTTTGGAAACCTGAACGAGGCCCGATGGAGCGGATTCCGGTTTCGGTGATCGTGATGACCCGCGACGAGGCGGCCAATATCGTCGCCTGCCTCGACTCGGTGCGGGATTTTGCCGAGCGGGTAGTGGTCGATTCGGCGAGCGGCGACGGCACCGCCGAACTGGCCGCCGCCGCCGGGGCGCGGGTGGTGCCGTTCCACTGGAACGGCCGCTATCCCAAAAAGAAGCAATGGTGCCTCGACACCCTGACCCTCGCCCACGACTGGGTGCTGTACCTCGACGCCGACGAACGGATGACTCCGGAGCTGACAGCGGAAATCGCCGCTCTGATGACGGCGGGGCCGCGCCACGCCGGTTATTATATCTCCGGGCGCATGAGGTTTATCGGCCGCAGGTTGCGCTTCGGCGCCCGCAACCACAAACTCGCCCTGCTCGACCGCCGCCACGCCCGCTATCCGGACTGCCCCGATCTCGACGTCGCCGCGATGTGGGAAGTCGAAGGCCACTATCAGCCGCGACTCGGGGGCAGCGCCGGCCGGCTCCAGGCGCCGCTGCTCCACGAGGATGCCAAACCCCTGTTCGCGTGGCTGGAGCGGCACAACCGCTACTCCGACTGGGAGGCGACACTGCGCAACGACGGCCGGTTGCAGGCCATGGCCGAGGGCGAAAGCCGCTGGCGCCGCCTGCTGAAACGGCTGCTCGACCGGGCGCCGGCCCGCCCGCTGCTCGTCTTTCTCCACAGCTACCTATGGCGACTCGGCGTGCTCGATGGTCGCGCCGGGTTTCACTACGCGCTGGCCCGCGCCTTCTACTACTGGCAGATCGGGCTCAAGCTCGGTGAACTGAAGGCCGGCCGCGGAGGCGTCGAGCGCAGCCCCCGCCACGGCCCCCGGCTCTAATCGGCAACCGCGCCCTCGAGCACCGCCACCTCGCCGCCCAGCGCCCGGATCAGGTCGAAGGCCCGGCGCCGCACCGGCGACTCGCCGATCCGGTAATAGGCCCGCACCAGTTCGAGGGTCTCACGCCGGGCCCGGGGTGCGAATCCTTCGGGCTCGCTGACCTCCTCGGCCGATTCGAGCGGCGGTTCGCTCTGCAAGGTCGGCGGCATATCGTCGAAAAAGAAGCTCACCGGCACGCCAAGCACCTGAGAAAGATTGAAAAGGCGGCTGGCGCTGATGCGGTTCGAGCCCCGCTCGTATTTCTGCAATTGCTGAAATGTGATGCCGATCGCCTCACCCAGCTTTTCCTGGCTGATACCCAGCAGGGTCCGGCATTGTCTCAACCGGTTGCCGACGTGAATGTCGATCGGATTCGGCCCTTCGCCCCGGCGGGTAATCGTACTCGCGGGAGCAAGCTTCGAGTCAATCGTTTGCATCTTCGGGCTCCAACTGCTCACTGTCCTCGTCAGTCAGCAGTTCTTACTCCGAGCACGCTCAGATTACAATCCTCTGATTACACTTTTTTCGCGCGGCGCTTGTTGCGCCGCACACTATTCTGGATTAACCATGTCAAATCTATCTCTGTAACGCAGCGCGCAAAACACATGCGGCAGGTATTTGCGGGAATTATAAACTATAAGTTGCAAGGCGTGAATCAGCCATCGACGGACAATGCTGTGTTTCAGCAGACTTTTCCGAATCAGCGACTGATCCCGGCGCCCTGACGAGGCCATGCGCTGAGAACAACCACCGGGGGCAAAGATGCAAACCGGCCGCGACACACGGTGATGGCTGCGCGCCCGGCCCAGCACCTCGATGGTGAAGGCATAGTCGGCCCCGACCGGGTAAGCCGGATTGAAGGCCAGTCCGGCGAGGATCGCCCGCCGGCAGAACATCGCCTGATGATGGGTGAACATGCCGTACCAAACCCGGCGATGGGAGCGGGCCGGCTTGAGCAGCAGCCGGCCGCCGGGGCCGGTTTCGAAGGCGTCGCCATAACAGAAATCGGGCCAGCCCGCCCCGGCCAGGGCGGTGGCCACGGCAGCCAGGGTCCCCGCCTCGGCCAGAGCATCCCCGGCGTTGAGAAACAGCACATAGCGGCCCGAGGCCACGCCGAGCCCGATATTCATGGCGTCGTAAATCCCGCCATCGGGGGCCGAGCGCCACCAGCCGATCCGGGACCGGTTCGCCTCCAGCCAGTCGCGGCTGCCGTCGCGCGAATCGCCATCGACCACGATCCACTCGAAGTCCCGACACTGCTGCGCCTCGAGACTGGCATGGGTGCGCACCAGCCCGGCGAGATCGTCGCGCACCACCGTGACCACCGAAAACAGCGCCGGCTCCACCGCATCGCGCGCCGCGCCGATACCCTTATGGATCATGTCGGGGGCACTCCGCTCTCATTGTCGCTGCAACACGGAAATCGAGGCGGCGGTCAGGGCCAGCTGACCGAGCGCGCCGCCGATATCGCGCGCCGCTTCGAGGAAGTCGAAGGGATGGGGATCGCGCGGCACCACGATGGTCGAACCGGGCGGAATCGTGATGTCGCTGAAACTCCAGGCCGAAGTCGCCGCCGGGCGCGAGCTGCCATTGGGCAGCAGCACGAAGATGCGATCCTCGTCGGCGTTGCGGGTGGCGCCGCCGGCCTGGAAAACATAATCCTCCACCCGTTTGGCCGGGTCGTATTGCAGCGTCGCCGGCGCCTGCACCTCGCCGAACACCGCCACCGTCAGCGAACGCTTGGGAATCACCAGCCGGTCGCCGGGCTCGAGCAGAAGATCGACCTGCGGCCGGGCCTTGAGCGCCCTCGGGTCGGCCTCGACGGTGATGCGGCCGATGCCGGTCTGGCCGCGCAACTCGTTGGCCAGTTGCCGCGCCATGGCCACGCCCTCGGGACGGGTGGTGGTGTTGGGCCGAAACAGCTCGGAGGTCAGCGCCCGCTCGATATCCTGGGCCTGACGCTGGAACTGCTCGCTCTCGCGGCGGCGCGCGGTCTCGCGGGTGAACACCGCTCCGGCCGGATAGGCGTCGCGGGTCAGGCCGCCGGCCCGGGCGAGCAGCGAGGACAGCGTTTCGCCATGAAGGACATCATAGGTTCCGGGCCGCACCACCTCGCCCTCAATGACCACGCCCCGGCTCTCCAGCGCCACGAAGCGGCCATTGACCCGCACCGCGTCGCCCGGCCCGACCAGGGCGGCGTCACCGGTATAGCCGTTGAGGTCGACCAGCATCCGCCCCGGCCCGTGCGCGGTGTCAACCGTGACCTCGACACTGGCGGCGTCCGCCGTGGCGGTCAGCCCGCCCGCCGCCTCGATCACCGCCGCCAACGCCCCCGGTCCGGCCACCGGATAGCCGCCGGGCCGGCGCACCGCGCCCCGCACCGTCACCACATGATCGCGCACCAGGGTGAGCAGCGCGGCGTCCCGTTCCAGGGCAGCGAAGCCGCCATCGCCCTCGACGCCCGCCGGCCCCGGTGCCACCGCCCGCCCCGGCGGCGGCACCCGCGCCGCATCGGGATCATCGGTCAGCGGCTGTGTCTCGGCCGCCGCCTGCTTTTCCGGCGGGGACTCGGCATTGCTCCGGCCGCGTCCCGGTCCGGGCGCGTTGCCGAGACCGCTGCTCCGGGCATAGCCGGCCGCCGCCGCCTCGGCCGCCTCCAGCAACCGCCGCAGCTCATCGGCCTGGAACAGCAGCACCCGGTCATGATCGGCCAGAGTGTGCTCGACGCTTCCGGCCAGCACCTCCCGCGGCGAAAAGGGGATCAGTTTGCGCACCAGCCCGATGCGGTCGAAACGGTCGATGACGCCGAACAGCGGATAGACTCCCGAGTCCAAATCCTTGCCCCGGCCGAGCGCGGCGCGCAGCGTGCGGGCGCGCTTCAGCGGCCGGACGCCGGGATGGCGGAACGGCCCGGCCAGCTCGACCCAGGGGTCCAGCTGCTCGACGATGTCGCCGCCCGAGGCCCGGCCGCCGGTCGCCGCGCCGCTGGTGCCGCCGGCCTCGCGCGCCAGGTCGCCGACCGCCACCGCGGCGGCGGCGGGATAGAAACCCGGCCGGGGCACGCCATTGGTCAGCAATGCCGCATGGGTGAGCGCGAACAGCAGCAGATCCGGGTGACGGTCGAACACCGGCGGGCAGCCGCCCTCGGCCGGGACGAGTTTGCCGGCCGCCCGCGCCAGCGGCCCTTTGGCCAGCGGTCCCTCGGGATCGGCGGACAGCGCGCGGGCCAGCACGGTCAGGCCGGCGCACTCGGCCCATTCGGGCGCCGGGCGTCCGCGCAGCAACTCCAGCACCGGCCGCGAGGTCAGAAACTCGACGTCGCGCGCGCCCAGCGCGATCAGAGTGTCGCCGTCACGCAGGGCGCGGTCCTCGCGCAGCGCGAAGATCGCCGAGAGACTGACCGGCACCAGCGTCCGCGCCCGCCCGCCGGTCGCCCCGGTCTCCAGCACCGCGAAATGCAAGTAGGGCTGGGGCAGCAAATCGTCGGGGCCGACCAGCAGGCCGACGCTCGGATGCTCGGCCAGACCGCGCGGGCCGGGACGCCGGACATGGCCATCGAGCCGGACCTCGCCGACCCGATTCTCATGGCGCGGCGACATGAGAATGACATCGGCATTTCCCAATAATGGCTTATCCTGATCGACGTCGTTGATCTCGACAGGGCGCTCGATGCCATCGGAGCCGACCATCAGCCGCACGGCGCGCGCGGCGCCGGGGCGCAGCGGCCCGCCGGCCAGATGCACGACCTCGGCCACCGACAGCGCGGCGCTGTCCGCCGCCAGTTCATAAATCGCCGGCCGGCGCACCGCGCCCGCCACCGCCAGCGTCGGCCCGAGCGGCGGCACCACCAACCGGTCACCATCGGTCAGGCGCAAGTCGCCGCCCCGGCCGCTGGCCTGAAGCAAATCGTAGAGATCGATCCGGCTCGGCGCCGTGGAGCCGGCGCGGGTCAGGGTGATCCGGCGCAGACTGCCGGCGGAGGTGACGCCGCCGGCGGCAAACAGCGCGTCGAGGGCGGTGCCGAGGCTGGTCACGGCGTAGCGGCCGGGCCGGGCGACCTCGCCCACCACCATCACGTGAATCCGCCGCAATTCGACCAGCGAGACAAACAGGTCGGCATCGGGAATGGCGGCGCGCGCCACCGCCCGCAATTCGTCGCGCACCTCGGCCAGGGTGCGGCCGGCGGCGGCGACCGGCACGAAATCATCGACCACCAGCAAGCCCTGGCTATCGATCAGATAGCGCTTGGTGCCACCCTTCAGGCTGGCGCGCAGCACCACCTGCACCGCGTCGCCGACGCCGAGCACATAATCGCCCTGAACCGAGCCGACCGGCGCCACGCCGGTAACCGCTCCGGCGGCGCTCCCGGTGCCATGGGCGAACAGCTCATAGCCGAACTGGCGCACCGGCAAGCCGGCCCGCGCGGAATAGGCGGCCTCAAGACGGGTCGGCGCCGGGCCTTGCGCGCTCACGGCCTCGCCCTGCGCCGGCTCGACAGCCGACACAGCAAACGCCCACACGCAAAGTGCCGCCGCCAGCACCAGCCGGGCGATAATCCTGCACGCAGCAGCAAACATCAAATTTCAAACAACCGCGCTCGGGCGGAGATCGCCCGGCATACACTCGCATGATACGCTTAAGGGCCGCTATTTCGTCAAGAGCGAAGAAACGGCGGACTCAGCAGCGGGATGATCGTGATTTATTCAGGATACAACCGGATATCTGGCAATGTTTGGTTGAGAAATACATCGATATCCGCCCAGACACACGTACGGATAGTGTCTTGTTCCGAAAATGGGTCGTGGCGGGCCTCGGGATAATCCCGCATCACGCAGGCGGGCAGCAAACGTCCGAGCCGGCGCTGGGCCTCGGGCGGCACCAGCGGGTCACGCCCGGCGGTCAGCAGCAGCACCGGCGTCGCGATCCCGCGCAGCACGTCGGGCCGGACCAGCGCCGCCTGGGCGCGGAACGACGCCGCGAGCCAGCCAAACGTCACGCCGCCCAGCCGCAACCGGGGGTCGCGCCGGAAGCCGTCATGGATGCGGCAAAAGCGCTCGGGATCGCCGCTCAGGGGGTTGCCCGCGAAAACACCGTCGGTGGCGGTGTCATAATCCCCCTGGCCGAAGGCGTAAGAGCCGCCGCGGCCCACGGCGCACGCCGCCCGCGCCAGCAACCGCGCGACGAACACCGGCCAGGGCGCGGTGTTGATCGCGACCATCGGCACGGTCAGCACGGCGGCGGTGAAGCGGCCCGGTTGATCGGCGAGGACCCGCAAGCCGATCAGCCCGCCCATGGAGTGCGCAAACAGCACCAGCGGCCCGACGACGCGCGGCCGCACCTCGGCCTCGTACCAGGCGCCAAAGTCCAGATAGAAAACGGCATAATCATCGATATGGCATTTCATTGGATTATCGAGAAAGCGCCCCGACAATCCCTGGCCACGCCATTCAAGGGCCAAGACCTGAAAGCCCCGCCCGGCCCACTCGCGGACCATCTCATCATACTTCTCGAGATACTCGGTCCGCCCCATGAACAGCAGCAAGGTACCCCGACACGGCATGTCGCAGCTAACATACCCCCAGCGCAACCGCCCGCCCCCCGGCCCGAGGAACCAGTCGAGGGTCCAGGGGCACACCCCCGGCCGGGGCGCAGGGGGCGGCGCCCCCTGCGGCGGATCGGTTGCGTCAACGCTCACCCAACCCCCTTCTCCATCAACGACGCGAAGCGCCGGGCAAACGCCACCGGATCGGCGACGTGCTCACCCTCGACGATCCGGGCCTGATCGAGCAGCAGCCACGCCATATCGGCGAGAGCGTCGGTCGCCCCCGGCTCGCCCGCCCGGGTGGCAAGACGGCGGATCAGGCCATGGCGCGGATTGAGTTCGAGAATCCGGCTGTGACTGACGTTGAGCTGCTTGTGCTGACGGAGCATGCGCTCGAGATGCATGTCCATGTCGTTTTCGTCGGCGATCAGACAGACCGGGCTGTCGGTCAGGCGCTCGGAGGTCCGGACATCCTTGACCGCCTCGCCAAGAGTGGTCTTGAACAGCGCGATCAGCGTCGACAGCTCGCCCTCGCCGGCCTTGGGCGTTTCCGCCTCCTTGGCATCCTCGACGGGCTTGATCTTGCTGAGATCGATGCCGCCCCGGGTCACCGACTTGAACTTCTTATCCTTGTAGGTGCCGACCGCGCCGACCCAGAACTCGTCGACCGGATCGGTGAGCAGCAGCACCTCGGCGCCGCGCGCCTTGAAGCCTTCGATCTGGGGCGATTTCAGCAGCGCCTCGCGATCGTCGCCCTGGATGACGAAGATGTCCTCCTGGCCTTCCTTCATCCGCCCGAGATACTCCTCAAGCGACACCAGCCCCTCGCCGGCGGTCGAATAAAAGCGCAGCAGCTTGAACAGGCTGTCGCGGTGCTCGAAATCCTCGTAGAGGCCCTCCTTGATCACCGCGCCGTAATTCTCCCAGAACTCGGCATACTTGGTCGCATCCTCTTCGGCCTTCTTGGCCAGATCCGCGAGCACCCGCCGAACCAGACCAGACTTGATCTTGGCCACCATCGGGTTGTGCTGGAGCATTTCGCGGCTGACATTGAGCGGCAGGTCCTCGCTGTCGACGACGCCGCGCAGGAAGCGCAGATAGGCCGGCAGCAACCCCTCGACGCCCTCGGTGATGAACACCCGGCGGACATAGAGCTTGACCCGGTGGGCGCGCTTGGGATCGAAGAGATCGAACGGCTTCATCGCCGGCACGAACAGCAGGCTGGTGTATTCGATCTTGCCTTCGGCGCGCCAATGCAAGGTCAGCCAGGGCTCATCGAAGCTATGACCGACGTGGTGATAGAATTCCTTGTACTGCTCCTCGGTGATTTCCGACTTGGAGCGGGTCCACAGCGCCGATGCCTGATTGAGAGTCTTGGTCTCCGCGCCCTCCTCGCCACCTGTGAAGCGGATCGGCAGCGCGATATGGTCGGAATATTTGCGCACGATCTCGCCAAGCCGGTGCTCTTCGAGATACTCGCCGTCATTCTCGCGCAGATGCAGCACGACCCGGGTGCCGCGCTTGGCCTCCGACGGCGCCTCGCCAACGGTGAACTCGCCCCGGCCATCGGAACTCCAATGCCACGAGTGGCTTTCCCCGGCCCGGCGGGTGAAGACATCGACCTTGTCGGCCACCATGAACGCCGAATAGAAGCCAACGCCGAATTGCCCGATAAGCCCCACATCTTTTTTGGCGTCGCCGGTAAGCTTGCTCATGAACTCGCCGGTGCCCGAGCGGGCGATGGTGCCGAGATTGGCCACCAGATCCTCGCGGTTCATGCCGATGCCGTTATCGGCGATCGTGAGGATGCGCGCCTCGGTGTCGACGCTGAGGGTAATGCCGAGCACCGGGTCCTCGGCCGACAGCGCGGGCTCGGTCAGCGCGGCGTAGCGCAGCCGGTCGCAAGCGTCGGAGGCGTTGGAAATCAATTCGCGAAGAAAGACTTCCTTCTCGCTGTAGAGCGAATGCGCGACGATATCGAGCAACCGGCTCACCTCGGCCTGGAAGCTGAGACGTTCTTCGGTCATACCTGAGTACCCTTCCTGAAATCCGTTAATGGAAGAAAGCCGACGCCGTATATGAGGAAGGCCGGGCGGGGTTACAACCCTCCCGGCCTTCTCAAATCGCACAATGACCCGTGCCGCCCGGCTCAGGGCTTGTCTGCGGGACCGTGACTGGGGCCTTCGAAGCCCTGAATGATCGCCGACATGTCGGTCCCGTTGAGCATGACCTTGCCGTCGCCGCCCAGCGAGAACTTATAGGTGCGGGTATCGCGCCCGGCCGCATCCTTGCCCGGAACGCCCAGCGCCTGAATCAGGCCGAGCGTGGCCAGGGTCTTCTGGGTGTCCTCGTCGGCCTTGGTGCCCGGAGCCGGCTGAAGCGTCTTGATCGCCGCCTCCAAGTCGCGCACCACCATGTCGACTCCGGCCACCATCCCGAAGGCGGCCTTGCTGTCGAAGGTGGCGTCGCCCTTGATCTCGGCCGAGGAAATCGGCGCCGAGATGTCGAGCGCTTTGATGCTGACCCGGCTGCCGGCCTCGGACAGCGCGGCCAGCACCGCCTGGGAGAACTGCTCGCTCAGGGTGTCCTCGGTCTGCTCGGGCGCCGGGGGCTTGAGCAAGGCTTCGACCGCCGCCCACAGCTTGGCATTGGGCAGCGCCGAAACCGCCAGATCCAGCTTGACCCGGTCGGGCGTGAACTCGGCCGGGGCCGGGCTGGGATTGAGCTTCAGACCGGAATGGCCATAGCCGAAGGAGATCGAGGTCTGCTCCCCGCTCAGCCCCTCGATGCCGCCATGGGTGCTGATCTCCTTGATCGAAAAGGCGTTGCCGTCGCCGGGAGAGGTGACGGTGGCGTCGGAAACGATCAGCTTGCCCGAAACCCCGCCGAGCAAGCCGCGCAGCATTTCGGGGTGGCGGCCGATCTCGGGATTGGAACCGGCCTTGACCAACCCGGCCAAGTCCATTCCGGTCACCACCGTCTCGACTGCGACTCGGCCGACCCGGGCCAACTCGACGCCATGCTCATCGGTCATCACCACGCCGCTCGCCGCGAAGGTCCCCGGTCCCGACCACAGGCCCGCCGGCTTTTCGGTGGTATCGGCCTTGGCGATCAGGCTGGCGATTTCAAGGCGGGAGGTATCCTTCTTGGAGGCCGCCGTCACGGCGCCGTACTCGCCATCCATCGCGGTGAAGATGCCGAGCGAGGGCAGCCAGCGGCCGGAAAAGCGTTGAGAGCCGATCGTGAGTTCGCCATCGGGCTTGCCATCGGCCGCGATGATCTGCATCTGGGACGGCACGGTCATGCCGACCTGCCACGCGCCACCGGCCAGCGGCGCCATCGTCATCTTGACGATGCCGACCTTGACGCTGCTGCCATCGTCGTCGACAAGCGAAAGCGAGGGCAGG
This sequence comes from uncultured Rhodospirillales bacterium, assembly GCA_903856295.1. GTDB lineage: Bacteria > Pseudomonadota > Alphaproteobacteria > Azospirillales > Azospirillaceae > BOG-933. The sequence goes on along the minus strand of CAIOBP010000074.1, from coordinate 24,317 downwards.
CCGACATCATAGTGGTCGCCCGCGGGCGTGACCTGCGGTTTTCCGCTCCACTTCCAGCCGGACTTGGCACCGCCTATGGGCAACCACTGACGCAACCCGGCATCGATGGTGTTCGCCAGCGTCGCCGCCGCCGCGGGCGACACCGCCGCGGAGTCGGACACCACAGGCGCCGGAGCGACCGCAGGAGCCGGAACGGCCGCAGGCGCCGCCGAAGGCGCCGGCACCACCAGCGGCACGGGCGCCGCAGTCTGCGCCATTCCCGCCCCCGCCGGCCAGCCGGCCAGCCCCAACACCAGCGCCGTCGCCGCGCCGCCGCGCATAAATGACCGAAGCATGACCTCTCCCCTCGGGTTCGTTCCGTCCGACAAGAAATAGCGCGCCCGGGGGCCGCGGTCCATGACCGATATGAGTGCGTATTGACCCGGGGCGCCGATTGCTTTAGTCCGCACGGCCATGGCCGTGTACACCGAAGTCACCGATGAGGATCTGGACGCCTTCCTCGCCCATTATCCACTGGGCGGGGCGGTTTCGTGCAAGGGCATCGCCGAAGGGGTCGAGAACTCCAACTTCCTGCTGGTCACCGAGCACGGCCCGCGCATCCTCACCCTCTACGAGAAGCGGGTCGATCCTGCCGATCTGCCGTTCTTCATCGGCCTGATGGATCATCTCCGGGCCAAGGGGCTGGCCTGCCCGCAGCCGGTGCCGGGCACTGATGGCGAGGTTCTGCGCCAGCTGTGTGGCCGGCCGGCGGCGATTTTCACCTTTCTCGAAGGCATGTGGCCGCGCCGGGTGCTCGCCCGCCACTGCGCGCCGGTCGGTGGAGCGCTGGCCGCGATGCACCTTGCCGGGGCCGACTTCACCCTGACCCGGCCCAACGCCCTGGCGGTCGGCGGCTGGCGCGAGCTGTTCACACGCTGCCGGAGCCGCGCCGACGAGGTGATACCGGGACTCGAGGCGCTGATCGAGCAGGAACTGGCCGAGTTGGAAGCCGCGTGGCCGGCCGGCCTGCCCACCGGCATCATTCACGCCGACCTGTTTCCCGACAACGTGTTCTTCCGCGGCGAGGCGCTGTCGGGGCTGATCGATTTCTACTTCGCCTGCGCCGATTTCCTGGCCTACGACCTCGCGATCTGCCTCAACGCCTGGTGCTTCGAGTCGAATGGTGAGTTCAACACCACCAAGGCGCGGGCACTGTTCGCCGGCTATCAGCGGCGGCGGCCGCTCCAGAGCGCCGAGTTGGAGGCGATGCCGGTGCTGGCGCGCGGGGCCGCCCTGCGCTTCCTGCTCACCCGGCTTTACGACTGGCTGAACCGTCCCGAGGGCGCGCTGGTCACGCCCAAGGACCCCCGGGAGTATCTGCGCAAGCTGCGCTTCCATCAAAGCGTGCGCGGTCTCGGCTGCTATTGTCTGGACGGTCCCGAATGAGCGATGAAGCCGAAGGCGAGGTCTGCGACATCTTCACCGATGGCGCTTGCAGTGGCAATCCCGGCCCCGGCGGCTGGGGCGCGATTCTGCGCTATCGCGGCGTCGAGAAAGAACTAAATGGTTTCGAGCGCGAAACGACCAACAACCGCATGGAATTGATGGCGGCGATCGTCGCTCTGGAAACATTGAAGCGGCCGCTGCCGGTGCGGCTTTACACCGACAGCCAGTATCTGCGCGACGGCATCACCAAATGGATTTTCGGCTGGAAGGCCAAGGGCTGGCAGACCGCCGACAAGAAGCCGGTGAAGAACCAGGATTTGTGGCAGCGCCTGGATCAGGCCAAGCAGCGCCACCGCATCGAATTTTGCTGGGTGCGCGGCCATTCCGGCCATCCCGAGAATGAGCGCTGCGACGCCCTGGCCCGCGCCGCGATCGCCGAAGGCCGCGCCGCCGGCCGGCCCGCTACTTGAACACCTGGCTACTTGAACACCTGATTGATTTCCAGTTTCTGGGTCTCGTTGAGCATACCCCAGATTTTTTCAAGGATCGGCCGCAAATCCTCGCGCCCGGCCAGCACGGCGCGGCCATAATACTTGTAGGCCAACCCATAATCCTTGATGACGCCCCGGCCATCGAAATAGATCCATCCGAGCAATTCGAGCGCCGACACCTCTCCGGCCTTCGCGTGTTGGGTGACCAGTTCGATGTCATCCTGCTTGACCTTGTTTTGCGAGATGCGCACCAGCGTGTCTTTCCAGGCCTGGGCCGCCGCCGCCTTGGCGTCCTCCTCCCGCATGCGCTGGTTCGCCAGCACCGAGGCGGGCTCGGTGAACTCCGGCAGGGTGCTGTACATCTTGAAGGCGTCGTACCAATCGTGGCACCAGGTCGGCGGCAGCATGGTCGAGCAGACCAGAATATAGTCGCCGAAGGGCACCCGCAGCCATTCCGCCAGCGTCAGATCATCGGTTTTCGGCCGCACCGCCTCGACGGCGTCGATCCAGCCATTGCACCAGCCCGGCCGGTTGTTGCGCACCGCGCACAGCTTGTAATTGGTGTCGAAGTCGCGCTGGAACCACGAATCGGGTGCGATCGACCGGGCGGCCGCCTGTCCCGGAGCCAGCGCCGCCCCCAGCACCAGCGACACCGCCAGCAAAAACGCCTTCATCACCGCAGTCCCCCTTCCCCGAACGGCAATGCTGTCTCGGCACTTGGCGGCGCCAGATCCTCGTAAAGAGCGCGCGCCTCGACGGCCGGACCGCGCCGCTCGCCCAGCGCCACCACCCTGACCACCCGAATCTGGCGTCCCAACGGAAAGGTCAGCACATCACCCGTTGCGACCGCGAAATGAGCCTTGCCGACAAGCGCGCCGTTGCAGCGCAGGCGACCGCTCGCGCACAAGTCGGCGGCCAGACTCCGGCTCTTGCAGAACCGCGCGTACCATAGCCATTTGTCGAGGCGCAAGCGCTCTGCGGTCATCGCGCCAACTCCCGCAGTTTGGCGAAGGGGTGCTGGCTGTCGGCTCCGGCCGGATGGGCCGGTCGCGGCCGGGCCGTGCGGACGGCGGGCCGGGCGCGCCAGACCTCGCCGCCATCGGCGCCCACCGCCTTGCGATAGCCCAGCGCCGCCAGCACCTCCGGCACCTCGGCCTCGCCAACGCCGATGATCCGGCCGAAAGGCGCGCCAGATGTGATACCGGTTTCGAAACGATCAAGAATATCCGAGCGTATCGCCCAGGCTCCGACCAGCGGATAGCCGATGGCGGCATAGCAGGCAGCGGGCAGGCGGGGATCGGCGACCATCGAGACCCGGCCGGCCGGCGGCACCGGCACCGGCAAGGGCAGGCCGTGGCGCACGCCGTAGAGCAGCGCCCGCATGGCCACCGCCGCCGGCTTGACCAGCGCCGGCAGATACAGCCGGCCGGTGCCGATGCGCACCCCGTGGGCCGCCAGCGCCCGCCGGTCCTCGCGCCGTACCCCGGCCAGCAACTCGGCCACCGCCGGCCGGGGCAGATCGCCGAGGGCCTCGACCAGCTGGAAGGCCAGCCCCCGCGCCGGGCCGGACAGCTCCGCCGCCGCCAGCCGGACCAGCGGCGCCAGCGGTCCGGCGATCACCGGCCCGAGCCAGCCGGCGAGCCGCACCCGCACCCGCTCGCGCTGGGGATGGTCGAGCAGCTCGTCATGCAGCGCCACCACGCCGGGCTCGAGCAACGATGGCCCCGGCACCAGCCGCGCCAGCTCCTCGCCCCGCCAATAAATGACCCCCTCCGCCCCCAGGGCGAAGGCGGACTCCGGCTCGGCCTCCAGCCGGCGCAACCGCTCGGCGATCTCGCCGCGCAGCGCCCGGCGCGCCGCGCTCATCAAGGCCCGGCCATCTTCGCCGAGAGCGGTCGGATCGGGAACGAAACGAAATCCCCGCAACTCGCCCACCCCATGGCCCTCGACGATCACCTCGCCGGCGCGGCTGACCGCCGCCAGCAACGCGCCACCGCCCGCGAGGCTGCGCACCAGCAGCGCCGACCGGCGGTCGACGAAGCGCTGGGTCAGGCGCTCGTGCAGGGCATCGGAGAGCCGGTCCTCGATGGTCCGGGCGCGCTCCTGCCAGTGCTGCGGGTCCTTCAGCCAGCGCTGACGGTTGGAAATGTAGGTCCAGGTGCGGATGTGGGCGATGCGCGAAACCAGAGCATCGATATCGCCATCGAAACGATCGAGCCGGGCCACCTGCCCGGCCACCCAATCCTCGGGCAGCCGCTGGGCACCGGTGCGCAGATGCCGGTAGATCTGCCCGAGCAGACGGGTATGGGCGTCGGACAGCACCTTGCGGAAATCGGGAATCCGGCAGACCTCCCACAGCAGCTCCACCGCCTGCCGTCCGGTGGCCAGCGCCGCGACCTCCGAGTCGCGGGCCAGCGCCATCAGCGCCGCCTGATCGTCGCCCTCGCGCACCCGCATCAAGTCCGGCCGGGGTGGCCGCAGATCGAGGGAGCGCAACAGCGCCTCGGGACTCTCGAAACGCAGCTCGGCATTGCGCCAGCGGAGCGCCTTCAGCGGCGGAAACTGATGGTTTTCGATCGCCTCGATCAGTTCGGGCTCGAAACCATCAAGCTCGCCCGTGGTGCCGAAGGTGCCGTCGCTACGATGCCGTCCGGCCCGGCCGGCAATCTGGGCGATCTCGTGGGCCTCCAGCCGGCGCGGCGCCCGACCGTCGAATTTGCGCAAACCGGCGAAGGCGACGTGATCGACATCCATGTTCAGCCCCATGCCCACGGCATCGGTGGCCACCAGATAATCGACGTCGCCCGACTGATAGAGCGCGACCTGGGCGTTGCGGGTGCGCGGGCTGAGCGCCCCCAATACCACCGCGGTTCCCCCGCGCTGACGGCGGATCAGTTCGGCCATGGAATAAACTTCGGCGACCGAAAACGCCACCACCGCCGAGCGCGGCGGCAACCGCGCCAGCTTTTTCGCCCCGGCATAGCTCAGGGATGAAAAGCGCGGCCGGGTGATGAATTCGGCGCGGGGCACCAGGCGGCGAATCAGCGGCTGGATGGTTTCGGCGCCCAGCACCATGGTTTCCTCCAGCCCGCGCGCATGGAGCAAGCGGTCGGTGAAGACGTGGCCGCGCTCCGGGTCGGCGCAAAGCTGGATTTCGTCGACGGCCAGAAACGCCACCGCCCGGTCCACCGGCATCGCCTCGACGGTGCAGACGAAATAGGACGGATTGGGCGGGACGATCATCTCCTCGCCGGTGATCAGCGCCACCGCCCGCGGCCCCTTGAGCGCGACGATGCGGTCGTAGTTTTCCCGGGCCAGCAGGCGCAGGGGAAATCCGATCATGCCCGAGCGATGCCCGAGCATGCGCTCGATGGCGAGGTAGGTCTTGCCGGTATTGGTCGGCCCCAGCACCGCGACCACACGCGCCGCCTCGGCCGACGCAGCTCCGGAGGGGGGGCGGACGGCTGGCGTCATGACCCGAGAATCATCCGGCGCGCGCCCGATTGCAAGGGCAGCCTTGACCTTGTTTCAGAACAGCGGCTTCTTTACAGTCGCTCCGCACCCGCAACCAGCCCCCATGGCGCCCTCATGACCAGCCCGACCCATTCCACGTCCCGTTTTCGCCGCCGCGCGGCCCGGCTCGCCCTGGCCATGCTGCTGACGGCACCGGCGCTCGGCGGCTGCGACTCCTTCTATGGCAAGACCATCGACGGCAAAAAGATCGACCTCGCCTGCCCGAAATTCGGAATTCTGCGCGACGCCAATCAGATCACCACCTACCGCCCCGGCGGCGGCCGCAGCGCCCCCGACATCCAGCTTCGCGCCCAGATCGTCGATTACCAGGGCAACTGCACCTACGACGAAACCGGCGTCACCGTCGATGTCGGCGTGGTCCTGATCGCCGAGCGCGGACCGGCGCTCGCCGGCAACTCGGTACCGCTGAGCTACTTCGCCGCGATCATCAACCCCGATGGCAAGGCGATCGCCCGCCAGCAATTCGACACCACCGTCGATTTCAACGGCAATGTGCCGCGCGCCGGCTCGCGCGAGGAAATCCAGCCCTTCATCCCCCTGGAAAAGGGCAAGGACGCGCGCGGCTATCAGGTCCTGGTCGGCTTCCAGCTCACCCAGGACCAGCTCGACGCCAACCGCAAGGCCAACAGCGCCAGGTAACGCCGCGCCGGGTCAGAGCCCGGCCAGCGCCGCCAGCACCTTTTCGGCGTGGCCGTCGACCTTGACCTTGCGCCAGACCGCCCGCACCACCCCCGACCCGTCGATGACGAAGGTGGCGCGGTCCATGCCCATGTAGGTCTTGCCGTAGTTCTTCTTTTCGATCCAGACGCCATAGGCCTGGGCCAGCGCGGTGTCGGTGTCGGCGGCCAGGATGAAGGGCAGCTGATACTTGGCCTTGAAGCGGTCGTGGCTGGCCGGACTGTCCTTGGAAACGCCGATCACCACCGCGTTGGCCGCCGAAAAGTCGGGCATGGCATCGCGAAAGGCGCAGGCCTCGCGGGTGCAGCCCGGCGTGTCGTCCTTCGGGTAGAAGTAGAGCACCACCGTCTTGCCGGCGAGAGCCGAAAGCGCGACGGTGCCGCCGCCATCGGTCACCAGCGTGAAATCCGGAGCGGCTTGGCCGATTTCGAGAGTCATGGGTCATGTCCTCAAGTCATGGGGTCTGGGGTCCGTGACCCCAGTGGGGTCCAGGGGTGAAACCCCTGGTCTCCGACGGCCAGGGCGCCGCCCTGGACCCGCCAAAGGCCGGGGGCCTTTGGAAACCGGGACTTAGTCCGGTGGATATTGGTTGCGGCAGCGGGTCAGGTGCTCCTGCTCGGCCGGCTCGTCGATCAGCATTTGAAAGTGATGGTAGGCGGTGGCCGCGAGTTCGCGCACCCGCTCGTCGGTCTCCCGGAACGGCACCGGCTCGCAACGCTCGGGAAAGACGCAGCGGCCGAGCGCGATCCGAATCGCCTCGGGGGCGTCGTTGGGCTCCAGGCCGCCGCCGGTGGTCAAGCGCAAGAAGCCCTGAACCCGCCGCCATGTCCGGTGCACCCTGATCAGGTCCGCGGCGACTCCGGCCTCCAGCACCCCGGCCGCGCGCAACCCTTCCAGGGCGTGAACGGTGTTGGAGCTGATCACGTCGGGGTGATCGGGGGCGTGGCGCAGCATCAGGTATTGGGCGATGAAGTTGATGTCGATGAAGCCGCCCCGGGCGTATTTGACCTCCCAGGGGTTTTTGGTGGCGTGCTCGCGGTCGATGCGCCGGCGCATGTCGGCGACGTCGAGCACCAACCGCACGGCATCGCGCGGCCGGGTCAGCACCGAGCGGGCGACCCGTTCCAGCTGCGCCCTGAGCGCGGGCGAGCCGCTGACGATGCGGGCGCGGGTCAGGGCCATGTGCTCCCAGGTCCAGGCGCTTTCCTCCTGATAGCGGGTGAAGGCGTCGAGGCTGACCGCCACCGGTCCGGCATTGCCCGACGGCCGCAGGCGCATGTCGACCTCGTAGAGCCGGCCCTCGGCGGTGGGCGCGGTGATGACGTTGATCAGGCGCTGGGTCAGCTTGATGTAATATTCCGAGGGCGAAATGGCCTTTGGCCCGTCCGACTGCGTCACCTCGGGCGGCACCTGGTAGACCGTGATCAGGTCGAGGTCCGAGGCGATGGTCATCTGGCCGCTGCCCAGCTTGCCCATGGCGATGATGGCCATCGAGCCACCGGGAATCCGTCCGAAGCGCCGGGCGAAATCCTCGGTGACCTGCCCGGCGAGATCGTCGAGCACGATGTCGGCCACCGCCGACAAAAACGGGCCGCAGCGGTCGCCATCGGCGATGCCGCGCAGAATGTGAACGCCGGCCCGGAAGCTCTGATCCTGCACCCAGCGCCGCGACTGGTTGAGCACATCCTCGAAATTGCCGGCGCCGCCGATCGCCCGGCGATATTCGGCGGCAAGATCGTCCTTGCCCGGCAGCGGGTCGAAATAGTCGGGCGCGACCATCGAGTCGAGCAGCGCCGGCTTGCGGCTCAGCCATTGGGCGAGCTGCGGCGCGGTGCCCATGACCTCGGCGATGAAATCGAGCAGGCCGGGCTTGTTGTAGAACAACGAGAACAGCTGAATCCCCGAGGGCAGCCGGCTCATGAACTGATCGAGACGGCCGAGCGCCTCGTCGGGATAATGGGTCCGGCCCAGGGCCTGGAGCAGCGCCGGGGTCAACTCGGTCAGCAACTCGCGGGCGCGGGCGTTGCGCATGCAGCGATAGCGCCCCCGGTGCCACGCCGCGACGGTGGCGATCACCCCCGAGGGATTGCCGAAGCCCAGACCGCGCAAGGTCTCGAGCGTACCGGGATCGTCATCGGTGCCGGTGAACATCAGATTGCCGGGGGCGGCCAGCGACGGCGCCTCTTCAAACAATTCGGCGTAATGGACCTCAACCCTCATCAGATGACCAAGCAGCACCTCCCGAAAGGCTTCGGCGCTGTCATGGCCCAGGAAGGTCGCGAGCTGCGCCACCTCCTCGTCGGATTTCGGTATCTGGTGGGTCTGGCGGTCGTCGATCATCTGGAGCCGGTGCTCGACCTGCCGCAAAAAGCGGTATGAGGCGATCAGCTCCGCCGCCACCTCGGCCTTGACCCGGCCGACCGCGACGAACGCCCTCAGGGCGTCGCAGGTCGGCGCCACCCTCAGGCGATCATCGCGGCCGCCATAAATCAATTGCTGGGTCTGGATGTAGAACTCGATCTCGCGGATGCCGCCCCGCCCGAGCTTGACGTCGTGGCCGTTGACCGCCGGGCGATGATGGCCCTTATGGGCGTGAATCTGGCGCTTGACCGAGTGAATGTCCTGGATCGCCGCGAAATCCAGGCTGCGCCGCCAGACGAAGGCGCGGATGGTGGCCATGAAGGCGGCGGCGGCCAGCGGATCGCTGGCCACCGGCCGGGCCTTGATCATCGCCGCGCGCTCCCAGTTCTGGCCGACGCTGGCGTAGTAGATTTCCGAGGCGGACACCGCCACCGCCGAGGGCGTCGCGCCGGGATCGGGACGCAGGCGCAAATCCGTGCGGAAGACATAGCCGTCCCGCGTTCGTTCGTCCATAATGCGCACCAGATCGCGTGCGAGCCGGATGAAGGTGCGCGCGAGCTTCTCCGGTTCCGCGGCCTTCACCGCCGTGTCGTCGTAGAGCACGATCAGATCGATATCGCTGGAATAATTAAGCTCGCGCGCCCCGAACTTGCCCATGGCCAGAATGATCAGACCGGAGCCTTGCAACGGCCGCTGCGGATCGGGCAGCATCAGCGCCCCCTTGGCGGCCAGCGCCCGCACCAGATGCGTGGCCGCCAGCTCAAGGCAGGTTTCGGCAAGATCGCTGAGGGCGCCGGTCACCCGCTCCAGCGCCCAAGCGCAGGCAATGTCGGCGATGCCGATCAACAATGCCGCCCGCCGCTTGGCCAGCCGCAACCCGGTCATCAGCTTGGCGAGATCGGTTTCCCCGGCATATTGCCGTTTCAGCTCCTCCAGCACGCCGGCGAAGCAGGCGTCGAAGCCCTCGGTGAACAGCCGGCGCGCGAACGGCAGGTCGCGGGTCAGGCTCAGTCCGAGATACGGGCTGTTGCCGGTCACCGACTCGATCAGCCGCCGGCCCCCGGGCGTTTCGGCGAAGGCGCGGGCGAAACCGGCCAGCTCCGGGTCTGCCGCCGCCGCCGCGTCACGCCAGCTGTCCAGGCCGCGCGCGGCCCTGGCGGCATCGCCCGGCGCGGGCAGGCGATCGATGGCGAAGACTGGCATCATGGCGGCGGGAGTCCTTGACGGTCGGGCGAGAGTCCCCGGCCACCATATGCACGCCGGACGCGCGGGGGGCAAGTCGTGATCCGCCGGATCGTCCTGTTTGTGGTTCAGACCCTGGCCACGCTGATGCTCGCGGTGGCGGTGCTGACCGGGCTCGCGGTCTGGCGGGTGGCCAGCGGGCCGATCGCGGTCGACCAGGTCACGCCCTACCTCGCCCGCGCCCTCGACGATGCCGCCGGAGCCGCCGGCAATCTGCGCACCGAGGTTGCCGGTACCGTGCTGAGCTGGGGCGGCTTCGGCCATCCCCTGGAACTGCGCTTGCGTCAGGTCAAGGTCGGCACCGTCGGCGGCCGCGAGATCGCCCAGGTGCCCGAGTTGGCGGTGGGGGTGTCGCTGCGCGCCCTGATCCAGGGCCGGCTGGCGCTATCCCGTCTGGGCGTGATCGGGGCGACCCTCCACCTTGAGCGCACCGCCGACGGCCGGGTGAGGTTGGACCTCGACGGCGCAGGCCCGACGGCCGACCTTCCGGCGCCCCTCCCGGACCACGCCGGCGCCGCCGATCAGCCGTCGCCGCTGGCCGCTCTCGTCGCCGCCCTGCACCAGCCCGCCGGACAGGACGGACCGCTGGCGGCGCTGACCCAGCTGTCGATCGTCAACGCCAGCCTGACCCTGGCCGATCATGTCTCCGGGGTCACCTGGACGCTGCCGCTGGCGAATCTGACCGCCCGTCGCGGCGCCGAGGGCCTGCGCGCCCAGGCCAGCCTCGAAGTGCCGGCGCCCGGACATCCGGGAACACTGGAAATCGCCGCCAGCGAGCAAAGTGGCGACGGCTCGATCCTGGCATCCCTCAAGCTGCGCGACGTCGATGGCGGCGCGCTGGCCACGGTGGTGCCGGCGCTGGCGCCCTTCACCGGCAGCCGCCTGCCGCTTTCGGGCAGCGTCGAAGCGGTGCTCGGCGGCGATCTCCGGCCCGTGCGGCTCCTGGTGGCGCTGAGCGGCGCCGGTCCCGGCCGGATCGAGGCGCCGGCCCTACTGCCGGCGCCGGTCGACATCGGCGCGCTGGCCCTGACCGCGGCGATCGACCCGGCAACCGGTGGCTTCGCCCTCGAACACGCGCAACTGAGCCTGACCGCGCCCGACCTGACGATCACCGCCGCCGGCCGGGGCAAGAATCATGGCGGCCGCATCTGCTTCACCCTGACCGCCGGCAAGCACATCGGCCGGATCGAGACGACACTGACTCCGGATGCGGCCGGGTCCGAACTGGCGCTCACGGTCACCGGCCTTGAGCCGGCGGCTTTCGCCGGGTTGGGCGAGACCCTGGCCCCGCTGGCGGCGGCGGCGGTGCCGCTCTCGGGCACCCTGCGCCTGACCCTCGACCCGGCATGGACCCCCGGCCAGCTGGCGCTCGACCTCGCGCTGGCGCCGGGCAAGCTGACCCTGCCGCCCTCCCAGCTCCCCGCGCCGGTGACCGTGACCGGCGGCACGGTTCGCCTGTCGGCGCGGCTGGCGCCGGAGCACCCGTTCACGGCCGCTCCCGAACGGCTCGATATCGAGACCATCGCGCTGAATTTCGGCGGACCGCAGCTCTCCCTCAAAGGCCGGCTGTCCCGGTCGGGCGAACGCCTGGCCATCCAGGGCGGGCTTCGCTTGCAGCGGACCCCGGCGCCGGCTCTCGACGCGCTGTGGCCGGCCGGCGTCGGCGCCAGCGCGCGCGAGTGGGTGACCCAGAATATCACCGACGGCGTGATCGATGAGGCCTGGATCGCCGTCGAGGGCTCGGCGCCGCTGGCCGACCCGTCCGAGATCGTCGCCACCACCCTCAATGGCGGCCTCGCCGGCTCCAACCTGACGGTGAATTATTTCAAGAAGCTGCCGCCGATCATCGGCGTCTCGGGCCGGGGCACCACGGATGGTCGAGCGCTAAGCCTTGTCACAAGCGGTGGCCATATTCTTGATATGCCGCTTGGAGAGGCTCACATCGTCGTCAGCAAGCTCGACACCCCCCAGGAATGGATGGATATCGATACCCCGCTCTCGGGATCGATCCGCTCGACCCTGCGGGTGCTCGACACGCCGCCGCTCGGCTATGCCCGCAAGGTCGGCATCGATCCCGCCCGCACCCAGGGCAGCCAGACCGCGCACCTGCATTTCACCTTTCCGCTGAAGCGGGACATCACGCTTCAGGATGTCGCGATTCGCACCCGCGCCACCCTGCACGGTGCCGGGGCGGAAAACGTCGCCGGCGGCATCACCGTCACCAGCGGCGAGTTGAAGCTGGACCTCGACAACTCCGGCATGGACACCACCGGCACCGCCAAGCTGGAAGGCATTCCCGCGACCGTGCACTGGCGCGAGAATTTCGACGACGCCGCCGATCCCCAGACCCGGGTGGAGGTCAAGGGCGAGCTCAGCGAGGATCAGGCGGTGGCGCGGGCGCCGCTGCTGCTCAAGGGCCGCCTCACCGGACCGGTGGGGGCCGACGTCGCGCTGGTGGTGAACAAGCGGCGGAAAACCACGCTCTCCGGCCAGCTCAGCCTCGCCCGCGCCCAGCTCGCCATCTCCGAGTTGAACTGGAACAAGCCGGTGGGCACGCCGGGCAACCTGCGCTTCACCCTGGCGATGGACAAGAGCAAGCCGATGCGGCCGTTCCAGCTATGGTGGGACGCTGCGGGGCTCAAGGTCACGGGCACCGGCTTTTACGATATCGCCGCCGACGGCCTGGACCGGCTGAGCCTGAGCGAGGTGAAAAGCGGCGTCAATGATTTCAAGCTGGAGCTGAAGGCGCGGCCGGACCGCAGTTTCGAAATCGCGCTGGCCGGCCCCAGCCTCGATGCCAGGCCCTTTCTCTCCAGCCCCGGCAACGAGCAGGAAAAGCGCAAGCTGCGCGAGGCCTTCGCGGCCAGACGCGCCACCCCGGCGGCGGCTGGCGGCCAAACCGCCGCGCCGCCGTCCGGTCCTCGCTACGATCTGACGCTCCAGACGGCGCGGGCGGTGACCGGCGAGAAGGACCACGCCTTCACCGGAGTCTGGGGCAAGCTGCGCAACAATGGCATCGGCTGGGACACCGTCGAGTTGAACGGCCTCGTGGCCGGCAGTTCCGCCGGCCTGACGCTGCGCTATCTGCCGGCGGGAGCGCGGCGCTGGCTCTCGGTCACCGGCGGCGATGCCGGCGCCGTGCTGCGCGCCCTCGACCTGACCGACACCATTCGTGGCGGCCCGTTCTCGATCACCGGCAGCGGCGAGCCCGGCGTGCCCACCCGTCCGGTCTCCGGCAAGGTGGAACTGGGCGAGTTCAGGATGGTCGGGGCGCCGCTGCTCGCCCGCCTGCTCCATGCCCTCTCGATCACCGGTCTGGTCGAGTTGCTGAGCGGCGAGGGGCTGGTGTTCTCGCAACTGGCCGGAGACGTCACCTGGAGCGGCAGCACCCTCACTCTCGCGGATTTCCGCAGCTCGGGCGGCGCGCTGGGGCTGACCGCCGACGGGCCGATCCACCTTGCCGCCGACGCCCTCGACATCGAGGGCACCATCGTGCCGCTCTACGGCATCAACCGGGTGCTCGGGTTGGTGCCGTTCCTCGGCGATCTGCTCAGCGGCGGCAAGGGCCAGGGCCTGTTCGCCGCCACCTACCATCTCACCGGCCGCGCCTCCCAGCCCGACGTCTCGGTCAACCCGCTGGCCGTGCTGGCCCCGGGCTTCCTGCGCAACCTATTCTTCCTGGATTAACCGGGGTCTGGGGCACAAGGCCCCTGGTCACCGAAGGCAAGGCCAGGGCGCCGCCCTGGACCTGCCAAAGGCCGAGGGCCTTTGGAAACCGTTAGATGCGCCGTAAAATTTCGGCGGCCAGGGCGTTCATTTCTTCTGCGGCCTTCGAGTGGCGGTCAATTTCGGTGACGGCGCGGCCGGAGAGCAGGGCGCCGGCGTAGGCGATGCGGTTGCCGACGCGGGTCTCCGCCATGTCCACCGCCGGCGGGGTCAGCAGCCCGCGGATTTCGCTCACCAGCTGTTCGGTCATCTTGGAGCGGGTCGGCATGCGGTTGAGCACCAGCAGCACCTTGACCTTCTCCTGCTTGCTGAGATCGAGAGTCGGCTGGGTGGCCCAGAAATCCATCGGGCTGGGCTGGATCGGCACCACCACCAGCGAGGCGACGCGCACGGCGATTCGCGCCTCGGTCTCGGCGTGGGGCGGGCTGTCGATCACCACCAGATCATTTTCTTTGGCGACGCGCTCGACCTCTTTCTGGGTGCGCCAGCCGGTGATCTGGCTATGAATGAGATCGACCTTGCCCTCGAGAGCGGCGGTGCGGGTCTGGTACCAGCGGGTCAGGCTACCTTGCGGGTCGATATCGACCAGCGCCACCTTCTTGCCGGCCTGCATCCAGGCCACGGCGAGATGAGCCGTGAGGGTGGTCTTGCCGGCTCCGCCCTTTTGCTGCGCAACGGTGATGATCTTACCCGCCATGACCTTCGCCCCCTCATGAACGCCGCCAGAGTTCAATAGTACAGGGTTCCGTGGCGCGCAAGCCGCCTCCTCGGAAATTCTGCGGTCGACGCGGTTTTCAAGCGCGGCGCGCTCCTGTAAAACGGCGTCATGATCCCACGCCCAGAAATCGTCCCGCCCTCCTATGATGCCCTCGAACGCGCGGCTGAGCTGCTGCGGGCCGGGGACCTCGTGGCCTTTCCCACCGAAACCGTCTATGGCCTGGGCGCCGACGCCGCCAATGAGCGGGCGATCGAGGCGATTTTCGCCGCCAAGGGCCGGCCGCGCTTCAACCCGCTGATCGTCCATGTCCCCGACCTGGAAATGGCCGAGACCATCGCGGTGTTCGACGACCGCGCCCGCGTGCTCGGCCAGTGCCTGTGGTCCGGCCCCTTCACCGTGGTGCTGCCCCGGCGCGCCGACGCCCCGGTGTCGCCCCTGGTCAGCTGCGGGCTCGACACCGTGGCGGTGCGGGTGCCCGCCCACCGGGTGGCGCGGGCGCTGCTCAAGGAGTTCGGCGGCGCGATCGCCGCGCCCAGCGCCAATCGCTCCGGAGCGGTCAGCCCGACCACGCCGATGCACGTGGCCACCGAACTCGGCGACCGGGTGGCGATGATTCTGGCCGGCGGACGCTGCGAGGTCGGTCTCGAATCGACCATCGTCGATATGAGCTGCACGCCGCCGCGCCTGCTGCGTCCCGGCCGGGTCAGCCGGCGCGAGATCGAGGGGCTGATCGGCCCGATCTGGGCGCCCGAAGAGGCGACAGGTTGTATCGGAACCGAAATGAATGCTCCGGCCTCGCCCGGACAATTGGTCAGCCACTATGCCCCCCGGCTGCCGGTGCGGCTCAACGCCGTCACCGTCGGCCCCACCGAGGCGCTGCTCGCCTTCGGCCCCGACCGCTTCATCCGCGGTGGCGCCACCCGGCTCAATCTTTCGCCCGAGGGCGATCTGCTGGAAGCGGCGAGCAATCTCTATTCCATGCTGCGCAGGCTCGACCAGCCCGACTATGCGGCCATCGCGGTGATGACCATTCCCGAGCGCAGCATCGGCATCGCGATCAACGACCGGCTGCGCCGGGCTGCTGCGCCCCGCGAAACAATTACGAACCCGTAACGAATAGGCGAAGCTCATGACACCCGAACTTCTCGACCGCATCAAGGCCGTCGTCGGACCCAAGGGCGTGCTGAGCGACGCCGCCGACACCGCGCCCTACCTTTCCGAGTGGCGCGGCCGGTTTACCGGCAAGGCGGCGGCGGTGATCCGCCCGGCCAGCACCGCCGAAGTGGCCGAGGTGGTGCGGCTGTGTCATGAGGCCGGCCAGGCCATCGTGCCCCAGGGCGGCAACACCAGCCTGGTCGGCGGCTCGATCCCGTTTGAATCCGGCGCCGAAATCGTCCTCAGCCTGAGCCGGATGAACCGCATCCGCGACCTCGACCCGCTCAATCACACCGTCACCGTCGAAGCCGGCTGCGTGCTCCAGACCGTCCAGGAGGCCGCCGCCGAGGCCGACCGCTTGTTGCCGCTCAGCTTCGGCGCCGAGGGCACCTGCCAGATCGGCGGCGTGTTGTCGACCAATGCCGGCGGCACCATGACCGTGCGCTACGGCAACACCCGGGATCTGGTGCTCGGCATCGAAGCGGTGCTGCCCGACGGCCGGGTCTGGAACGGCCTGCGCCGGCTGCGCAAGGACAACACCGGCTATGATCTCAAGCACCTGTTCATCGGCGCCGAGGGCACGCTCGGGGTGATCACCGCCGCCGTGCTCAAGCTCTTTCCGAAACCGAAACAAACTGAGACGGCCTTTGGCGCGGTGCCCGACCCGGCCGCCGCCATCGCACTGCTGTCGACGATGCGCGAGGCGACCGGCGATGCCATCACCGCCTTCGAACTGATTCCGCGCATCGGCATCGACTTCGCCCTCCGTCACGTCCAGGGCGTGATCGATCCGCTATCGGAACGTCATGATTGGTATGTGCTGCTCGAAGCCAGCGCCGGCACCCGCTCCGACGGCTTCCGCGCCCTCTTCGAATCCGGCCTGGAGAAAGGTTTCGAAGCCGGAACGATTCTCGACGCCGTGCTCGCCGAAAGCAGCAGCCAGCAGCGCGCCTTCTGGTTCATCCGTGAGGCGATCGTCGAAGCCCAGAAGTATGAGGGCGGCTCGCTCAAGAACGATGTTTCGGTGCCGGTATCGCGGGTCGCCGATTTCATCACCCAGGCCACCGACGCGGTGTGTGCGCGGATTCCCGGCCTGCGTCCGGTGCCGTTCGGCCATGTCGGCGACGGCAACATCCATTTCAACCTCAGCCAGCCCGAAGGCGCCGACACCGCCGGCTTCATGGCCCGCTGGGACGAAATCCAGACCGCGGTCAACGATATCGTGCGCGGCATGGATGGCTCGATCAGCGCCGAGCACGGCATCGGCCGGATCAAGCGCGAGGAACTCGCCCGGGTCAAATCCCCGCTCGATGTCGAACTGATGCGCGCCATCAAATCCGCCTTCGACCCCAAAGGCATCATGAACCCTGGCAAGCTGGTGCCCTGATCGCGCTTTCCAGTCGATGATTTCCAAAGGCCCGCGGCCTTTGGCGGGTCCAGGGCGACGCCCTGGATTCTTTCGCACCCGCAAAAACCCGCTGGCAATAAAGTTGAGATGCTGCTATATGTCGCATCCAGGGTGGCAGAGCGCGGCGCCGGTTGGCGTCGCGTTTGTTTTGGGGTCGATCTGAGACCCGCGCCAGCCCGCTCATCCGACTCCAAACCCCGAAGGAATTCGATTGACCACCGACACCGCGCCGGCTTTCGCCGATCTTGGTTTGATCCCCGCTCTGATGAAGGCCCTCGAGGGCTGCGGCTACCAGAACCCCACGCCGGTCCAGTCCCAGGCGATTCCCCCCGCCCTGGAAGGCCGCGACCTGATCGCCTCGGCCAACACCGGCACCGGCAAGACCGCCGCCTTCGTGCTGCCGGCCCTGCAGCGCCTGACCCTGGTCCCGCGCATTCCCGGCAGCTTCGGGCCGCGCGTGCTGATTCTGTCGCCGACCCGCGAACTGGCCTCCCAGTCTCTGGAAGCGGTGCGCCGCTACTCCAAGTTCTGCCGCGTCAACACCGGCGTCATTGTTGGCGGCATGCCTTATCGCGAGCAACGGCGTTTGCTTGAGCGCCGGGCCGACATCATTGTCGCGACGCCCGGTCGCCTGATCGACCATCTCGACCGCTCCTGGCTCGATTTGTCGGGCATCGAGTTGCTGGTGCTCGACGAGGCCGACCGCATGCTCGACATGGGCTTTTTGGAGCCGGTGGAAAAGATCGCCGCCGCCTGCCCGCCGACGCGCCAGACCCTGCTGTTCACCGCCACCGTCGACGCGCCGATGATCAAGCTGTCCAGCCGGCTGCTGCGCAACCCGGTGCGGGTGGATATCGCCGGCAAGGAAATTTCCCACGAGGCGATCGAACAGCGGCTGCTGCGCGCCGACGATCTCGCCCACAAGCATCGCCTGCTCTCCCACCTCGCCGGCAGCGAGGAAGTGGGCAAGGCGATCGTGTTCGCCGCGACCAAGCGCGACGCCGACCGTTTGGCCGAAGACCTCGGACAAAACGGCCATGCCGCCGCCGCCCTCCATGGCGACATGAGCCAGCCCCAGCGCAACCGCACCCTCGAGGCGCTGCGCCGTGGCCGCATCCGTCTGCTGGTGGCCACCGACGTCGCCGCGCGCGGCCTTGATGTCGCCGACATCAGCCATGTCATCAACTTCGATCTGCCCAGGGTCGCCGAGGATTACGTCCATCGCATCGGCCGCACCGGCCGGGCCGGCGCCTCGGGCATCGCCATTTCCTTCTACACCAACCGCGAACTCACCCAGGTTCGCGCGATCGAGAAGTATCTCGGCAAGCCCCTGACCGCCCATACCATTCCCGGCCTGGAGCCCCGTCCCGCCGCGCCGCGCCGCGCCCCGGCCCCCGCACCGGCGGCCGCCCGGACGCGCAAACCCTTCGCGCCCCATCCCCACCCCCAAGCCACTGTAAAGGGCGGCACCGCGCCGGTACGGAAGCGGCAGGCATGAGCGAATCGCCCGGTCATTGACAGCGCCGGGCCGACGCCTCACACTATGGATGTTCCGGCCGGTTCCAGGATCGTCTCATGGTCGCCATCAAGAAGCATGCCCCCGCCGATGCCACGGCCGAGAGTCTCGAACTCCTGACCGGTAAGGTCGACGCCATGGATCGTCGCCTTACCGCCGGCTTTGTCGCGGTGAGCCAGAGCGTGACCGCCCTGGAGCGGGGACAGGCGTCCCTGCAAAGCGACGTGACGGCCCTCAAGCAGGGACAAGCGTCCCTGGAGCGGGGACAGGTGTCGCTCAAGCAGGGGCAAACCGCACTGGAGCGGGGACAAGAGATTTTGATGGAGAATCAGCTCCGGATGCAGGCTCAGCTTGATCAGGTCCAGACCAAGCTTGACCTGTTGGTGACCCATCTTGTTAAACCGGGCAAGTGAGCGTTGCGGGGATTGTTCAATTCGGTGACACAGGGTTTGATGCGCTGTTTGCTTGCCAGTGCCGGCTGTAGAGAGGACGGGCCGCCGTGCGCCTGAAGTCTTTCTATGCCCGGACGGTCGCCGAGGCGATGCGTCAGGTCCGGCTGTCGCTGGGCGAGAATGCGATCATCGTCGCCACCCGCGAGGAAGAGGGCGGCGGCGTCCGCCTGACCGCCGCCATCGAGGACGACGAGGCCCCCCCGGCGGTCTCCAACGCTCCGGCATCCGGCTCCGACTACGCCGTCCGGCGCAACGCCGGCAGTTATGAAGACGAGTTCGACGTCGCCCAGGTGGTCGCCGACACGCTCTACGCCCACGGCACTCCGGCGGTGATTTCGGAAAAGCTGATCGAAGCCATCGAGGAACTCGCCATCACCGACCCGCTGATGGCGCTCGGCGCGGCGCTGGACTCGGTGTTCACCTTCCAGCCGCTGGGCGATGAGCACTCGGACCGGCCCCTGATGCTGGTCGGGCCGCCGGGCGCCGGCAAGACCCTGACGGTGGCCAAGCTGGCGGCGCGGGCGATGTTCCGCAACCGCTCGATCGGCATCATCACCACCGACACCGTGCGCGCGGGCGCGGTCGAGCAGCTTTCGGCCTTCACCCGGCTGATGAAGTTGAAGCTGCTGACGGTCGAGGACGCGGCGGCCCTGGCGGGCGCGCTCGAAGTCAACGCCGGCGCCGACCAGATCGTGATCGACACCGCCGGCAGCAATCCCTTCGACGGCGACGACATGGACGAACTGCGCGAGATGATGGCGGTGACGCCGGTCGAGCCGGTGCTGGTCATTCCCGCCGGCATCGATCCGGTCGAGGCCGCCGAAATGGGCGCCATCTTCCGCTCGGTGGGCGTGCGGCGGGTGATCGTCACCCGTCTCGACCTCACCCGCCGTTTCGGCAGCATGCTGGCGGCGGTCTACCAGTCGCGTCTTGATTTCTGCGATGTCAGCATTTCGCCCAAGGTGGCCGAAGGGCTGACGCCGCTCAACCCCCTCGCCCTCGCCCGGCTGATGATGCCGAACCACGAGCGGACCGTCCGGGTCACCCGCCACACGGGGACTCACGCATGAGCCCGGCACACCAGCGTCGAACGATGAGTGAACCGAGATGACCGAACAATTTTCCGCCTCGCCCACGAACGTCAAGCCGCTGCGCGGCCACAATGTCGTCGCGGTGGCCAGCGGCAAGGGCGGCGTGGGCAAGACTTGGTTCTCCATCACCCTCAGCCACGCCATGGCCCGGCTCGGCCGCAAAACCTTGCTGTTCGACGGCGATCTCGGGCTGGCCAACGTCGACATCCAGCTCGGGCTAACCCCGGAATACGACCTCGGGCAGGTGATCGCCGGGTCGGTAACCATGGTGCGCGCCGCCGAACGCTTCATCGAGGGCGGTTTCGACATCATCGCCGGCCGTTCGGGCTCGGGCAGCCTGGCCACCCTCGCCTCGCAGCAGCTCACCGGTCTGCGCAACGAATTGCTGGACATGGCGCGCACCTATGATTGCGTGGTGATGGACATGGGTGCGGGCATCGACCGCGTGGTCCGCCAGCTCGCCGGCCCGGCCGGCACCACCCTGGTGGTGACCACCGACGAACCGACCTCGATCACCGATGCCTAC
Source organism: uncultured Rhodospirillales bacterium (assembly GCA_903856295.1). Lineage (GTDB taxonomy): Bacteria > Pseudomonadota > Alphaproteobacteria > Azospirillales > Azospirillaceae > BOG-933. The sequence continues at coordinate 3,994 of CAIOBP010000074.1, read as the reverse complement.
GCCTTCATCAAGGTCACACGGGCGACCAATCCGGCCGCCGACATCCGGATCGTGGTCAACCTCGCCCAGAACCAGAAGGAAGGCGAGCGCACCTACGGCACGATCTTCAAGGCCTGCCAGAATTTCCTCAAGTTTCAGCCGCCGCTGGCCGGCATCGTCCGCCGCGATCTCAAGGTGCGCGAGGCGATCCGCCATCAGGTGCCGCTGCTGGTCCGCTCGCCGACCAGCGATGCCGCCAAGGACGTCGAAGCCATCGCCCGGAGCCTGTTTACCTGATCGGGAGCGCCCATGTCCGACGTCGGCTCCCTGCTCACTCCATCCGGGCCGGCGGTCGCCGGACCGGCGGGCGCGGCCTCGCTGCCGCTGGGCGATGTCGGGCTTGAACGTCTGCCCCAGCGCCTCAGCCAGCTGTCACGACCGGTGGTGATCACCGGCACCGTGGTCGGCCAGACCGCGGACGGCGCCACCCGCCTGCGCACCCAGGCCGGCGAGGTGGTGATGCGCACCGCCACCCCCTTGCCGAACGACACGCCGGTCACCCTCCAGATCGGCGCCGGCCAGCCGCCCAGCCGCGCCTCCGCGTTCCTGACCGCTCAGCCCGGCGCCAATCCGGCGGCGGCGGCTTTGGCCGCACTGCCCATGCCGGCGGGGGCCGAGCAGCCGGCGGCGCGCCAGCCTCGGAACGTCGCGGCCGCCCCCCCCCACACCACCCCGGAGACCGAGGTCCCGCCCCCCCAGCCGGGAACCGTGGTGCCGGCACAGTTGCTGTCGGCGGGGGGCCGGGCGGCGCCCGCGCCCCAGGCGGCTCCGAACCCGCCGCCGCTCGCCCGGCAAGCGCCGATGCCCGGACCGGGAACCCCGGGGCCGGGCCAGCCCGCCGCCCCGGCGCCGGCCCTGGTTCCCGGCGCGCCCTTGGCGGTGCGTATTCTCGAAACCCCCGCCACGCTTTCCGCCGGGCAGGAAGTGGCCGCGCCCCAGGGCGGGCCGGTCCTGAGCGGAACCATCGCCGGCAGCACCGCCAATGGCCAGCCGGTGCTGGTGACGCCCCAGGGCAGTCTGGCCCTGGCCATCCGGGGGCCGCTGCCCCAGGGCACGAAACTAACGGTCGAGCTGGTCGATCCCCGGCAGTTGGTGTTCAGCCACCCGGCGGAGACGACGGACGGCAAGACGGCGCCCTGGTCAACCCTGTCCGAAACCCTGACCAACCTGGGCGGCCTCGATGGTGCGCTGGCCCAGACGCTGCTCGGCAGCGTCGTGCCGCAGCCCAACCGCAAGCTGGCGGCGGCGCTGACGTTTTTTCTGGACGCCATCCGCCGAGGCGACGCCAAAAGCTGGCTGGGCGAGGAAGCCTCCGAGGCGCTGGAAGAGAGCGGCCACGAGGATGTGCTCTCGCGCCTGACCGACGAGTTCCGCACCCAGGCCCGCGAGGCGGCGCAAGCCCCGCCGGGCGAATGGCGGGCGCTGACTCTGCCGCTGTTCGACGGCACCGGCTTTCAACGGCTCGACCTGTTCGTCAAGGTCCGGCGCGACGACGATGACGAGGCCGGCTCCGGCGGCAAGGGCGGCGGCGAACGCAGCCACCGCTTCATTCTCGATCTCGACCTCAGCCGTTTCGGCGCGCTTCAGCTCGACGGGCTGGTCAAGTCGAAATCCCGTCACTTCGACCTGATCCTGCGCAGCCGCGCGCCCTTGCCCGACTCCCTGCGCGCCGAGCTGATCGAGGGCTTTTCGGCCAGCCTCGACGCCGTAGGCTATGCCGGCGGCCTGGCCTTCCAACCCGGCGCGCGCGGCTGGGTCAAACCACCGCCACCGCCACGCCGCCCCAGCCACGGATTTGTCGCTTAAGTCAAGGGTCTGGGGTCCTGGGGCAAAGCCCCTTGGTCGCCTTAGGAGTCGAGCAGAAATAACCGCGTCGGATGCCGCAGGGATTGTCGAGACCCCGCTAGGCGCCCCCCTCCGCCGTGTACCAGAGGTACACAAGGTGGGGGGCAACGACGCGGGGACCGACGAGACCAAGGCAGACGGAGCGGTTATTTCTGCTCGACTCCTTACAAGCCGGTCTCCGACATCCGCAGCGCCTCGCCCCCCTTGGCCGCCCGCAGCAGTGGCGACAAAACCGTGGCGCCATCGCGCAGACGGGCGCCGCTGACCGTCAGCAACTCCATGGCCCGCTCGATCTGGGATTTCGGCCGGGGATAAACGTCGAGGCTGACCGGCGCGTCGGGCTTGACCCCGATGGCCTCGCGCACGCGCTTGAGCGCCGTGTCCAGATCGCCGAGTTCGTCGACCAGCCCCAGCCCCAGCGCCTGACGGCCGGTCCAGACCCGGCCACGGGCGATTTCGCGCACCCTCTCCGGAGTCATGTGGCGCGCCTCGGCGACATTTTTGACGAAGGTGGCGTAGATATCGTCGGTCACCGCTTCGACCCGCGACCGCTCGCCCGGGCTGTATTGGGAAATCCCCGACCACAGGCCGGCATTCTGGCCGCGCCGGACAGCGTCCCAGGTAACCCCGAGCAGGTCCCACAGCCCGCCGGTGGCCATCTTGCCGACGATCACCCCGATCGAGCCGGTGAGGGTCGCGGGTTCGGCGACGATGCGGTCGGCGTTCATGGCGATCCAGTAGCCGCCCGAGGCCGCGGTGTCGCCCATCGACACGATCACCGGCTTGCCTGCCGCCTTGGCCTGAAGCACCGCCCGCCGGATGGTCTCCGAAGCCACCGCCGAGCCGCCGGGGCTGTCGATGCGGAACAGGATCGCCCTGACGTCGTCGTCTTCGACCGCCGCCTGAAAGGCCTGCACCACCGTCTCGGAGCCCACGGTCTCGCCGCCAAGCATCGGGTTGACACCGCCGCCACCGCGCTCGATGCCCCCGACCGCGTAAATCAGCGCCACCGTCGGACCGTCGTCGTTGGGCTCGCCCGCCGCGTCCAGGTAATCCTCGGGCGAGACCAGACCGGCTTCACCGCCGCCGGCTTCGGCCTTGTCCAACGCCTCATCAGTCGCTTCGTCGTAATAGCCGATACGGTCGATCAGGCCGGCCTCGCGCGCCTCGCGGCCAAGCAGCGGCCCACTGTCGATCAGGCGGCGCACCGCGGGCGGGTCGAGCTTCCGGGTCGCCGCGAGCCCGATCACCATCTGCTCGGACAGGTCCTCGACCAAGCTTTCCAGCATTTCCTTGTGGGGACCGGAGATGGCGCGCTCGGTGAACATCTCCATGGCGCTCTTATATTCCTCGCGATGAAGAATCTCCGGCACCACATGCAGTTGTTCCAGCACCTTCCGGGCAAACGGCATTTCAGCGGAAAGGCCGGTCAACCCGAGCATCCCCACCGGTTGTAGCCAAACCTGATCACAGGAACTGGCGAGATAGTAGCTTTTGTTGGCCGGGCCGAACTCGCCGAAGCTCTCGGCGAACGCGGTGGTGAACTTGCCAGCGGCGCGAAAGCGCGAGATCGCCGCCCGCAGCTCCTGGGCCTGGGCGATGCCCAGGGCGTCGCCGCCGAAACGCAGCACCGCGCCCTTGACCCGGCTGTCGCGGGCGCCACGGTCGAAGGCGTTGACGATGTCACGCACTCCGCCCGCCCCGTCGAACAGGCCGCCGGTCACCGAACTGTCGCCGCCCTGCTCGGTCAGTTTCTGATCAAGGTCGATGGCCAGCACCACCGCTTCAGGCAGCGACGGCGGCGCCAGAAACGCCTGATACAACAGATAACAACCGCCGGCCGCTCCCGCGATCACCAGAAACCCGAACAGCGCGAAGGCGCGCACGACGACCTTGATCATGGAACGACCCATCCGTTTTCAGACTGGAAGCCTATGCCGGATGAAGCTGCGACTCCAAGCGAAAACGCTCATCCGGCGAAGAGGGTAGCTGCGGCGTTTGTCGCGCCGTTGATGATCGGAACGGGGAAGAGGAAGAACATCAGGTTGAAGACTGCGGCGACGGTGACGACCACGGCGATCATCCGATCGTCCTGGGCGTCGATGATTTC